>DDRA01000043.1:47524-47677 GCA_002343545.1 Bacteriovoracaceae bacterium UBA2428
AGTCCTGGGATTCGGGCGGGAAAAGTTGGACGACGCGCGTGATGGTCTGAATCGCGCCGTTCGTGTGCAGCGTCGAGAAGACGAGGTGACCCGTCTCGGCCGCACGGAGGGCGGACTCGGCGGTCTCGCGGTCCCGCATCTCGCCCACCATGA
>DDRA01000043.1:47823-66138 GCA_002343545.1 Bacteriovoracaceae bacterium UBA2428
CCACCATGATGACATCGGGGTCCTCTCGCAGGACCTGGCGCAGCGCGGTCGCGAAGCTCTTACAGTCGGCGCCGACCTCGCGCTGGTTCACGAGGCTGAGCTTGTGGTTGAAGGTGTATTCGATCGGATCTTCGATCGTGACGATGTGCGCGCGTTTGGTCGCATTGATGCGCTCGAGGAAGGAGGCGAGGGTCGTGGACTTGCCGGACCCGGTCGCGCCAGTCACGAGCACGAGACCGTGGGGCCGGTCGGTCAGGCCCTGGATCTGTCGGTTGAAGCCTAACGATTCGAGAGGACGGATCTCGCTCTCGAGGCGGCGGAAAACGGCGGCGATGGAGTTTCGCTGGACGAAGACATTCGCGCGGATTCGCGCGAGGCCTTTGTAGCCGAAGGCGAAATCGAGCTCGTGGTCAACCTCGAATTTTTTGCGCTGTGCCTCGGTCATGAGCGCGTAGCAGATGTTCTTCGTATCTTCACCGGTGAGCGGCCTCGTTTTGGCGCGCACGATTTGGCCGTTCACGCGGTAGGCGGGCGGGGCGCCCACGGACAAGTGCATGTCCGAAGCCCCTTGCTCCATCATGGTCTTGATCAAGATGCCGAGATCGTATCGATCGCTCATCAGTCGTCCGTCGTCACGAATTGGATCTCGTCGACCGAGCAGACGCCCGAGACGATCTTCCGGAGGGTGTTGACCTTGAGGGTGCGCATCCCTTCGGCCACGGCGGCCTTGCGGAGCTCCTCGGTGGTGGCGCCCGCGCCGATCTTCTCGCGGAGGCGTTCGGTGACGACCATGACTTCGTGGACCGCGACGCGGCCGCGGTAACCCGTGTTGCGGCAGCTCGGGCAACCCTTACCCCGGACGGGCTTGAACTTGTCGAGGATGTGCGCGGGGAAGCCCATCTTCTGGAGCTCTTCGCGGGAGTGGCGCGTGTCGACTTCCTTGCAGTCCGAGCAGACGCGGCGGACGAGGCGCTGCGCGAGGACCATCTGCACGGCCGAGTTGATGAGGAAGGCGTCGACGCCCATGTCCTTGAGGCGCATGATCGACGACGGCGCGTCGTTCGTGTGAAGCGTCGAAAGGACCATGTGGCCCGTGAGCGCGGCCTTGAAAGCGATCTCGGCGGTGTCTTTGTCCCGAATTTCGCCGAGCAGGACGATGTCGGGGTCTTGGCGGAGCAAGGATCGGAGCGCTTCTCCGAAGCTGAGTCCGATGTCGTCGCGAACCTGGACCTGGTTGATCCCGGTGAAGTTGTACTCGACGGGATCTTCGATCGTGGAGATGTTCACGTCGACCTGGTTCAGGAGGTTGAGGGCGGCGTAGAGCGTCGTCGTCTTACCGGAGCCCGTCGGGCCGGTGACCAGGCACATGCCCCAAGGCTTCTTGATGGCCGTGACGAAACGCTCGAGCTCGTCCTTTTCGAAACCGAGTTTCTCGAGCGAGACCGCGGCGTTACTGCGGTCCAGAATCCGGAGCACGACTTTTTCGCCGTGCACGGTGGGAAGGGTGTTCACGCGGAAGTCGACGATCTTGCCGTCGGGAAGTCGCAGACGGACGCGGCCGTCCTGGGGCAAGCGTTTCTCGTCGATGCGCATCTTCGCCATGACCTTGATGCGGGCGATGAGCGCGTTCTGGATGTTCTTGGGCGGGCGCATGGCGTCCACGAGGTCGCCGTCGATGCGAAGTCGAACCCGGAAGTCGGACTCGTAAGGCTCGATATGGATGTCGGAGGACTTCTTGCGGATGGCGTCGACCAGGATGCCCGAGACGAACTGGATGATCGGCGCGTCGTCCTGCGAGAAGCCGTCTTGGCCCGCCGAGTTTTGGTTCGAGTCGACTTCGGAGGCGCCCTCGAGGTCGCCCATCGAGGCGAGCGCCTTGCTGAGCGAGGAATCGTTCGCGTAGTAGCGGTCTATGAGGCTGCGGAGCACGGACGGCAGCGCGAGGACCTGCTCGACCCGAAGCTTGGTCTGGAAGCGGATCTCGTCGAGCGCGTGGACGTTCGTCGGGTCGCTCACGGCGATGACGAGCGTATCGCCCCGGCGGCCGACGGGCAGGATGCGGTGCTTGTGGCAAAGCGCGCCCGGCAAGAGCTGGACGATGTCGGGACCCAGATCGATGTCGGAAAGGTCCATGATGGTGAGCCGCGCGTGCCGTGCGAGGAACTGCAGCAGGGTCTGTTCGTCGACGGCGTTGCTCGCGAGCAGGTGCTCGAGCAGGCGCACGTTCTTCTTCTGCGCGCCCGCGACGTGCTCTTCCATCTGACGCGAGGTCAGAAGGTTCTCGCGAACGAGCAGATCGGGAATGCGTAGTGCCGACACTTTGTCTGAGGCTCCTTCGAGTTCTTTTCGGCCAAAATCCTGAAAATTCTGAGGGGGACCTGAGGATTTCCGGGTTAGCTGGATCCGCTGATGCGGCGCATGGTCAGCCACGGCACAGGGCTCCCGAATGCGATTGTTGCCTATGACCCTTTGCGCCAGTTCTTCGTCGCGACAAGAGGTTGCAAGCGAGGGAGAGGTCGATATTCTCGAAACTTATGAAAATTGCCGTGCTCGTGAAACAAGTGCCCGACACCGAAACGAAAGCGAACTTGGGTCCCGCGGGGCTTGAGACGCAAGGTGTTAAGTTCATCCTGAACCCCTACGACGAATTCGCCGTCGAAGAGGCCATCAAGCTTCGCGACAAGTTCAAGGGTGAAGTCTGCGTCGTCGCCCTCGGTCCCGATCGCGTCGTGGAAGCCATGCGCACGGCCCTCGCGATGGGCGCCGACACCGCCATCCACGTGCAAACGACGGAAGACGACTACAAGAAGCTCGATTCCTTCGTCGTGGCCAAGGGCCTCGCCGAAGCGATCAAACAAAAAGGCCCCTTCGATCTCGTGCTCGGCGGCAAGCAAGCCATCGACGACGACGCTTGGGCCGTTCCGCAGATGACCGCCGAGTTCCTAGGCTGGCCCCACGCCTCGGTCGTCACGAAGATGGAAGTCGCGGCCGACGGCAAGAGCGCCAAGGGCAACCGCTCCGTCGAGGGCGGCGCCGAGGAAATCTTCGAGATTCCCTTCCCGGCCGTCATCGGCGCGCAAAAGGGCCTCAACAACCCTCGCTACGCTTCGCTCCCTGGCATCATGAAGGCCAAGCAGAAGAAGGTCGACGTGGTTCCCCTCGCTTCACTCGGACTCGGCGCCGCGAACGCGAAGGTCGAGTACGTTGGCTTCGAGCTTCCGCCTGAACGCAAAGCCGGCAAGAAGTTCACCGGTTCGCCCGAAGAGATCGCGCAGCAAATCGTCCAGGCTCTCCGCAACGAAGCCAAGGTCATCTAAGGAAACGGGGATTGTAGAAATGTCGAAAGCTCTCGTTCTCACCGAACTCAAAGCGGGCAAGGCCAAGAAGTCTAGCCTCGAAGTCATCCACGCCCTCGAAAGCCAAGGCGTCGAAGTCCACGCGCTCGTCGTCGCCGACAAGGTCGACGCTTCGGTCGCGGCGGAAGTCGGCGCGCAAGGCGCCAAGAAGCTCCTCACGGCCACCCACGAAAGCTTCGCGTATTACCAGTCCGAAGCCTACGCCGCGACGATCGGCGATGCCTTCAAGGCCGGCGGCTACACGATCCTCGCGGGCTCGGCCTCGAGCCTCGTGAAGGACCTCTTCCCGCGTCTCGCCGCGCGGCTCGACGCCGGCCTCGCGGTCGACGTGACGGCCCTCGAAGTGAAGGGCGCCGAGATCAAGGTGCGCCGTCCGATGCTCGCGGGCAAGTACTTCGCCTGGCTCAAGTTCAAGGCGGCGCCGGCGCTCATCTCCGTTCGCCCGAACGTCCTCGGCGTGGGCGCCGGCGGCGGCGCGGCGGCGGCGGTCGAAGCCGTCGCGGTCAAAGCCGACTCGCGCGTCAAGACGAGCGCAGTCCAAGGCGGCGCGGGCGGCAAGGTCGACCTCGGCGAAGCCGAGCGCATCGTCAGCGGCGGTCGCGCGATGAAGAACGCCGAGAACTTCAAGGTCTTGCAGGAGCTCGCCGACGTCATCGGCGCGGCGGTCGGCGCTTCGCGCGCCGCGGTCGATTCGGGTTTCGCTCCCCACACGATGCAGGTCGGCCAAACGGGTAAGACCGTGAACCCGAACCTCTACATCGCGTGCGGCATCTCGGGCGCGATCCAGCACTTGGCCGGCATGAAGACCTCGAAGGTCATCGTGGCGATCAACACGGATCCGGAAGCGCCGATCTTCCAACGCGCGGATTACGGCGCCGTGGGCGATCTCTTCCAGGTCGTGCCGGCGTTGACGGCCGAGTTCAAGAAGCTCCTCGCCCAAGGCTAAGGGCGCGGGAGCGGGGGTTCGGTGGGCGCTTTTTACATCGTCGTCCGGACCTTTCCCTTTTGGGCGATCCCGCTCGGAATCTCGCTCATCTTCTATTTTCTCAAACCGCCGGGCGGAAAGCGTAACCGCTATTCGCTGCCGCTTTTCCTGCTCGGCATCCTTCTGGTCGTCGGGGCGGTGCTCTACTTCGTCTTCGAAGGTTATCGCCACGCCGTGCCGGCGGCTTACGAAGTCCTGAGCTCGCCCCTCGCCGCGCCGCCCGCGGGAGGTCCTTAGTTTTGTCATGCGACGTCCTCGTCGCGTCGCGGCCTAGGCGCGGGTCTAGCTCACGAAGCGGGCGAGACGCTCGACGCCGCGTTTGACGTCGTCGAGGCTCGTCGCGAAAGAAAGTCGGATCCAGCCCGGCATGCCCATCGAAGTGCCCGCGAGCACCGCGAGGTGCTCCTGCGCGAGCAGGCGCTCGGCGAACTCGACGTCGCTCCGGTAGCCCTTGCGCATGACGACGCCCGAAACGTCGACGGCCACGTAAAAAGCGCCGGTCGGTCGCACGAAGCGGATGCCCGGGATCTTTTCGAGGGCTTCGACCAGGACCTTCAGGCGGTCGCGGTAGGCTTGGATGATCGGGGCGAGGATGGCGTCGACCTGGGCGAGGCCGGCCGCGGCGCCGTCCTGGATGAAACCCGGGAGGCAGGTCACCATCTGGCTCTGCATCGCGCGCAGGTTGTCGAGATTCGCCTTCGTGCCAAGGACGAAGCCCAGGCGCCAGCCCGTCATTGCGAGGCTCTTCGAGGTCGCGTTCACGGCGACGACGTACTCGGACTCGGCCTCGCTCGCGAGCGCGAGCGGGCAAACGTGACGGTGCGCCGGATCGAGCACGAGACGCTCGTAGATTTCGTCGTAGATGAGCGTAACGCGACGACGGCGGCACCACGCGAGGATGTCGCGCAGCTGGCTTTCCGAGATCATCGTGCCGAGCGGATTGCTCGGCGACGAGAAGATGAGCGCCTTGGTCTGCGGCGAATAGACCTTCTCGAGTTCTTCCGCGGTTGGGAAGAAGGCGTTCGCCTCTTGCGTGGTGACTTCGATCACGCGTCCGCGGCAGGCCTTCACGAGGCCGGGGTAAGAAACCCAATAGGGCTTGGGCACGAGGACTTCGTCCTCGGGATCGAGCAGCGAAGCGAGCACGAGGTAGAGACCTTGCTTCGCGCCGAAAGTG
The DNA here is from genome assembly GCA_002343545.1 of Bacteriovoracaceae bacterium UBA2428. GTDB lineage: Bacteria > Bdellovibrionota > UBA2428 > UBA2428 > UBA2428 > UBA2428. The sequence goes on from DDRA01000043.1 coordinate 53,342, forward strand.
GGGAGCACGTGCTCGGCCGTGATCCAGCTTGCGCCCAGGCGATCGCGGTAGTCCTTGGCCACGGCTTCGCGCAGGTTCATCTGACCGGAGGGCGAGACGTAGCGGGTGTTGCCGCGCTTGACCGACTCGAAGGCCTCGTGCACGACGATATCGGACGTGGGAAAATCCGACTCGCCCGCCGCGAAGGAAACGACGTCGTGACCGGCGGCTTTCAAATCGCGAACGCGATCGAGCAAGGCGAGGGTTTGGCTCGAGTAAACGCGAGCGGGAATCATGTGGACCTCCGTTTCGGAAGCAGACCCTTGGCTCGGAGAGCCTTGAGGACCGGCCGGGGGACGAGGCCCTTGAGGGGGGCCCGGTGATGGGCGAGTTCCTTGACGAGGGAACTGCTCACGAAGAAGAAACTTTCGTCCGTCATGACGTGCAGGGTCTCGATCGAGGAATCGAGGCGCCGGTTCATGGCGGCCATCTGGAACTCTTTCTCGAAGTCGCTCACGGCGCGCAGGCCGCGGATCAGGCAATGGATGCCGCGGTCGCGGCAGAAGTCGACGATGAGGCCGTGGTGCGCGTGAACCTCGAAGGAGCCGCGCGGTAGGACCTCGGCGACGGACTCCCGCAGGAGCTCGACCCTTTCCTCGGCCGAAAAGAGCGAATGCTTGGCGCCGTTCACCGCCACGACGAGGTGGAGGCGGTCAAAGAGGGGCTGAACCCGACGGATGACGTCGAGGTGCCCGCTCGTCGGGGGGTCGAAACTCCCCGCGTAGACGGCATTTCGCTTCATTCCCGCGAAGCTAGCACTGCTGTCTGCGGTAGAAAAGGATGCCGGCTGCTTCGGAATTTCGGCTAGCGACAACAACGGATGTCGACGATATTCCGACCGCTATCGCCGTCGTTAACCCCGCCAAAACAGCCATTTTGGCTCATGATAAGGTCATTGTCGTTTGGATGCGATGCGTGCGTGCAGCCCATCATGATCCACCCTTGGGCCGAATTGCATTCGATGCCGAACCAATCCCCCTCGGCCGAGGGGCCGCCGGTTGAACTCGTCAGCGGGTTACCCGTAATGCCCGAAGTGACGGCGGCGCCGCTGCCTCCTTTGAGGACGGCGACCTGGGAGAACGAGTGTCCATCGAGCGTCGAAACGACGGTTCCGTTCGCCCGAATAAAACCCGTATGAGGGCTCGTCACGCTTTCCTCCCGGCGTAGGGCGTAGCAGACGCCCTGATAGGTCGTGCTGGGTTGAGAACATTTTTCCACCATGCCCGAGTTTGTCGCCGAGGGGTTGATGAGAAAGCGAACGGCCACGGTCTTTGAAAGAACGGGGGGGCCGGTGCTTCCGGCTTGTTTGGTCGCTTGTACGAGCACGGAAGCCGCGAAGGCCTTGTAGGTGAAGGGGAGGGACGTGACGGGATCTATGACGACTTGCTCGCCGTCATAGATGGCATCAGGAATTTCGAGTTTCGAGATCTTGAGGCCGCCGCCGAGATCATCGTAGGGCGGGATCGAGCTCGCGACGATCTGGGTTCCGAGTTTGATCTGGCCGATCGGAATGGGTGTCCCGGCAGGAACGATGTTGACGGGTGGCGACGAGTTCAGGGTTGCCCAGGTCGTTCCCGCCGGCAAATTAAACTGGATGGACGATCCCGTCGGACTCGAAAAAGCGCCGTTGCAGGCCTTGGTGTTGAGCACCAAGTTTAGCGAGGTCTTGAGTAAGTCGAAGTCGACGGCATTCTGGACGTGCTTCTGCGCTTTGAGTCCGCCGAGAAGGTACTGGGATGTTCCCATCACGAGAACGACGAGGATTGATCCCGCGATGAGAAGCTCGACTAAGCTAAAACCTGCTTTTTTCACATCGCCTAAAGTATCATGAGCGATGGTCTGATTGGATCAAAAGGAGTGAGTTTCTCCTCGGCGATAAAATATTAATCGTGTGATTCCGTAGCTACGATCCTTAAAGCTGTTCCAGCCCGATGGAACGGATGGAACTTCGTCTTCGCTACCGATCTCGGCCACGAGGATTGCCCCCGGCTTGAAGAGCTTTTCTGCGTGGGGCTCGAGCGCATCGAAAGCGCGCGAGACGAGATCCTTGCCGTAGGGCGGATCGCAAAAAATCAGGTCGAAGGGCGCCTGCGGGAGCGAGACCAAGAGACGGCCCCAATCCTTCACCTGCTTCGTCCGCACGACGGCGTAGCGAGAAGTCGGCACGCCCAAGGTCGCGGCGTTCGATTCGATCGACTTGAGCGCGGCCGGATCCGCTTCGACGAAGACGGCGTGTTCGGCGCCGTGCGAGAGCGCTTCCCAGGCGAGCGCCCCGGTCCCCGCGAAGAGATCGAGCACCGAAACGGGCTCGATCCCCATCCCGTTCATGAGGATGTTGAAGAGGGCCTCGCGATGGGCGTCGGTCGTGGGACGGGTCGCGTCGCCCTTGGGCGCGACGAGGCGCCGGCCGCCCCACTGACCTCCGATGATCCTCATCGACGGCGCCGCACCCGTTCGATGAACAAAGGCTTCGGCAGACGGGCTTTCGTCGAGGCCGTTGCCTCGGGCCCCTTTTCGGCCGCGCCGATGATCTGAGTCTTTTGGATGGGCTGCGGACCCAGATAGGGGTCCGACCAAAGGAGCGTCGTGAAGACCGAAGCCGCCTGCTGCGATCCGGCGATCTGCGCGGCCCAAGCCTCGGGAGCGGGACCGGCGGCGACTTTCACGGCCGGGGCCTCCGCCACGGGAATCGCGAGCGACACGAGGATCTTCTCCTTGAGGTTTTCAAGGTAGACGGCGTTGAGCGCGAGGAAGGCGGGCGCCTCGGCAAAGACCAAGAAGCCGTCGGGACCCGTTTCGGATTTCACGATCCGGTAGTCGCTATCCATGAAGGACCCGGCGAGGTAGGAGTCTTCGGATTCGGGTTTCACGTTCACGTTGAAACGAAGGAGCTTCGGCGGCAACGGGAGGTAGACCGTCGATCCGGTCGTGAGCGTGAGTGGCTTGGGCTTCTTGAGGTCGACGCCGATCGGCTCGATGCGGAACCAAGGTGTCGTGCGCACGTTCGGCTTGTCTTTCGACGAGCCGAGGACGTTGGCGGCGACGACCGGACCGCCCTTCGGCGCGATGAAGGCTTGGGTCGGCGCGCTCAGTCCGCTCGCGCGGATCTCGAGGTGCACGGTCGACGTCTTGACCGACTCGTGACCCGTCAGCACGACTTCGTAGAGGCCGGGCTTCTCGGTGCTCACCGCGACTTGGTTCGTGATCTGGCGGCGGACGAGCTTCGACCCTTCCTGCCGCACGTGCAGGAAGGGGAACTCCTGCGCGAGCACTTTGCCGTGGCCCGAGATCGTCGCGACGACGAGCGCTTCGCCGACGGCTTCGGCGCGCACGCCGAGACCCGTCGCCCCGCGCGGAACGCGCACGAAGAAACGGACGTTCTGGCCGGCGGGAACCGTGACGTTTTCTTTTCGCAGGCGGTAGCTGACCTCGGTCCGCGCGTCTTCGAGGAGCTGGGGCGCGGAAACGAGTTCTTCGGCGTGGATGTCGGTCACGAGAAGCCGCGCGTGGCGAAGTCCCTTGGCGTCCTTCACGTCGATGAAGGCGCTTCGCACGCCGCTCATCGTCTCCGTCGTGGGTTTGATGCGGTAGGGAACCGAGGTGACGAGCGTGCCGGGACGGATCGGCGCCGAACGAACGGCGCGGCGGGAGGAGTCGAGAAGCTCGATCCAGTCGGCCGACGTCTCGACGCTCCATTCTTCGCTCGCGTCGTAGTCCTCGCGGCGTTCCGAGAGGTTCGGGTCGGACAGGGTTTCGATCGCGATGCTACGGGCCTGGAGATCGGATCCCGTCGCTTCGAAGAAATCTCCGCTCACCTTGAGGTAGCGGAAGAGCGGACGGCCCGGTTGCGCGAGCGCGTCCCATTCCGAAAGCTTGGCGACCGCGTCGGGCGCGGAGGCGAGTCCGTAACCCTGTTCGAAGGGGGCGAGCCCGTCCTGCGGCTTGGCGCCTTCTTCGATCGCCCGCTTGAGCGCGAGGGCGCGCTCGCCCGGCGAGCGATCTTTCGAGACGAGCTTGAGGGACTTCGCTTGCGCGGCTTCGAGGACGAGCGCGGCCAGCCCCGAGACCATGGGAGCGGCCATCGAAGTCCCTTGAAAATGCTCGAAACCCGACTTCGCCGTCGTGTAGGGGACGCTGCTCACGATGCCGCCGGGCGCGATGACTTCGGGCTTAAGGCCGCCCGCGCGCGTGGGGCCTCGGCTCGACCACCAGTACAGCGAATCGGGCAGGTCGAAACCGTGGTTCTCGTTCCAGCTTTGTTTGGGATTCCAGGCTCCGACCGTGAGCACTTGGGGGAAGTTGCCCGGGTCGCCGCTCGTGTTGAGGCTCGGGCCTTCGTTACCCGCGGCCAGGACGAAGAGCGTGCCGTACTTTTGCGTGAGAAAACGCACGAGTCGCGGGGCGACGGCGTCTTCCTTGAGGGATTCCGATCCGCCCAAGCTCAGGTTCGCGATGTGCGCGCCCTCTTTGGCGGCTTCGATCATGGCGCCGTAGATCGCCGAGAGGGGGCAGCCGGTGGACGAGCAGACTTTGTAGCCGAGGAGCTGCGCTTCGGGCGCGACGCCGTCGAAGGCGCCGCCGGCGCCCATGTGTCCGGCGATGATGCCGCCCACGTGCGTGCCGTGGGCTTCCTGGTCGAAGCCGAGTTCGAGCTCGTAGCCGCCGCCGAGACGCGGCTCGATCTGCACGAGGAGCCGGCGCAGGTCGCGTTTGATCCCGCTGCCCGTGACGACGAGGCTCGGTTCAAAGGGGGCGCCGCGTTTCCACGCCGTGACGAGCTCGCCCTTATCGAGGAGGCCGTTGCGGTTGATGTCGAGCGCGACCTTGGCGCCGTCCTTGTTCAGGAACGCGACGGCCGAGAAGTCGCCTTCCGTATTGCCGTCGGCGTTGATGTCGACGGTCGACTCCTGGCCGTCGACGGCGCGGCTTTCCTCGACGCAAGCGACGAGAACTTCGGCCGTCTCCGAGGCGACGGCCTTCTTGGCGGCTTCCGCGAAGGCCTCGAATCGGCCATCGCATTCCGGCGCCGTCTCAACGCCCTGCAGGCGAAAGCGTCCTTCGCGCGTGAAGTCCTTGAAGTCGATGATCTTGGCGTCGCCCGAGACCGTGCGTTGCAGCGCGGGGTGCGAGATCTCGAGGCCCGTGTCGATGACCGCGATCTTGATGCCCTTGCCCAGGTTACCGAGCGTGCGGGCGCCGATCGCGTCGAGCGGCATGCGTCCGGGGCCGGCGACTTCGCGGCGCGAGTGGGGACGGGGAACGCGGCGCACGCGATCGATCGAAACGGATTCGAAGCCGAATTCCGAGAAAAGTTCGGAGGGGTCGGTCGACGCCAAGTACTCGGCGGTAAAGCGCACGGCGAGCAGGGGCGCGACGTCGGCTTCGGCCTCGGAGTTGTTCGGATTGAATTCGACGCGAAGCTTGCCTTCTTTTTCGAGCTGCTTGAGTTTCTCGAGCGAGCGTCCGTACTTGGAAGGGCTCACGATAGTCACGAGCAGCACGGGCTCGCCGTGTTCCACGAGCAGTTTGAGCTCTTTCTGGTCCTGCGGCGTGATGGTTTCGCCCGGCTTATCGAGGGTGGTCAGGGTGGAGGGAGGGGCCGCGCCTTCGGGCGACTTGGCCTTTTCCTTGCCGCAGGCGCCGAGGAAGGCCGCGGCCACGACGAAACCCAAAGAAACGGAACGCGGAAACGATGCTTTCATTCGATGAACTCCCACAACCGGCTCTCTATCGGAATTCGGGACGCTTGGCTCAACTCGTTTAGGGTCATCCGGCAACGCGGCGCAAATGGCGTCGAAATACTGACGGAGCGCATGCCGGGCGTTCCGTTCTAGATTGGATCTATGCATATTTTCGCTTTCTTGTTGCTCGCCGTCGGCGGTCCGGCCCGAGCCGAGGCTCCGCACGGGGTCGCCTCGGCGGCCCAAGGATCGTTGGCTGAATTGGCCGTCGGCGCGGATAACTGCGCTTCGGCCCAAAGCACGACGGCGCTCATCCGCCAGGCCTACCAGCTTTGCGCGATCTCCAACGACACCAAGCCCCAGGTGATGGGCACGTCCTTCGACCTTTGCCTCGCGACCGCCACGAGAGCGGTTTTGGTGAGCGGCGGTCGGCTTGACCCGTTGGAAGTCAGCCGGATCGCGTGCGAAAACCATAGCCCCACGGGTGGGGTCCTCGCGCTTTCGGCGGGCATCGTAGGATGTTACGAACGCGCGGCCCGGGATACTCATCGCCACGACGCGACGCTCGCGAACACGACCAAGGCTTGCGCGGACGCCTGGATGAAAGCGAAGTGCCTGCGCGAAGCTTTCGACGCGCGACTCAAAGAGAAGCTCGCGGCGTCCACGCCCGCGGCCGAGTAAGCGGCGCTAGCGAGGGTAGAAGATCTCCATGTAGGGCGCGAAGCCCGGCTTCACGGCGCCCTCTTGGCAGGCCTTGAGCGACTTGTCCAAGTCCCCCACCGACTTGCCCTCGACGACCGTGCGGATGACGGCGAGGACGGAGTTCGGCGGCACGTAGCCTTGCATCGTGTTGCCCGAGAGCACGAGCACCGTGTCCGGTTCGCGATCCGCGAGCGCGCGGGAAAGGAAACCGTAGAAGTGCCGGTGGCTGCTGCACGACATGCTGCCCACGAGAACGGGCTTCTCCTCGCGCTCGGCGAAGGTATCCATGATCTCTTTGAGGCCGGGCTTTTGTTTGCGGTAGTAGGCGTAGTTCAGGTAGCCGTTGTCGAGCAGCACGGGCGGGTAGGTGTCGGGACCGCCGCCTTCGCGCGAGTGTCCGGTGTACATCCAGATCTCGGCTTCCTGCGCGCCCTTGATGAGAAAGGCGCGTGCGTTGTCGCTCGCGGCTTGCTGCTTGGCGCTCTCGGGATCCGCGTTGAGGCCGAGCGAGCTCGAGATGAGCGCGACGCGAACTTTGCGGCCGCCGCCGATGTCTTTCTCGAATACGTGGAAGAGGCTCTCCCAGGGAAAGCGCGCCGGCTTGACGCCGTACTCCTCGGCGAGCCCGGACTTGGAGCGGAAACCCATCTTGAAGAGCTTATCGCGCAAGTAGGGCGACACGTGCGCGGTATCCGCGGGGCGTTTGCCGTTGTCGTCCCAGTAGCCGATCGTCACGCGGATATCGGCGACGTTATCGTCGGCGAACACGGAATCGAAGTTTTTGGGGGGCGCCGCGATCGCGGATCCGCAGGCGAAGCCCAATGCGAGGGTGAAGCGAAGACGACGAAACGACATGTCCGCTTATCGGCCCGGTTTCGCCGCGGCCTGAGCGGCCCACAAAATTTTAATGCCCGAGGTAGGCTTCTTTGACCTTGGGGTTGGCCGCGAGCTCGCGGGCGTCGCCCGAGAGCGTCGTCCGACCCGTCTCGAGGACGTAGGCCCGGTGCGCGATGCTGAGCGCGGCGGCCGCGTTCTGTTCGACGAGCAGGATCGTCATGCCGGCGCGGTTGATCTCGACGAGCGCGCGCAGGATGGCTTCCACGAGCACGGGCGCGATGCCGAGCGACGGTTCGTCGAGCATGAGGAGCGTCGGCCGCTGCATGAGCGCGCGGGCGATGGCGAGCATCTGTTGTTCCCCGCCGCTCAGCGTTCCGGCGGCCTGGTTCACGCGTTCCTTGAGGCGGGGGAAAAGCTTGAAGACCTTTTCGTAGTCTTCTTGCAGGGCGGCGCGATCGGCTTCCGTCTTCGTGGAACGGATGTAGGCCCCCATCTGGAGGTTCTCCCACACCGTCAGGTTGCCGAAGATGCGGCGTCCTTCGGGCGAATGGGCGATACCCAAACGCACGATCTCGTGCGCGGCCTTGGCCTGCGACTTGAGGGATTGGCCCTTCCAGAGGAGTTGGCCACCCGAAGCGGGCACGAGGCCCGAGATCGCGCGCAGCGTGCTCGTCTTGCCGGCGCCGTTCGCGCCGAGCAGCGTGACGATCTCTCCCGCGCGGACTTCGAGGCTCACGTCGTGGAGCGCGCGGATGGCGCCGTAGTTGACCCGCAGGCTTTCGAGTTTGAGCAGGGTTTCCGACATTCTCAGCTCCTCGTCTCGGGGGCGGTCACGTGCGCCTGGTCGAGTCCGCCGCCGAGGTAGGCTTCGATGACCTTGGGGTTCGAGCGGATCTCGGCGGGCAGGCCCTGCGCGATGAGCTGGCCGTAATCGAGCACGTAGATGCGCTCGCAGATCTTCATGACGAGACTCATATCGTGTTCGATGAGGAGTACCGTTACGCCGAATTTCTTGCGGACGTCCGTGATGAGCTGGCAAAGACGCGCCGTCTCGACCGGGTTCATGCCGGCGGCGGGTTCGTCCAAGAGCAAGAGACGGGGATCGCAGGCGAGGGCCCGCGCGATCTCGGCCTTGCGCTGCTCTCCGTAGGGAAGGTTTTTGGCGAGCGAGTCGGCACGGTCCGCCAGGTCGAGCGTCGAGAGGATCTCCATTCCCTTCGCGCGCAGCTTGGCTTCGCCGCGACGCTTGGTGGGGAGCGAGAAGATCGAAGAAAGGAATCCGTAGCCGCGATCGTGGTGCATCGAAATGAGCACGTTCTCGAGCACGGTCATTTCTTTGAAGAGACGGATGTTTTGGAAGGTGCGCGCGAGACCTTTGGCCGCGACGACGTGCGGGGCGAGACCTTGGATGGCTTCGCCTTCCAGCAGGATCTGGCCGCTCGTCGGCGTGTAGACGCCCGTCAGCATGTTGAAGCAGGTCGTCTTGCCGGCGCCGTTCGGGCCGATGAGTCCGACGAGCTCGCCCTTCTCGATCTTGAAGTTGACTTTGTCGACGGCCACGAGACCACCGAAGCGGATCGTGAGGTCTTTGACTTCGATCAAAGGAGAGTTAGGCGACGGCATGGGCGTCCTTCTTGTTGGCCGGGCCGGCTTCGCGACGGAAAAGGCCGGCGAGCCCGTCCGGCCGCCAGAGCATGACGATCACCATGACGAGACCGAAAATGAGCATCTGCACTTCGGCGAGGGTTTCACTGAAGCGCAGGAACTCGGGCAGCAGGGTCACGATCGTCGCGCCCAGGACGGCACCGAACTGCGAGCCGAGGCCGCCGAGGACGATCATGAGCAAGACTTGGACGCTGATGAGGAAGGTGAAGTTCGAGGGGTGCAGCGCCTGCTGGAAGTGCGCGAAGAGCGCGCCCGCGAGTCCGGCGAAGGCCGAGCCGATCACGAACGAGAAGACTTTGTAGAAGCGCACGTTCACGCGCATCGAGCGGGCCGCGATCTCGTCTTCACGCACGGCGATGACGCAACGGCCGAAGCTCGAGTTGATGAGGTTGCGGAAGAGCCAAAGGGTCACGGCGACCGCGCCGAAATAGAACCAGGTCTGGGTGCGGGTCGTCGCGAGCTGCGGAATTCCGGTCAGGCCCGTCGCCCCGCCGACCGCGGCGAAGTTCAAGAAGACGATACGGATGATCTCGCCGAAGCCGAGCGTCGCCACGGCCAGGTAGTCGCCGCCGAGGCGAAGGCACGGCACGCCGACGAGGATGCCCACGATGCCCGCCGCGACCATGCCGCCGAGGCTCGAGAGGAGGAGCAGAAGGTGCGGCCACGTCTCCATGAGCTCCGGAAAGCCGAAGAGCGTGATCGAGGCCCCGGCGTAAGCGCCGACCGCGTAGAAACCCGCGTGGCCGAGCGAGAAGAGACCGCAGTAGCCGTTGATGATCCCGAGCGAGCTCGCGAGGATGATGTTGATCGCGAGGAGCGGGAGCAGCTGAAGGGCGTAATCGATCATACTTTTTCCCGCTGGGGTTTGCCGAGGAGGCCCCAGGGGCGCGTCGTCAGCATGAGGATGAGGATGCCGAAGGCGATGGCGTCACGGTAGGAGCTTTGGCCGTAACCGACGACGAGGGACTCGCAGACGCCGAGGGCGAGCGCGCCGAGAACGGCGCCCGGAATGACGCCGATGCCGCCGAGCACCGCCGCCGTGAAGGCTTTGAGGCCGGCGAGCTGACCCATGTAGGGCTCGACGTTGTTGAAGTACATTCCGACGAGGATGCCGGCGATGCCGGCGAGGCTCGCGCCCAAGAAGAACGTGAAGGCGATGACGCGGTCGATGGGAACGCCCATGAGACGGCTCGCGTCGAAATCGAAGGAGAGCGCTCGCATGGCGCGGCCCATCTTCGTCTTGAGGACGATGTAGCTGAGCGCGCTCATGAGCACGAGCATCACGAGGAAGATGACGATCTGAGTCTGTTGGACGATGACGCCTTCGAGGGAAGGGAACCACTCGCCAAGGTCATAGACCGTGTTCTCGAAGAGCTGGGGGAAAGAGCGGGGTTGCGCGCCGAAGACGACGCGAAACCCTTCCATGAGGACGATCGAAACGCCGAGCGCCGTGATGAGCGGCGCGATGCGGTTCTTGTTGCGGAGCGGACGGTAGGCGAGCCGTTCGACGAGCATGGCCAGGGCGCCGCACGCCACGAGGACGGCGAGCACGCCGAGCGCCGGGTGCAAACCCAGCGTCCCGATCGCAAGGACGCCGAAGATGCCGCCGGCCATGTAGAACTCGCCGTGGGCGAAGTTGATGAGTTTCAGGATCCCGTAAACCATCGTGTAGCCCAACGCGATGAGGGCATAGATGGAGCCCAAGGCGAGCCCGTTAATTAAGTACTGCAGCAACTCGCCCGGATCGATGGAACTCATGTCAGTCCGAATCGCGGATTAGGGATTCACGCGGGTCTTGAACGTCGCGCGATCTTTCTGCGTTTCGAGGATGACGAGCGGCTTGTTCGCGTTGCGTTTCGCGTCGAGCGTGATGACGCCCGTGACGCCTTTGAAGCCCTTCGTCGAGTTGATGGCCTTCATGAGGGCGGTGCGTTCGACCTTGCCGGCGCGCTTGGCGGCATCGATGACGACGCGAATCGAGTCGTAACCGAGGGCGGCCATGCCGGGGGCGTCCTTGCCGTACTTCGCGCGGTAGCGTTTGACGAAGTCCTGGACGGCCGGGTCGGTGTCCTCGTGCGAGAAGTGATCCGAGAAGTAGTGACCGACGATCGCCTTTTCGCCGGCCAGCGTGAAGAGCTGCGGGGCGCTCCAGCCGTCGCCGCCGAGGAACTTGGCGGTGATGCCGAAGGTGTGGGCCTGGCGAATCATGTTGCCGATTTCGGTGTAGTAGCCGGGGGCGAAGACGACGTCGGGTTTCTTGCGCTTGATCTTCGTGAGGAGCGAAGAGAAGTCGCGGTCTTTTTGCACGTAAAAGATCTCGCCGTCGTTATCGATTTTGCCGCCGTTCTTCGTGAAGACCTCTCGGAAGGCCGCCGAAAGGCCCTTCGAGTACTCGCTCGACGAGTCGATCACGAGGACCGCCGTCTTCGCGCCGAGACCGCCTTCGGCCTTGGGCTTGAGCGCGAACTTGGCCATCGCCGAGCCTTGGAAATCGTCGATGAAGCAGATGCGCGAGACGTACTCGCCCACGTCCGTAACCTTGACGTTTGTCGAGGTCGGGCTCATGAGCGGGACCTTGGCGGCCTGCGCGATGGGCGCCGCGGCATTCGTGTTGCTCGAAGCGACGGTTCCCACGACGACGTCGACTTTGTCGACGTTGATGAGTTTCTTCACGGCGTTCGCGGAATCGGTCGGGTTGGATTTTTCGTCCTGCGTAAAGAGTTCGATTTTGAAGTCTTTACCGGCGTTGATTTCTTCGACGGCCATTTTGACGCCGGACATCGTTTCGTCACCGAAGGACGACTGGTCTCCCGACATCGGGAGGAAGACGCCGATCTTAATATTTTGCGCCGCAGTGGCGCTGAGGGCCACACCGCTTACGAGAGCAAGTGTCGCGAGGCGGCGAAGCATTCCGTGGGAAAAACTCAATTTTGTCGACGTCATGGCCGAAGACACTAGGACAAACTGGGAGGGCCTTCAATGGCGGGTTCAGGAGAAGCGGACGGAAAAAATTCATTGGTGGGCGAGTTCTTGCTCTCGCTCGCGCGGGCACCGGAGCCGGTCCAAGAGGCCGTGGTGCTTCTGGGTCTTAAGCAAATGTTGCCCTACGCGAACAGTCTCATTCATCCCTATCCGATGCTGAGCCACATGCTGACGATCCTGCAGAAGAACTCCGATCGCAGCAAAGCCAGCGGCGAGTGACAGAAGTTTTAAGCGCGTGAACGCGACGCCGAGACCGAGTCTCGGCGTCAGCCCGCGGCCTTGCGAAGCTTCGGCTTGAGAAAGTCCGCGATACGGCGGGCCACGATCTTCTGCCCCTTTTCGTTCGGGTGGATGCGATCGCTCAGATTCAAGGCGTCTTCCATCGCGACGCCTTCCAAGAGGAAGGGGAGAAAATCGGCGCCTTTCGCCTTCGCGACGCGCGGATAGAGTTCCTCGAATCCCTTGCGATAGGCTTCCGGAAAATTCGAGGGAAGCCGAATGCCGATGACGACCGTCTTCAGGCCGGCCTTCCGGAACTTCTCGATCATCTGACTCAGGTTCGACTCGAGATCGGCGAGCGGCAGGCGGCGCAGGCCGTCGTTCGCGCCGAGGCAGATCAGAACCATGTCGTAGCGGCCGTTCTTGAGGCTCCAGTCCACGCGCCGCAAAGCCTGCGCGCTCGTGTCGCCGCTGACGCCCGCGTTCGTGACCTTGGCCGGGACGCCTTCCTGGTTCAACATGCTTTCGAGCTGGGCGGGATAGGCTTGGCTCGTCGGCAGGGGGTAACCCGCCCTGAGGCTGTCTCCGAAGGCGAGGACCTTCGTCGTTGCGGGCGCCCCGGCACACACAGCATGCTCGTTTCCCGGAACGAGGCGCGACACAGGACGAGCG
>DDRA01000161.1:0-12150 GCA_002343545.1 Bacteriovoracaceae bacterium UBA2428
GTTCTGCACGGAGGATTCGTAGTAGTCGTGACGATCGAACATGGAATGGGAATAGCGGATTTGTCCGCGAGCGGCGAGACCCGCGCGTTTGACCGGTCCGGCTTCGTCTGTTCTATCTGGGGCCCGTGGCGACCGTTTTTGTGAGCAAACGCTATTTGCTGAGCGGAAGGGTTCAAGGCGTCGGTTGTCGCGCGCAGATTCTGGCTTTGGCCGATGGGATCGGCCACCTCGCGGGCTTCGTGCGCAACCTAAGCGATGGCCGCGTCGAGGTTCGCGTGAAGGGGCCGGATTGGCGTATGAAGGACTTTGACCAGGCTTTGCGCTCCCAGCTTCGCCCGCCCGTTCGCATCGAAGACGTGGAAAGTTCGGAACTCTCGGGGTTTCGGGCGGCCGGGTTTACGATCGCCCCCACGGTCCACCCCGAAACCGATAATTAGGGCCGGCGGAGCCTCTTTCCGGAGCGCCTTAAGTCTTGAAAGCGTCGACGCATTGCATTAACCAATCCCCGTGCGGCGCTGGATTTTCGGCCTCTTAGCCCTTCTCGGAGTTCAGGCCCACGCCTTTCGGACGGCCGTTTTTCCGCCCGAATTACGCTCCCGCGTTCACTACTGGTCGGATGTCGAGGCTTTCCCCTCGCTCGGGCCCGTTTGGCTGCACGCCGGGGACTCCGTCGCGTCGGGGTGGGCCACAAAGAGCGTGTTGCGCGAACGGGTCGCGGAAGCCGAGGCGGGCGAGCTCCCCGTGGCGGGTTCCTTCGCCGACATGGCCAAGATGGTGCCTTCGCCGCGCTTCCCCTGGTACGGGGGCAGCGAGATCGGCCTCGGTTTTTTGGGGGCGCTCGATCGCATAGGCGGCCGTCCGTGGAACGTCGTCAGCTCGGCGCTCGCGGGGGCTTTGCTCACGCCGCTCGCGCACGAAGACGCACTTTCTTTCTTGGAACGTCTGCCGCGGCCGCAGGACGTGAAGCTCGTGACTTTCACCTACGGGCATAACGATCTTTGCGAAGCGTTGGATCCGGCGACGGCCGAGCTCGCCTTGCGTATCGATCGGCTCAAGGCCCGCTTCGCGAACGCGCGTTGGGTCGCATGGCGCCCGATCGACGTCGTCGCGATGCGTGGCGCCGTGTTGGGTCGCCTCGAGGCTTTGCCTCCGAGCTTGGGACGCGACCGCGTGATCGCGTATTGCCGTCAGAGTTGGGACGTCCGCAATTGCTCCGCCGTGGCCAAGGACGCCGCGGCCGTCACGCGCAATCGCGAGCGTCTCGTCGGGCTGCTCGAAGAGAAATTCGGCGAGCTCTTCACCGCCGAAAATTCCGTCATGGATCGCCTGGACGTGCTCGACGCCGTCTCGAGCGATTGTTTTCACCCTTCGCGGCTCGCGCAGCCGCTCTTGTCCGAGTCGCTCGCGGACTTCGTGCGTCCGCGTCTCTAATCGATCAAGAATTCGACCTGCGTGACGACGCGGACCTTCTTCTTGAAGGAATTGTTCGATTCGTAGTCCGAGTAGGGCGAAGCGAGCGAAAACACCCCTTGGCTTGCGCGGCGGATCTTTCCGACCTTCGCGCCCATGGATCCGGCGAAGCCGTTCGCGGCTTCGAGCGCGTTCTTCGTGGCTTCTTCGAGCATCGCGGGTTTGATCGCGTTGAGATCCGTGAAGTAATAGTTCAGTTGCGACGACGTCAGCACGACGCCCTGCTTGAGTAGCTCATCGGTTCGTTGGCTGAGTTGCGTGACGACGTCGACGCGACCGGAGGAAACGAGAAACCCGCCGCGCGCCGTGAAGCGATCGCCGCGCGTCTCGCCGCCGTACTCCTGCGCGAGCTTGTCGGAGATGCGCACGGGGGCCTTTTGGAGCTCGCCCTCCTCGAGCCCGCTCGCCTTGAGGAACTCGAGAAGCTTGGTCTGCGCGGTTTGGATCTTGCGGTTCAGTTCGCCCACGTCGTTCGAAGAAAGGCCGAACTCCAGATTGAGACTCGCTTCGTTCGAGTCGACGAGACGTTCCGCGAGTCCCCGGACTTCGATACTTTGGTCCATGCGCTTGAAGCGCACCATGCCGCCCCCCACGAAGAATCCGGCGGCGGCGAGTCCCAGGGCCACGATAAAGGCGGGAAGCAGACGTTCTTTCGCGAAGCTCATGAAGCCGAGGCTAGGCCGGCCACCCGGGGATGACCATCCCGTCGGAACCTGTTAACACGCGGGGTCGATGAGTTTTCGCGTCCAATACCAAGAGCTCGTGCCCCCCGGTCGACCGGGGAACGGCAATGCCCGTCGCGGTCGTCTGACGACTCCCCACGGCGTCATCGAAACTCCGATCTTCATGCCGGTCGGCACCGCGGGAACGGTGAAGGGCGTGCTCACGCGCGACCTCGAAGAAATGGGCGCGCAAATCATTCTCGGCAACACCTACCATCTTTGGCTGCGGCCGGGCACCGAAACGCTTCGCGCGGTCGGTGGCCTGCGCAAGTGGATGAACTGGCAAGGTCCCCTCCTCACGGACAGCGGTGGCTTTCAGGTCTTCTCGCTCTCCGAGCTGCGCAAGTGGAACGACGAAGGCGTCGAGTTCCGCTCGCACTTGGACGGATCCAAGCTCTTCATGAGTCCGGAGACCTCAATCGAGATCCAAGAAGCGATCGCTTCCACGATCATGATGCAGCTCGATATCTGTCCGGCTCTGCCGGCCGATCGCAAGACGCTCGAACAAGCGGTGGAGCAATCGACGCGTTGGGCGGAACGCTGCTTGCGCGCCCGCAAAGGCGAAGGCGCCCTCTTCGCGATCGCGCAAGGCGGGCTGGACGTGGGCCTCCGTCGCGAGCATCTCGCCCGACTGGCCTCGATGGAAGTCGACGGCGTGGCCTTCGACGGGATCGCCCTCGGAGGCTTTTCGGTGGGCGAAAGTCCGGAGCTCATGGCGGAGGCGCTCGTCGAAATCACACCCGCCATGCCCCGCGAGCGGCCGCGCTACCTCATGGGCGTTGGCACGCCGCGTGATCTTTTGAACGCCATCGCGAGCGGCATCGACATGTTCGACTGCGTGATGCCGTCGCGAAACGCGCGAAATGGCACGCTTTTCACATCTCGTGGCGCGGTGCATATCAGAAACGCCCAATACGCTCGTGACGCGCGTCCCGTCGACGAAAACTGTGCCTGCTATACGTGCCGTAACTATACGGCGAGTTACCTGCGTCACTTGCACAACGCCAAAGAGATCCTGGGATCCGTGCTGAGCACGATCCATAACCTCCACTACTATTTGAATTTGATGGCGGAAGCGCGCGCCGCGATCGAAGAAGGAATCTTCGAAAAGTTTCGCCTCGCGAAGTTCGAGGAGTGGCAACCCGAGACCTAGCCTGTTAAACCATCTCGCTTATGAAGAGATGTGTTGGTCTTCTTTTGTCTTTTGCTTCGACGGTCTGCGTGGGGTCCGCTTGGGCCCAGGAGGCGGCGACGCCCGCGGCTCCCGACCCGGTGAAGGGTCTGCTGCTGAACCTGCCCATTTTCGTGGGCCTCTTCCTGCTCTTCTATTTCGGCGTCATCCAGCCGCAAAAGAAACAAGCCGCCAAGCAAGCCGAGTTCCAGTCCAAGCTGAACCGCGGCGACGAAGTCGTCACCCTCAGCGGCATCATCGGTACCGTGCGCGGATTGACCGACAAGGTCATCACGCTCGAAATCTCCCCCGGAACCGAAATGAAGGTCCTTCGCAGCCAAGTGGCCGCGCACTTGAAAGAGCAGGTCTAACATGGAGAAGAAACTCGGCTGGCGCTTTGCGACCTGCGCAATCCTGACGATCCTGACCTTCGTCTTTTTGGTGCCGACCTTCTACTCGCTCAAGAATCCCGACGCGGAAGGTAAGCTTCCCGGGTGGATGCCCAACACGTCGATGCGCCTTGGCCTCGACCTTCAGGGCGGCGTGCATATGGTCCTCGGCGTCGACCTCGACAAGGTCGTCGTGAACCAGCTCACGGCCTACGGTCGCGATCTCGAAAAGACCCTCGACGGCAAGAACGTGAAGGGCGCGAAGTTCAAGGTGAACGAAGCTCGTCTCGAACTCGAAGGCACCTTCGCGAGCAAAGCCGACGTCCAGACGGCCGATAACTTCGTTTCGTCGGAATACACGGTCCTCCAGGCGGTCGGCGCGACGGACAACGTCGGCGTCTTCCGTATGGCCCCCACGCAAGAAGAATACGTTCGCGCTCGCGCGATCGACCAGTCGATCGAGACGATCCGCAACCGGATCGACGAGTTCGGCGTGGCCGAGCCGATCATCTCGCGCAAGGGCGACAATCAAGTCCTCGTCCAGTTCCCGGGCGCTAAGGAGCCCGAGCGTCTCAAGGACCTCATCGGTCAAACGGCGCAGCTTTACTTCCGCATCGCGCACGAATGCCGCGACGGCGGCTGCTTGGCCAAGTGGGAATCCGACTTGAGCGCCTGGATCAAGGAAGCCGAAGAGAAGGGCGCCTACAAGCGCGAGTCCTTCCAGCGCTTCTCGGACTACCGCAAGAAGATCAACGAAGATCTTGCGGCCAAACTCCCGCCGGAAACCGCGATCTACTTTGAGCGGACGCGCGACGTGAATAATCCGTCGGAAACGAGCTACCGCCCCTTCCTTCTTTCCACGAAGAACACCCTCTCGGGTGAGTACATTCAGAACGCCTCGGTTCGCATGAGCGAGTCGGGTGGCTTGCGCGTCGGCGCGGCCCGCCCCGAAGTCGCCTTCGAGATGAACCCGGCCGGAGCTCCGCTGCTGGGAGCGCTCACGGGTGACCACCAAGGCATGTTCATGGCGATCGTGTTGGACGACTTCGTGAAGAGCGCGCCGAGCATCAACTCGGCGATCCGCGAAGCCGGTATCATCACGCTGGGTTCGGGCTCGATCGACGAGATGCAGAAAGAAGCCCAGGATCTCGCGGTCGTCCTGCGCGCCGGTGCGCTGCCGGCCTCGATCGAGATCCAGGAAGAACGCGTTATCGGTCCGAGCCTGGGTCGCGATGCGATCGAAGCGGGTAACCTCGCGCTCGCGCTCTCCGCGCTCATGGTTTGCGTTCTGCTCGTGCTCTACTACGGCTCGGCCGGTCTCGTGGCGGCCTTCGTGACGATCATGAACGTCGGCTTCATCATCGCCGTCCTCGGCGTGATGGGCGCGACGCTCACGCTGCCGGGTATCGCCGGTATCGTGCTGACGCTCGGTATGGCCGTCGACGCGCTCATCTTGATCTACGAACGCATGCGCGAAGAGATTCGCGCCGGTCGCAGCCGCACCCAAGTCCTGGAGCTCGGTTTCGAGCACGCCACGACGGCGATCTTGGACTCGAACGTGACGACGGCGATCGGTGCCTTCGTGCTGCTGCAGTACGGCACGGGCTCGATCCGCGGTTTCGCGCTCACGCTGATGGTCGGTATCTTGGCCAACGTCTTCATGGCGACCTTCTATACGAAGACGCTTTTCCAGGGCCTGCTCAAGTGGGGTCTCATGAAGGAACTTCGCGTCGGTCTCAACGGCAAAGATTTGAAGGAAGCCGCCGTCTAAGGGCGGGGGAGAACGGGGAAAGTCATGGAGTTTTTTCAGCCTAAGAACCTCAAGATCGACTGGGTCAAGTACTTCAAGCCCGCGATGCTGGCTTCGATCGCGCTGACCGCGTTGAGCGTCGTGCTCATGGTGAAGCCGGGCCTGAACTACGGGATCGACTTCCGTGGCGGTCTCGAAGCGCTCGTGTCCTTCCAGGATCCGAACGTCGACGTCGGCGAACTGCGTGAGACCCTGGATAACAAGATCGAGAACCTCTCGGTCGTGAACTTTGCCTCGACGAACGGCAAGACCGAGTTTCAGATCACGGGCCGCAGCGAGAGCCCGGAAAAAATGTCGACGGTGCTGACCGAGTCGCTCGTGGCGAAGTATGGCCCCCGCGGCGAGAAGTGGGAAGCCACGAAGATCGACACCGTCGGCCCGAAGGCCGGATCGGAGCTTCGCAAGTCGGCGCTCCTCTCGATGATCTATACCTGTTTGCTCGTCGGTCTTTACATGTACTGGCGTTTCGACGCGCGTTACGCGCCGGGTGTCTTGGCGTGTATCTTCCACGACTTGATCGTGGCGACGGGCTTCTTGGTCGTCTCGGGCATGGAGTTCTCGACGACGGTCGTCGCCGGCCTCCTGACCCTGGCCGGCTATAGCGTGAACGATACGGTCGTGATCTACGACCGTATCCGCGAGCTCGAGAACGGCAGCTACGGCAAGTCGAAGGCTGCGCTCGTGAACGAAGCGATCAACTCGACGCTCTCGCGTACGGTGCTCACGTCGGTCACGACGCTCGGCGCTTGTGTCATCCTCTTCTTCATCGGAGCGGCGGACATCAAGGCCTTCGCGGCGACCCTCTTCGTGGGTATCATCGTCGGGACTTACAGCTCGGTCTTCGTGGCGGCGCCGATTTACCTCTGGGCGAACAATCGCTTGGAATCTAACGCAACGGGCACGAACAAGCTCGCGACCTCGACCAAGTCCTAGTTCCCGACCATGGAAGGCTCCGTATCGCCGTCGGGCGTCTTGTCGCCCGGCGGCTCCTTTCTGTGGCGTCCTCGCCGAGCGGAGGCCGTTCCGGCTGAGCTCACGGCTCGCTTCGGTCCGCTGCTCGCGCAGGTTCTGTGGCAGCGCGGATGGTCGGAGATCGAAGCCATCGAGGCCTATCTCGATCCCCGTCTCGAGGCCCTGACCTCTCCCTTTAGCTTGCGGGGGATGGAAGCGGCGGCCGAACGGCTTTGCCGGGCCGTACAAAGTGGCGAGCCGATCGTCGTCTACTCGGATTACGACATCGACGGGATGACGGGCCTGGCCATCCTCGTTTCTTATCTGCGCAGCTTGGGCCACGAGAACGTGTCGTTCTTCCAGCCCGACCGACTTTCGGAAGGCTACGGCGTGCACGCCGCGGCGATCCGCGATCTGGCGAGTCGTGGGGCTCGGCTCATCATCACCGTCGATACGGGGATCGCGGCTTTCGAAGCGGCCGAAGCCGCCAAGGAAGTCGGCGTCGATCTGCTCATCACCGACCACCACCAACAGACGGCCGAGACTCTGCCCGACACGCCTTACGTCGTGAACCCGAATCAACGGGGCGACACGAGCGGGCTGAGCTACCTGGCCGGCGCGGGGATGGCGTTCTACCTTTGCGTGGCCGCGCGTAGCCAGCTTCGCAAGGCGGCCTTCTTCGGGCCCTCGCGTCCCGAGCCGGACCTGCGGGAACTGCTCGACCTCCTCGTGCTCGGCACGGTGGCCGACAGCGTGGAGTTACGCGGCGACAACCGCATTCTCGTGCGCGCGGGCCTCAAGAAACTCGCTTTCACGCGGCGACCGGGACTCCGGGCGCTCGTCGACAAAGTCTGCAGCGGCGAGACTTCGCTCACGGCCAAGGACTTGGCCTTCTCGATCGCGCCCAAGCTCAATGCGGCAAGCCGCATGGGACAAGCCCACCTTTCGACCGAACTGCTGCTGACCCAGGATCCGGGCCGCGCCCAGGAGCTCGTCGCGCAGATTCTCAAGCTCAACGACCAACGTTCCAAGGTGCAGGCCGAGATCTTCGAGTCGGCGCAGGCCCAGGCCCGCACGCAGATCGAGGGATCCGATCCGCCCGTGCTCGTCGTTCGCGGCGAATGGCACGAGGGCGTGCTCGGGGTCGTGGCGGCCAAGCTCGTCGACGCTTTCAAGAAGCCCGCGATCGTGTTGACGGAGCTCGCGCACGGCGAAGGCCCGTCGCTGCTGCGGGGTTCGATGCGGACCCTGCCCAAGGTCCACTGCCTCAAGATCCTCGAAGGGGCCCACGACGTGCTGCTGCGTTACGGCGGCCATCGCATGGCGGCGGGGCTTCAGATGCGCGCCGAACACTTTGTCGAATTCACGGAACGGCTTTGGGAGTCGGGCCGGGCGGCCCCGGCCGATCTCTTCGCGGCCGAACCCGTCGCCTACGACGGAGATCTGACGCCCCGGCTCCAGGTCCGCGACATCGTCGCGCTCTCCCAGATGGCGCCGTGGGGAGCCGGAAACCCCGAGCCGCTCCTGCGCGTGCGGGGTCTCGACCCTTCGAAGCGCCAGATCCTCAAGGAAAAACACGTGAAGTTCCGTACCGCGGAAGGCCACGGGCTCATCGGTTTCTCGAAAGCCGCCGAAGTCGGACGTTTCCTTGACGAGGGCGCCTCGAAGCTCGAGGCGCTCGTGGTGCCCGAGATCAATCGCTTTCGTGGAATCGAGACGGTACAATTGAGAATTGAGCATGTCGGACGAGATGACTCTGACGGTCCTGATCTTGGACCCCGACGAGGATTTTTTGAAGGAAGCCCAGTCCCTGGGGGATGAGCGCCTTCGCGTCATCGCCGAGCTCCATTCGCGCTCCAATCCGCACAATCTCGAAGACCTGATCCTCAAACACTATCCCGACGTCGTCGTGCTCAACCTGGACGTCGACGACGTGCTCGGTTTCGGCCGCAGCGTGCAGGAGATCCTGAACGTTCCGCTCGCGCTCCCGCCCATCGTCGTGGGAACGACGAGCCGCGAAGGTTCGGACTTGCGCGCGAAGGCCTACGCCGTCGGCGTGGACGACTATCTCGTGCGCCCCTTCGGATTGCGGGATCTCGGCTTTCGTCTGGGCGTCCTGCGCAAGACCCGCCGTCTGCAGAAGCACCTCGAGCAAGCGACCCGCAAGCTGAGCGGTTTGAATCTGCAGCTCTCGGATTCCAATCGTCGCCTGGAAGAAATGACGGTGACCGACGAGCTCACGGGTCTCTCGAACATGCGCTTCATGACGCAGTTCCTCGAGAAGCAGTTTCAGATGCTGAGCCGTTACGAGCGTCCCTTCGCGCTCCTCATGATCGATCTCGACCATTTCAAGTCGGTGAACGACAAGAACGACCACCTCGTGGGGTCGCAGACCATCCGCACCATTGGGCGCACGATCGACGCCTGCACGCGCACGAGCGACGTGAAGGCGCGCTACGGCGGCGACGAGTACGTCGTGGCGATGCCCGAGACCGACGGCGCGAGCGCGGAGTTCGTCGCGAACCGCCTGCGCGAGGCCATCGCCGAGTCGGTCCACACGGGTCACGACGGCGCCGAGTTCCGCGTCACGGCGAGCATCGGCGTGGCCAGCTTCGCCAAGGACCGGCACACGAGCTACCGCGATCTCGTGAAGGAAGCCGACCGGGCGATGTACCTCTCCAAGAAGAACGGGCGCAACCGCGTGACGCTCTGGCGGCCCGAGTCGACGAGCGAGCTTCAGGAATACGACGAGACGCAGTCGGCGATCATGACCGAGATCAAGAAGATTTCGGGCAAGGAGTAGCGCGGGCTAGGGAGCTTCTTCCTTGGGCTGGCTCCGCGTTTCGAGCCAGCCTCGTGCGGATTCCCACCAACTCGGAGCGCTCGCCTTGGCGAGGAAGCCGGCGGCCGCCGCCCCGATGGCGATTCCCAAGGCGAGCGTCGCCGTGAATTTGAGGAAGGGCTTCCAGCGTTCGAGCCGCGTCTTTACGGGCGGCAGCGTTTTTTCCTCGACCTCGATGAGGCTCGGGTTGCCCGAGACGAGGCGGGCCTCCATGAGGAACTTGCGGATGCGCGACTCGAAGCTCGCGGCGAACTGCGAAGCCGCGTAGTCGCGCAGCGCGGCCTCGACGACCTGCGCCGAGGCGGGGCGCTTTTGCGGCAGCGTCTGCAGGCAATCCGCGATGAGCTTGGCGAGCAGGGGCGGGATGTCGGGCTTGATCTTTTCGGGCGCGATGTAGGCGCCGCGCTGGATGCGCGCGTACACGGATTCCTGCGGCGTCTCGAAGAAGGGTTTCTTGCCGGTCAGCATCTCGTAGAGCGTGATGCCGAACGCGAAAAGATCGGCGCGCGTGTCGAGCTTGCCGCCCACGACTTGCTCGGGCGAAAGGTAGTGGGGCGAGCCGATGAGGATGCCGGGCTGCGTGAGGTTGCCCGTCTCGCCCGGATCGAAAGCGATGCCGAAGTCCATGATCTTGATCTCGCCGCGCAAGCTCACGCGCACGTTGTCGGGTTTGATGTCGCGGTGGACGAGCCCGTGCGTGTGCACGTAGCTGAGACCGGCGAGCATCTTCGCGCCGATCATCGCGGCGACGTCGGGCGGCACGGCGCCGACTTTCTCCAGGATCTCGGCCAGGTCCCAGCCGCCGATGTACTCCATGATGATGAAGGCGTCGTCGCCCACGACGCGGTAGTCGTAAACGTGCGCGAGGTTCTGGTGCAGGAGGTTGGCCGAGGAGCGGGCCTCGCGGCGGAAGCGCTCCTGGATGTCGCGGATGGGGCGGAGCTCGGCGCGGATGCGCTTGATCGCGACGGGCCGATCGAGCAGCTTTTGCCGCCCGCGATAGACCTCGGCCATGCCTCCGATCGCGACTTTCTGGATCTGATCGTAGGAATCTTCGAGGCCGCCGAGAATCTCGAAACCTTCTTGGGCCACGTGACTACTTTAACAGCGGAGCGGGCTAGCGAGTAGCGGGGGAGGGCGTCGTAGAATCGACGCGGGCCGACACGACGCCGTCCTTCAGGCGCAGCGTCACCGCGTCGCCCGTCCGGACGTCGGCGACCGACTTGACGACCCGGCCGTCGGGCTTGGCCGCGACCGAGAAACCGCGATCCAAGAGTTTCAGGGGCGAGAGGGCCTCGAGAACGGCGGCGGATTGGCGCAGGCGCGAGCGGCGGCGCTCAAGCTGGGCCGACATGAGCAGTTCCAGGCGCCTTTGGTACTGAACGAGGCGTTCCTTGTCGCGCGCGAGGCGGCGCTCCGGGGCGGCCGCGACGACGCGGTTCGAGAGCTGGTCCACGCGCAAGCGAAGGTCGTCGAGACGTCGGTTCGCATAGCGGGTGAACTCGAGGTGGCGACGGCGGAGTTCTTCGAGCCAGAGGCGAACGTCGGGCGTCGTTTCTTGCGCGGCGTGGCTGGGCGTGGCGGCGCGTTTGTCCGCGACGCCGTCGGCGATCGTGACGTCGATCTCGTGGCCGACGGCCGAAACCGTGGGGACCTTGGACGCGGCGAGGGCCCGCGCGACGGACTCGTCGTTAAAGCAGAAGAGGTCTTCGTAGGAACCCCCGCCCCGGCCCACGATGAGCACGTCGAGGGGCCGCGGCGCCTGGGCACTGTAGCGGTTCGCCGAGGCGATGGCGGCCACGATTTCGGCCGGGGCGCGCTCGCCCTGGACGGCCGCGTGGAAGACGCTCACTTCGGCGAGCGGAAAGCGGATGCGGAAGATGCGCAGCATGTCCTGCAGGGCCGCGCCCGTGAGGCTCGTCACGACGCCGATACGCCAGGCGACGCGCGGAACGGGACGCTTGCGCGCGGGATCGAAGAGACCCTGGGCCCGCAGCTTTTCCTTGAGCTGTTCGAACTTGAGTTGGAGCGCGCCGATGCCGACGGGTTCCATCTTTTCGGCGACGAACTGCAAGGATCCCGAGCCGCCGTAGTAGTCCAGGCGGCCCGTGCAGATGACCTCGAGCCCGCCTTTGATGTCGAAGGGGACCTTGGTGAGGGCGCCCCGCCACATGACCATTCGCATCTGCGACTTGTCGTCTTTGAGGCCGCAGTAGAGATGCCCGTTGCGGTGAACGCCTTTGAAGTCGGCGATCTCGCCTTGCACGATGACTTGGGGGTAGCGGTCGGCCAGGTGATCGCGGAGCTCTTCGGCGAGCTCGGTCACGGAATAGATCTTGGGGCCGATCTCGACTTTGACGGGCGGCTCCGGTTCGGGAGCGTGCGCCGCCACGATGGCGTCCAGGGCTTGGCTCGCGTCGGCTTCGAAGGGGTCGCGCTCGGGCTCGCGCACGACGGGTTTGGCCGTCATGCCGGGGGCTTGGGGCCAATCGAAGAGGCTGGATTGGGCCTCGGGCGCCCGGGATTTTTTGCTCACTTTAGGGGACGCCTCCATGGGTTTCCGGTCTAGTCCGTGGGGCTAGGGAGGGTCGAGCCGAAGGACCCAAAAACTTTCGCTCGCTTTGCTTGACCACCAAGGGAAGGGCGGTTACAAACCCTCCTTGCGGAACGTTGGTTGTACGTTTGATGTTCCCAAAAGCTTGGTTTCTCTCTGAGGAACGAAGTTTTTTCACTACCACGGAGCGGTAGTTAAGTTGGTTATAACGCCGGCCTGTCACGCCGGAGGCCGCGGGTTC
>DDRA01000161.1:12326-23982 GCA_002343545.1 Bacteriovoracaceae bacterium UBA2428
TTCGAGTCCCGTCCGCTCCGCCATTTACAGATTGATTGATTCTCCGATTCTCCCCGCCTGGTGGTGGGTTCCCCCAAAAAGTTTAAGAAGAACAGGCAGCTAGGACTCTTAGTCTGTAATTTTTGAACTGCGGCCAAGCCAAGATCCATGGTGATCGACAACGGACCGGAATTCACGGGACGCGAGTTCGACAGCTTCACGCACAAGAACGCCATCAAACTCGACTTTATCCGCCCCGGAAAGCCGGTGGAAAATGTGTTCATCGAGTTGGTTAACGGAAGGTTTCGCGACGATTGCTTGAACAGGCATTGGTTCTTGGACCTTCAGGCGGCTAAAGCTCGAATCGAAGAATGGCGAGAAGAGTAGATCTGCTGCAGATCGCACAGCTTGCTTGGGGAATCCTACTCCCAACGAATTCGCTGCTCGGCTCGCGGCTAAATCACCGCGGAGTTTCTCTAAAGCTCCCTGGCAGCGTTTTTGGGGGTCAGGTCATTCCAACTCCCATTCGAGGAAGGGGCGCGGGTCGAGTCCCAAAGCCGTCCCAAGCTTAGCTAACGTCTCCAGAGTCGTGTTGTAGCTCGATCTCGACGCCAGCGACTTTAAGGTATCTACGGAGATGCCGGAGTTCTTCGATAACTCGGCATACGACGGCCTTATCCCTACCCGAGCCTCGTACGAATCCAGCATTGCTTTCAGGTCGAATTTCAAACCAGTTGCCGATTCGCTCATGAGTGTATTGACACTACACCCATCAGGCTAAACAATACTAGTTACATCACAGGGGAATGCATCATTTGAGATATTTGTCAGTCAGTCTGTTCACTGGCGCCGGTGGGCTCGATTACGGGCTTGAAGAGGCGCAGTTCGATACCGCAGTCGCAATTGAGATGGATTCGAATTGCTGCAAAACCTTGCGACATAATCGGCCAGACTGGCATGTCGTAGAGTCGCCGATCTCTGAAGTTCCAAGCAAGCAGATCCTTAGTCTTGCGGGCATCAAGCGACGCGAGCTCGACCTCTTGCATGGAGGTCCTCCGTGCCAGCCTTTCTCCAAATCTGGATACTGGAAGACTGGCGACGCAAAGCGACTGAAAGACCCGCGCTCCGACACTCTCAAGGAATACATGAGGGTCCTCGAAGACACTCTTCCCAAGGTCTTCTTGCTGGAGAATGTCTATGGACTTGCTTACGAGGGCAAGGACGAGGGACTGAAGTTCCTCAAGAGGCGCATCGACGCGATCAACCGCAAGCACGGGACCCGATACAGCTTCTCATGGGAGGTGCTAAACGCAGCGGACTTCGGCGTTCCACAAGTTCGAGAAAGAGTGTTCATTGTAGGCTCACGCGATGGCAAACTGTTCGAGTTCCCTAAGCCTCGCTTCTGCGACAGCGAAAAGCCCTTGCCAGGACTTAAGCCCTACAGGACTGCCTGGGACGCTTTACATTCCATTACCGACCTCAGCGAGAAGGCGATACCTTCGAGAGTGAAAGGTCGATGGGGATTTCTTCTTCCGTCGATCCCGGAAGGCCGCAATTACCTTTACCACTCCGAGAAGGGCGAAGGAAAGCCGATCTTCAAGTGGAGGTCGCGCTACTGGAGCTTCCTATTGAAGCTAGCGAAGGACAGGCCGAGCTGGACAATTCTAGCGAGCCCAGGGCCCACGATTGGCCCCTTTCACTGGAATAACCGTCCACTGACCATGCGGGAGATGGCGCGCCTACAGACCTTTCCCGATGATGTCGAAGTACTAGGCGACAGGAGACAAGTTCAAAAGCAACTCGGCAACGCTGTCCCCTCTGCCATCGGCGAGCTCCTCGGAAAGGAGATCCGACGGCAGTTCTTCGGCGAAAAAGTCAGGAGCGCATCGCTAACCCTCATTCCCGAAAAAGCTCGCCTAACCTCGCAGGCTAAGAAGCCGACGACGCTGTCAATCAGCGAGACTCGCAAGGCCAGACTCCTCGAAGGGAAATCCTGATGGCGCGCACCAAAGAAGAAGTCGACATTCAGCCTGAGAGCAATATCCTCACGGTCTTCAGTCGATTGCCGTACCGCCCGTGGTATGCGGTAGCGGAGTTTGTGGACAACTCGATCCAGAGCTATTTTGACAACAAGAGTCGCCTGAAAGCCACAGACGGCAAAAAGTCTGGCTTAAAGATCCAAATCGAGTACTCGCAGCGAGATGGCGGAACGCTCACGATTCGCGACAACGCTGGAGGAATCGCGCCGTCGCAATTCAAGCGAGCATTCAAGTCAGCTGACATCCCGGCTGATACATCTGGGCTTCATGAGTTCGGCATGGGCATGAAATGCGCGGCCTGTTGGTTCTCCCCGCGTTGGCAGGTGAGAACTTCTGCGCTCGGAGATTCATTCTTGCGAACCATCGACTTCGACCTCAAAGAGATCGATCGAAAGCGACCAAAGAGGCTTAGTGTTGAGGTTGCGTCCGCAGCCAAGGATCTTCATTTCACCGAGTTGGTGCTTCGCGATCTGCATCACCCGCTACACGGAAGAACCGTTGGCAAGATCAAGGAGCACCTAGCCAGCATTTATCGTCATTTCATCAGCAAAGGTGATATCCAAATTGATTTCGAGGGACCAATTGCTTACGCAGAGCCTGCGATCCTGAGGGCCCCGTTCCACAAGACTCCGAATGGAAAAGCCCGGTCATGGAAACAACTGATCGACATCAAATTGAGCAAAGGCAAATCTGTGACCGGGTTCGTCGCAATTCGCGAAACCGCAAGCACGTCAGAAGCGGGATTCGCGCTCTTTCGGAAGAGTCGCCTGATCCAAGGCAGCGTAGACGAGACCTGGCGCCCTGAAGAGCTCTTCGGGAAGTCAAACAGCTTCCTTTATCAAAGGCTTTTTGGGGAACTGCACTTCCAAGGCTTTCGCGTCAGTCACACCAAAGACGCCCTCGTCATTGACGACGTTGAAGAAGTGCTAGTCCAGAGACTCAAGAGCAGTATGTCCCGAGGCGCCGAGAGCATCATTACTCAGGCACGTGAACATCGAGTCGGAGCTTCTTCCGAGGAAGTAGCTCCTCGCGCCAAAAGAGTGCTGCAGAAGCTCGAGAAGACCTTCGACAGGGAGATGTCGAGGGTAATTCGTAGCCAAGCCTCGTCTTCGCCCAATACTTCCAGGCCTCCAGAGCGACTTACTAAACCCAAAAAGGGGACTAAGTCCGACGACGACATTCAAAGTACTTTCGCTATCAAGTTCAGGAATGAGGAATGGAAGGTGACCGTGCTGCTTTCGTTCGAGGAAGGCTTGCTGAGCCTGATCGAGGTCAGCGACTACAAAGGGGTGAAAGAAGTCCCTCGATCGCTGACCGTTCGACTGTCCGCAAAGGATCCCTTCTTCCAGAGGTATGTCGGGTCAGACCCTGCCTCGCTCGAGACCTTCATGCGAATGGCAGTTGGGCTGGTGGTGGCCGAAACCACTGCAAGGGACGCGGGAGTCTCAAAGGCGGGGATCGTGCGAGAGAATCTGAACGAAATTTTGAAGAAAGCAATGGGCAGATAAATGGCTAGGAAGAAGGGCAGCAAAGACTCAACAAGCGCATCCGTGCTCCTGCCAGAGCAATCAACATCAGGCTGGCAACCCGTGATCAATGGTGAGTTCAGCGATCTCCTGGCTGAGCAGCGCAAGCTCTCAGACTCTGAGAAGGTACGCTTGAAGGCGACCACTGTATCGATCTTGTCGAAGTGCATTCCACCGAAGGGCGCAGTTGGCAGCGAGACGGGTCTTGTGATGGGTCTAGTTCAAAGCGGAAAGACGATGTCGTTCACCGCGCTGAGTTCGCTGGCACGAGACAATTTGTACCAACTGATTATCGTGATCACAGGCACGAATTTGAATCTTTCGGCTCAGTCCGTTGATCGTCTCAAACGAGATCTCCGAACTACAATGCGTAACGGGACCGTATGGCATTGCGAGGACAATCCTCGGAAGAACAAGGCAGCGAACATTCAATCAAAGCTTGATGTATGGAGAGATCAGGCGGCATTCCCGATCCTCAAGCAGACAGTTCTCATCACGGTCATGAAGAATCATCGCCATATCGCTCACCTGGTGGATCTCCTGGGCGAGCTTGAGCTCGACGGCGTATCAGCATTGGTCATCGACGATGAAGCCGACCAGGCCAGCATGAACGCCAAGGTCAACAAAAGAGAAGAGAGTACTACTTACACGCGTATTCTTGATCTCCGCCGCGCTCTACCCAGCCATACATACGTTCAATACACTGCAACTCCTCAAGCGCCTCTGCTGATCAACAAGATCGACACGCTCTCACCCCGATTCGTCGAGCTTCTCGAGCCTGGGGATGACTACGTAGGGGGAGAAGAGTTCTTTCACCATAACAAGAACCTGGTTTTGGAGATTTCCGAGGAAGAACTGCCGGAAACCTGGCCGGACTCCGAGGGCCCTCCTCCGTCGCTACTGAGAGCGCTCCGATTCTTCTTCTTGGGCGCTGCTGACCAACTGTTGAAGGGACAGCCGGATCGCCGATCGATGATGATACATCCCTCTCAAGAACGAGCAATCCATAAAACCTATTGCAACTGGGTGCGACACATTAAGAGTTCCTGGGTCAACGTGCTTTCGAAGCCCGCGTCTGTAGATGGTAAGGAACTCCTCAAGGAGTTCGAGCACGACTTCAATGAGATCCAATCAACGGCGCCCAACGTGAATTCTTTTGACAGGCTCATTCCCGCGTTAAGCCAAGCAATCAACATTTGTCAGATCGAGGAAGTGAACACCAGGCAACAAGCGAGAACGCCTCAAATTTCATGGGCCAACTCGCTGTTCCACATTCTCGTCGGCGGAGCCGCCATTGATCGAGGATATACAGTTGAGGAACTCACTGTGACGTATATGCCTAGACCTAGGGGCGTCGGAAACGCGGATACCATTCAGCAGCGAGCGCGCTTCTTCGGATACAAGCGCAAGTATCTCGGGTTCTGCAGAGTTTTTCTCGAACCTGGTGTACTCCAAAGCTTCACGAACTACGTCGATCACGAACGCGACCTACGCCAGCGTCTTGCGGACCATGTCAAGAGCGGCAAACCTATGACCGAGTGGAAGAGACTGTTCTACCTCTCCCCAGACCTTAGCCCGACCAGAGCGTCTGTTCTCGATCTTGAATACGATCGGGGTAATTACGACAGAAAGTGGTTTCGCCAGGACTACCCTGCTTCCGGTGGAGAGTCGTTCATCCAGCACAACAGAAGCGTTCTCGATTTCATGCTGAATGGCATCGAGTTCACCGAGTTCCAGGGCCACAAGCGCCGGACAACGGAGCAGAAGCACGCGTTCTGCCACGTTTCCCTCGAGGATCTATACCGAAAGCTTCTAGTAGAACTGACCTTCGGCGAACCTTTGGATTCCCAGAAGTTCACCGGCGTCCTGCTCCAGCTGGAGCGTAAGCTCAGATCTAGTAAGAACGCAGAGGCATCCATCATCCTCATGAGCCCTGACGGGAAAAGACGATCCCGGGAAATCGATGCGGATCTAAAGATCAAGAAGCTGTTCCAGGGTAAGAACTTTGATCGCAGAACAGGTGAAGTCATTTATCCAGGCGCTGAATCTGTTCGCGAAGATGACATCGTCTCGCTCCAAGTCTACCGCCTTGATTTGACCTCGAGCAACAAGGTGATCAGGGATGTGCCGACCTTCGCCCTGTGGATGCCCGAGGGATACGGGTCGCCTTGGTATAACCAGCGGGAACAATGATCGATGAAGGACTTATCAAAACTTCTTGAGTCGCTGTTGCCCGCCACTCGAAGCTCGAAGGGCATAGTTTATTCCGTTGAGGCAGTGAGGCCATCGGATTGCGCATTCATCGGCAACGACGAGAATGGAAACGCCGTAGCGATCATAGTCTGCGAGGATTCGCTGCAAAGCGACTTACCAGATCTTCGGTTGGAGCACTTCACCGTCGACCCGAACCGCTTTTGCATTGTCTCGAGCGACAATTCTCGTCTCAAACGCGAAGGTCGATTCTGCACGCTGACCTTCACAAGTCCGGATCAGACACTTAGGAATTTATTTTTGCGTCTACTCGTCGCATTGGTCGAGGACTTACCTTCGGTACCCACTAAAATCCAAGTGATGTCTCGCATCTCTCAGATCGTCGATTTGTTCACTGCTATGAAGAGCCCTCCTCAAAAATCCCTGATCGGGATCTGGGGCGAACTTATCATTCTTGATCTCGCGACGGATAAGGCTACAGCGCTCTCGGCGTGGCATGATAAGAACTCCGAAACCTGTGACTTCGTGAGCGGCAATACAGGGCTTGAGGTCAAATGCACGACCCGCGAGCGGCGTATACATAGGTTCTCGCTCGAGCAGGTCACGCCAACCAATATACCTGAGTCAACTTTCGTCGCATCCATGCTGACAAGAGCTACAGACGAAGGGATGAGTGTCTCCGATCTTGCCAATCGAGTGCGTGAAAAAATCTCCGAGCGAAAGCTGATTCTGAAACTAGATAGGGCGATCTACTCAGCACTGGGAACTTCTTGGGTTGAAGCAGATCAGTCGAAATTTGACCTTGATCTTACGTTTAAGACCCTAAAGTATTACAACGTTGCTGATCTGCCAAAGCCGACGGGAACAATGCCGCCAGGAGTGTCCAATCTTCGCTTTGACTGCAATCTCGAGATCGTTCAGCCGCTGAAAACTCCAGATCTCAAATCAAACGCCCTTCTCCGAACCATCCTAATCTAAATCGATTCGGACGATCCCAGTTGTTTGTTTCGATCTCGAGTTAGGCCACGAATCAAATTCGAAACATTGAAACTTGCTGCGTTTGCAGCTCGCGTGCGATTAAGTCTTGTCCGAACGGAGAGCCGTCTGGAACACCACCTCAGCAGGATTCTGAATTGCCGACAGGACATTTTCAGCGATTTTATCGATTAACTTTTGCCCCCAGAAAGGATCAGTCGTTTCGTAGTAGATCACGCGGATGTGTCGAAGATCAAACGGGACATCTGCTTCACTGGAACAAACAAGAACAACTGGCTTCCCCGAAGCATGGGCCAATCCTAGTTCGTAGTATACGTTCGGATTTCGGCCAGTGAGCTCAGCAATCAGTACCTTCGAGCTTTGGATTCCCGACCAAATCTGATCAATAATCTTTCCAGTCTTGAAGATCTCATCATCGGCCCTTAACGGGCGAAGTCCGGCCTTCTCAATGGCCGGAGCATAAATCTTCTCATAATAACTTCCGATTGGGAGAGCGAAGGGCATCATCACGAAGCACGTGTCGCCAGCGACAACTTTAACCTCTTTTTCCAGTCGCTTCAGAGTCGCTGACTTTTCAGTTGGGCTGCTCAGTTGTTCCGTTGCGTCTATTACTCTTTGTTTGCCGTCATGCTCCTCGAGCAGCTGGGCATAGCGTAATGTGGTAAGAAACACATCTTTGAACTCCGAGACTTTTCCTGACGGAATGTTAAATCGATCAGTGATTGCATTTTCGAAGAACTGAGCGTCGGGTAGGTTTTCGTTCCGATAGTGGTTGTAAACATCGGAGATCTCGGGAGCCCTTAGGACCGCCTCTCGTAAGCCACTAAGCTTGTCGCTCGGGGACTGTGGTTTAAGAATTTTGCGTGCCAGGTCAGTCAAGGCCAAGCGGCCGGAGGCGGGCTTGGATACAAGGCCGAATTTGGCAGCCGAACTCACCTCAACGCTGTACGGACCACGGTTGTACTTTACCCCTATGTATCGAGCAGCCTCCTGCTCAGTGCACTCTTGGCCGGCGTTTTGATCAAGGATGCCCTTTGGTATTCTTAGCGCCCGCTCTAAGTCATGCCGAGGGTACTTGGGCACTACCACTGCGGATGAGTTTCTTTTGTTTTGCTTTTTTTTGCTCACGCGCGCCATAGGTGAATGTTTATCGGCGGGCATCGTTAGGATCTTAATAACCGTTGTTTACCCTCCAGAATATACTTGCTGCCAAATTTCCACACACCTCCTCAAGGCCCTTACGATGATGATGCGGTGGGTAGCGAGTCCCGTCCGTTCTGCCACTTTCACTTACAGATTTATTCCGAGCGGCACTTCTCGTTTGGATTGTTCCCTTTTCTCGAACGCTTTCCGTAAATCCGCGAGCGTGTCGGCGCGCCAGGCGCGGGCTTGTTCGGGCATCGCGCGCAGGAGCGCGGCCGGGTGATAGGTCGCGATGACCCGCGCGCCGCGCTCGTCGCGGAGGTCTTGCCGGGAGCGGGCTTCGCCCACGGGAAGCGCGTACCCGAGCACCGAATGGATGGCCGTGCCGCCCAGGCAAACGACGACTTCGGGCGCCACCATCGCGAGCTCGTCTTCGAGCCACATGCGGCAGGCGCGGACGTGCGTGGCTTCGGGCCGTCGATGCACGCGCATCTTGCCTTGCTCGACGAAGCGAAAATGCTTCACGGCGTTCGTAAAGTAGACGTTCTCCGTGGGCGCCGCGATCTCGGCGAGAAGTTCCATGAGAAGTCGCCCGGCGGGGCCGACGAAGGGAAGTCCCTCGCGGTCCTCTTGGTCGCCGGGCTGCTCGCCCACGATCGCGACGCGCGCCCGCGCGGGCCCGCGGCTCGGGACGCCCGGGCGTTTGGATTCGCACAGATCGCAGGCCGTGCAAACGCGCACGCCCGCGCGGAGCTCGTCGAGGGTTTTGGGCCGCGATCGCACGGTCGTGGGTCGGGCCTCTTCGCGGCTCTTCTCGATCATCTCGCGCGCGCGACGAGACGAGCCCGCGATCATCGATGGTATGAGCTCGGCTTCGGGTAGATTTTTCCAAAAACGCACGGGCATCTCGCGTTTCATCATGCGCACTTTGAGTCGCGCGGGATTGAAGGTACTCGCGAAATAGCTCCGCCAGAGATCTTGGAAGGGGTCCTTCGTCGCGCTCGGCTTCGAAAGCGGTCCCGGAACGCGTCTCGACTCGAAGGGGGTCCACGCCAAGCCTCCGTCGGGCGTCAGGATGGCGGCGTTCATCGAACCGAAACGCTTGCGGAAGAAGGTTTCGGCCAAATCCAAGATCAGGTGATCCGGCTCGTACCACGCCGCGAAGACTTCGGGGTCGTCGCCGACCCGTTCGAAGCGCACGAAAGCCGTCATCTTGTGCAGGTCGCGCCGAACCTGCTTGTCGAGGATGCCCAGGCGATGCACGCGGGGATCCGCGACGTCCTCGAGCAGGCGGGGGCGACCGTGGGTGAGATCCCAGAGCACGGCGTAAAGGAGCGGCCACTGCTCGCCGCTCCGGTGCGGAGCCACGGCTTTCGCGAGCGAGAGAAACTCTTTCGGGCAGCGGAACTCCCGGTCCGTGGCCGGCAGGACCGTAGGGTCCGAAAAGAGCTGCAGTTCCGTCGATGTTTCCCAAGCCATGCGGGCGGGCGGCGTTTCTGCCGAGAGACCTTCGCGGGCCAGCTTACGCCAGCTTTCGAAATCGAGGCCCATCAAAGCTCTCCCGAGAGAGCGAGCCGGGGAGCTTCGAAGAGACTGAGTTGGCGTTCTTTCCGGGACACGAGCGAATCCGTGAGCGCCTTCGTGTCGAGCTGACGGAGCGAAGGATTCCAATCCGCGGTTTGCAGAAAGTAGCGGGCTTTCGAAAGCGGTACGCGTAGCCGGGCGAGGTCGTCGAGCCGCAGGCGTCTCTGCCGGCGGGCGAGCAGGATGCGCTCGACGTTGCGTACGCCGAGGCCCGGCACGCGGAGCAGGGCGCGCTTGTCGGCGCGATTCACGTCGAGCGGAAAAGCGCCGCGATGGGCGAGGGCCCACGCGAGCTTGGGATCCATCTCGAGCGGAAGGTTCTGCGTTTGCGCGTCCGTGACGAACTCCGACGCGCGGAAGCCGTAGAAACGCAGGAGCCAGTCGGCTTGGTAGAGCCGGTGCTCGCGCACGAGCGAAGGCGACTCGAGCGGAAGGCTCGGATCCGCGTCGGGAATCGGGCTGAAGGCCGAGTAGTAGACGCGTCTCAGTCGGTAAGTGGCGTAGAGCGCGGAAGACTTGTCGAGGATGCTCCGGTCCGAGCTCGGCGTGGCGCCCACGATGAGTTGGGTCGTCTGGCCCGCCGGAAGGTAAAGCCGTTTGGTCTGCGATCTCGCGACGAGGGCCCTCGATTCGGGTTGACGCTCGACGAGCGCCGTCTTGACGGTCTGCATCGTGGCTTCGATCTGCGCGTGCGTCTTGCCGGGGGCCAAACGGCCGAGGTCCCGTGCCTCGGGGACTTCGATGTTGGCGCTGACGCGGTCCGCGTAAAGCCCCGCTCTCTCGACGAGCTCCTTGGAGGCGCCCGCGACGGCCTTAAGGTGGATGTACCCGCAAAAGCGATGCTCCTCGCGAAGCAAGCGCGCGGCCTCGATGAGCTCTTCCATCGTGGCGTCGGGGCTCGAAAGCACGCCCGAGCTCAGGAAGAGCCCTTCGATGTAGTTACGCTTGTAGAAGTCCATCGTGAGGCGCGCCACCTCGGAAGGCGTGAAGCGCGCCCGCTTCACGCCGCTCGAGAGGCGATTCACGCAGTAGCTGCAATCGTAGATACAGTAGTTCGTCAGGAGGATCTTGAGCAGCGAGATACAGCGTCCGTCGGGCGTATAGCTGTGGCAGATGCCGGGCCCCTCGGCGTTTCCGAGCCCGCCTTGTTCCCGCTTCCGCTTGGATCCGCTGCTCGAGCAGGAGGCATCATACTTGGCGGCGTCGGCCAGGATTTCAAGCTTCGTGCGAATGTCCATACTTTTGTATGGTATCGAGCGATGCGCCGGCGTTCAAGCGAGCTTCAAGGTCTTTGAAAAGGGCTCCGAGCGCCATCTCGTCGGGAGACGTACGCTTTATCCAAGATGCCATGCACGCCCCTTCCCCTTAGGCCCATCGTATCGAGTTTCTGCGGAGGATCCCGGGAAAACGGAGTAGGTTGGCGGGAGCCATGAAAGCTCGCTTCGAGAATACCTACCGACGTTTGCCCGAATCCTTCTATTCGAAGGCGCTGCCTCGCAAGGTGAGTCGTCCGCGGCTCGTCCATTGGAACCAGGCGCTGGCGGATTTCCTGGGGATCGAAACTTCGGACGACGCGGAACGGGCCGAGATCTTTGCGGGGAACCGCTTGCCCGAGGGCGCCGATCCGATCGCGCAGGCCTACGCGGGTCATCAGTTCGCGCATTTCGTTCCCCGTCTTGGCGACGGGCGTGCCATTTTGCTCGGCGAGCTCAGGGCGGGAGACGGCAAGCTCTACGACCTTCAACTCAAGGGGCCCGGGCCCACGCCCTACTCGCGCGCGGGCGACGGGCTCGCCGCGATCGGCCCCGTCCTGCGGGAATACCTCGTGAGCGAGTTCATGCATCGGGTCGGCGTTCCCACGACGCGGGCGCTCGCCGTTTGCACGACGGGCGAACCCGTTTACCGCGACGAAGTTCTGCCCGGGGCCGTGCTGACCCGCGTGGCCGCGAGCCACGTCCGGGTGGGGACCTTTCAGTATTTCTACGCCCAAGAAGACCGCGAGGGGCTCGAGCGTTTGCTCGCGTTCAGCGCCGAACGCCATTACCCGCGCTTGGCGCGCGACGCGGATCTCCCGCTGCAGTTTCTGGCGGCGGCGCTGCGGACGCAGGCCGACCTCGTGGCGCGCTGGATGGCGTTCGGGTTCATCCACGGCGTGATGAACACCGACAACATGACGAT
>DDRA01000161.1:24121-29997 GCA_002343545.1 Bacteriovoracaceae bacterium UBA2428
CTACGGCCCCTGCGCCTTCATGGATACTTTCCGCGCCGACCAGGTCTACAGCTCGATCGACCGCCAAGGTCGCTACGCCTACGCCAACCAACCCCGCATCGCGCACTGGAACCTCGTGCGCTTGGCGGAGTGCCTGGCGCCGCTTTGCCCGGGCGAGCCCGAGGCCGTCGTGGAGAGCGTCAATCGCACGCTGTCGGAGTTCCCGGTCGTCTTCGAGCAAGCCTGGTGCCTGCGGATGGGGCGAAAGCTCGGCCTGCGCGATCCTTCGGTCGGGGATCGCGAGCTCATCGTGGCCTGGTTGGAATACCTTCAGTCGGCGGATCTCGACTTCACCCTCGCGTTCCGGCGTCTCCCCGAGTTGCTCGAATCGCCGCGGTCGAAGTTCTTTCCGGACGCTCCCGAGCTTGAGCGTTTCGTCTCGAGCTGGCGGGGCCGCGTGGGCACCGTGGACGAAGTGCGGGAAGAAACGCGCAAGGTGAATCCCGTCTACATTCCCCGCAATCACCTCGTGGAGCGGGCGATTCGCGGCGCCAACGCCGACGACTTCCGTTTCTTCCACGAGCTCCGCGCGGCGCTCGAAGATCCGTTTACCGAAAGGCCGGGCCTCGAGGTTTTCGCGACGCCGCCTCGGCCGAGCGAGATCGTCGAAAAGACTTTCTGCGGGACTTAGCGCCGAGCCCCGGGGCCTAGCGCGCCCGCGCGCGGACGTCGCGTTCGCTGATTTCGCCGTCGGTGCCGGGCTTCACCTCGCGTCCGAACGCGTTCGAGATCAGGCTACCGATCGAGCTCCAGATCTTGATCTCGGGTTGGAGGAGCGGGCCTTCGAAGGGAACCTTGGCGGCGACCTTGTCCTTCGACCAGCGGCGGAAGATCGTGCCGGCCACCGCCGCGACGACGTCGGAAACCGAAGCCGGATCGTCCCGCGGACCCGTCGCGTCCGTCACCTTGAGATCCGTGATGACCGGTTTCACGTAGCCTTTGATCCGACCATCGACCGAAGCCGCCTCGGAAGCCAGGTGCAATCGTCCGGACGCGATGTCGAGACCGCCGTAGGACTTGAAGAAGTCGTTGAACTCCGCGAGTTGGATCCCATCCGCTTCGAGGTTGTAGTCGAAGGCGGGTGGGTTCGAGAGGATGTTCAGCCGCCCGTCTACTTTCAGCCGTCCCTTCTCTTGGACGGCGGCCGAAACGGCGAGGGTCGACACGAGACGTTCCGCGGAATTCTCGGAGTTCGTCAGGTTCGTGGCGTGGACCTGAAGGTCGCGCAGAAAGAGGTCGACCTCGGGCTTACGCGAGAAGTCGCGAAAATGGACCTCCGAGTTCGACACCACGAGCTCTTCGATCTCGAGCGGGAAGAGGCGGTCGATCGCGTCTCGCCACCCTTTGCCTTCCACGCCCGCCTGCTTCTCGGCCTCGGTCGGGCCGTTTACGAAGTTCACCTTGAGACCGTCGACGCGCACGCGGCCGACGACGTGACCTCGGAGCAGGGGACGCCAGGCGATCGAAAAGTCGACGCTCGAGCTTTCGACGAAGGGCACGGGGGACTTGTTCTCGATCTTCGCGAGATGCAAGCCTTCAAAGTGGTAGGCGCCGCGGTAGAGCGACAGATCAAGATCGGCGATGGCGCCCGTGTAACCCTCGATGTCATCCTTCAGGACCGAGTTGATGTAGGACTTGAGCACCGGGGGCAGGGCCATGCGAACCCCGACCAGGGCGATCACGACGACGAGAAGGATCTTGTGCGAACGCTTGAGGCGGTGAAAATTTTTCATGGCGTGAAATCGTGCAATGCGCGTGCCAAATCGAGGGGTGGCGTCTCGCGATGTGACGAAATCGACATCCGGACTCCATGGGGGCTTCACCCCTCTCAACTAAAATCAAAATGTTTTGGAGGGAAGCGCATGCCGATGAGCTCCGTCGCGGTTCGTCCTCGCTTGTGTCAGGGCGTTCTTATCGTGGAAGACGAACCCGATATTCGCGAGTCGTTGAAACAGATGCTCGAGTTCGAAGGTTACCGCGTTTGGGTTGCTCCCGATGGGGCGAAAGGCCTCGAGGTACTTAAACAGAAGGACCGTCCTTGCCTCGTTCTCCTGGATCTCATGATGCCCGTCATGGACGGGTGGGCCTTCGCCGAAGTTCTCAACGCCGATTCGAATCTGTCCCGCAACCCGGTCGTCGTCGTGACGGCCTTTGCGGACACGGCGCGGGGGCTAGGTGCCCAACGGATCATCCGCAAGCCCTTCGAGATGAGCGAAATCCTGTCGGTCGTGGATCGCTTCTGTGGGAAGGAGGCCGCGGCGTATGTTCACTGAACATGTCGGAGAGGTTCTTGGCGAAGTCGCCAACTCGCGCAACTCGGCGCATCTGGCGGGGGTCGCCCGGCTCGTACAAGCCGTTCAGGATCTTTCGCTCGCGCGCAACCTTGCCGCCGTCGTCGACGTGACTCGGCACGCGGCCCGCGATCTGGTCGGAGCGGAAGGCTCGACTTTCGTGCTGCGCGACCAAGATCAGTGCTACTACGTCGACGAGGATGCGATCGAGCCGCTCTGGAAGGGCAAGCGCTTTCCCCTCGAATCCTGCGTGAGCGGGTGGGCGATGCTTAACCGCGAGCCGGTCGTCATCGAGGATGTCTACGCCGACGAGCGCGTGCCGACCGCGGCTTACCGGCCCACCTTCGTCAAGAGCCTCGTCATGGTCCCCATACGTACCGAGAGTCCCATCGGGGCCATCGGCAACTACTGGGCGCAGGAACACCGGGCCGAAGCGTGGGAAGTCGCGCTCCTCCAGTCGCTCGCCCACAGCACCTCCGTCGCGCTCGAGAACGTTCAGCTCTACGCGGATCTGCAAGGGGCCTTGCGCGCATCCGAGTCCGTTGCCCAGGAACTGTCGCGCCAACTGGCCCTGCGCGATGACTTCATTTCGGTTGCGGCGCACGAGCTGCGAACGCCTTTGACGCCCTTGCTCATCCAAGCGCAGTTTCTCGAACGGCTTTCCGCCACGGAAGGCTTCGATCCCGATCGACTTCGTTCGGAGCTGAGGCGATCGAGCGAAGTCTCGCGGCGGCAGGTTTCGGCGCTTTCCCATCTCGTGAACGACTTGCTGGACGTTTCTCGGTTGCAGCTCGGAAAGTTTCGCTTCGACTTTGCCGAGGGTGACCTCGCGACGGCCGTGGTCGATACGGTCGATTCCGTTCGCACGCTGAGCGTGGCGCCGATCCGGTTGAAAGTCGAAGGCGAATTCGTCGGTCGCTGGGATATTCCGCGCATGAAGCAGATGCTCCGGCACCTGCTGCTGAACGCGATTACTTACGGGGAGTCGAAGCCGATCGACGTCGAGCTCGACGTCGTCGACGGCCGCGCGCGACTCAGCGTGCAGGACGCCGGCATCGGCGTCGCGCCCGAGGATCAAGAACGCATCTTTCAACGCTTCGAACGCGCGAGCTCCATCAAGCGCTTCGGCGGTATGGGGGTCGGGCTTTACCTCGCGCGTGCCGTCGTCGAGGGCCATGGCGGCAGCCTGGGACTGCGGAGCGCGTTGGGTGAAGGCGCGACCTTCGTCGCGAAACTCCCGATCCGACCGGCCTTGGCGTCTTAACTTCGCCGTTCGGGTGGAACTTGTGCCCCGGAACGAGGATTGCAGCTCGAGGAACGACGGCAGAAGGATTGCCGAAGGAGGTTCCATGGCACGAGGAGACAAGTCCGCTTACACCGACAAGCAAAAGCGAAAGGCCGAATATATCGCCGACGGTTACCGCCGTCGCGGTACGTCCGCGAAGACCGCGAAGGCGCGGGGCTGGGCGACGGTGAACAAAGAGTCGGGAGGCGGCAACAAGTCCGGATCGGGACGCGGCAAGGCGGAGTCCCACGCGTCTTCCAGCAAGGGTGGTCGCGTGGCCGCCAAGCGCTCGTCGGGTCGCAAACGGCGGACGATGCACTGATCTAGCGCGGGACGGCGGTGGTGCGGCCGTCCCGTTTGGCGACTTGGTTCAGGCTCCGTCGCTCTTGATGATTCCGCAGGCGAGTCGATCGCCGGCGTCGCCGCTAGGTTGACTCTTCAGGTCATCCGCTTTCGCGTGAACGATCAGGGCCCGGCCCATGATGGAGTTGATGCCTTGGTTGAGCGTCGCTTCCTTCACGACGAAATCGACGTTCACCCCGCCCCGGGAATTCGTCCGGAGGTTGCCCATGTCGCCCGGATGCCGATCGGCGCCGTGACGGTCGCCGTGCGGTTTTTGCTCGGGGTTGAAGTGACCTTTCGCCGAGGCGAAACTCGGGGCTTCGCACTCGAAGCCCTCGTGCACGTGGAATCCGTGGACTGAGTTTTTGGTGAGTCCGCTCAGGCGGGCCTGCACGCGAACGCCGTCGGCGGTCTGCGTAAACTCGACCTTGCCTCGGGAAGCGCCCTTGGCGTCGAGAAGCTCGGCGGAAGCCCGGGTGCCGACGCCTTGGGTCGGCATATCATTTTGCTCGTTGTGAGTTTGGAAAGAAGTCTTTGGGTGTTCGGGCTTCGCCTCGCCCTCTTGGTGCGCGCAGCGACTAAGGCCCACGCTAACGAAGAGCGAAAAAAAGAAGGTCAATCGAACGGCGTTCCAAAACGAATGGATGCTTTTCATGGATCTTCGGGAAGCACGAAACGGACCAGCTTCATCGTCGTTTAAGTCGCGCTTGGGCGTGGCGACTTACCTCGGTGCCGACGCGTCTTTCCACGGCCGGGGAAGAAAGGGACGCGGAACGCGCGCTCGGCAAAGAGCTCGAGTGGCCCTGCATTTGCACCTTCCGATCTTGAGCGAAGGAGGTCACTTATGGCTCAACAAAAAAACAAGCGAAGTTCGGCGAAGACGCGCGAAGAGATCAAAAAGGCGTCCTTGCCCGCGATCCCACGCGACAATCTCAAGCAGGCTTTCGGTGGCGTGGAGAACAAAGGCCCGGCCGCCAATCCCAAGTCGCGCCACCGCGGGACGGCCCTCAAGAGCCGGCAGACGCAAAAAAGCCGAGTTCTCCATCACGCCGTTTAAAGTGTGACCGCGCCCTCGGTCAAAGCAGGCTGAGCTGCGAAGTCGGTCTTCGAAACGCCGCCGTCGAAAGCGTCGGGAACTCGGACTCGAGTCCCGCCTTTCGGCGGGCGACGTGGAAGAGCGCACGGATCTGTTCGGCAAAAACTCCCTGTCCCCGCATTCTCGATCCGAAATCGGCATCGTTCAACTTGCCGCCTCGAAGCTCGCGAATGCGCCGGAGGACCTTATCGGCTCGATCGGGTCTGAAGCGGCGGATCCAATCCTCGAAAAGATCCTTCACGCCGAAGGGCAAGCGCAAAGGCGTGAATGAAGCGTAGCGGGCTCCCGCTTCCGCGCACGCCTGCAATATGCGTGGCATTTCTTCGTCGGTGAGCCCCGCGATGAGCGGAGCCACGTTCACGGCGACGGGGATGCCCGCCTGCGCAAGCCTTCGAATCGCGTCGAGACGATAAGCCGGCCTTGAAGTCCGTGGTTCCATCGACGCGCAAAGCTCGTCGTCCAAGCTCGTCACCGAAATCATGACCATGGCGGCTCGGTCCGCGGCCATGGGGGCCAGCACGTCGATATCGCGCGTGACGAGGTGGTTCTTCGTTATGACGAAAACGGGGTTGCGGAACTCGGCGAGTACTTCGAGACAAGCCCGCGTGAGCCGAAAGCTCCGCTCGGCCGGTTGGTAGCAATCCGTATTGCCGCTCGAAACGATAAGCCGTGGCTCCCAGCTTCGGCTCATGAGGCGTTCGCGCAAGAGCTCGGGAGCCTTCGTCTTGACGAAGATCTTGCTCTCGAAGTATTCGCCCGCGGACACCCCCAGGGCTTCGTGCGTCGGTCGGCCGTAGCCATAGAGGCATCCATGTTGGCAGCC
>DDRA01000185.1:0-349 GCA_002343545.1 Bacteriovoracaceae bacterium UBA2428
CGATCCGCGACTGGGTCAAGCTCGGCGTCACCCGCGCCCGCGCGACGCGGACGCCGGCCGTCTTCTGGCTCGACGCCAAACGTGCGCACGACGCCGAACTCATCAAGAAGGTCGAACTTTACCTGAAGGACCACGACACGAGCGGACTCGAGATCAAGATCCTCGCTCCCGTCGAGGCGGTGAAGTTCTCGCTCGAGCGCATTCGCAAGGGCCAGGACACGATCTCGGTCACGGGTAACGTCCTGCGGGACTACCTGACGGATCTCTTCCCGATCCTCGAGCTCGGCACGAGCGCCAAGATGCTTTCGATCGTTCCGCTCCTCGACGGCGGCGGCCTCTTCGAGACGGG
>DDRA01000185.1:454-717 GCA_002343545.1 Bacteriovoracaceae bacterium UBA2428
CGGCGGCCTCTTCGAGACGGGCGCCGGCGGCTCGGCTCCCAAGCACGTGCAGCAGTTCGTCGAAGAGAACTATCTGCGTTGGGACTCCATGGGCGAGTTCCTCGCGCTCGTCGTTTCGCTCGAGGACCTGGGCACGAAGCAGAACAACGCAAAGGCGCTCGCGCTCGCGAAGGCGCTCGACGAGGCCAACGGCAAGATCCTGAGCGAGAACCGTTCGCCCGCCCGCAAGGTCGGCGAGCTCGACAACCGCGGCAGCCATTTCT
>DDRA01000185.1:829-4064 GCA_002343545.1 Bacteriovoracaceae bacterium UBA2428
TTCTACCTGGCGATGTACTGGGCGCAGGCCCTCGCGCAGAGCGCCGACGCCGAGCTGAAGGGCAAGTTCGCGCCCGTCGCGAAGAAGCTCACGGACGCGGCGGAGGTCGTCCTCAAGGAGCTCGTCGCGGTGCAGGGTCAGCGGGTCGACATCGGCGGCTACTACAACCCTTCTTCGGAGAAGACGGCGAAGGCGATGCGCCCGAGCGCGACCTTCAACGCGAT
Organism: Bacteriovoracaceae bacterium UBA2428; assembly: GCA_002343545.1. GTDB lineage: Bacteria > Bdellovibrionota > UBA2428 > UBA2428 > UBA2428 > UBA2428. The sequence continues at coordinate 1,054 of DDRA01000185.1, forward strand.
CCTCGCGGAAATCCGCTAGTCCATCGGGGCCCCGTGCCGATCGGCGCTTCGGCGCGGGCGGGCACGGGGTTTTTGCTGCATGGGTTGGAGAATCAACACGAGCCATCCGGGCAAGCTCGAGGAGTTTCGGCGTTACCTCGGCGACGTCGAGGTCGTGCGCCTCGACTTGCGCGAGCCCGACGCGGACGCGGTGACGGTCGCTCGCTACAAGGCTTCGCAGTTCGACGGGGTCCTGGTCGACGACACTTCGCTCTTCGTGGAGGGGGCCGATGTCGGCGTGAACGTGCGTTGGCTGCTCGAGCGCCTACCCGAATTCGAGGGTCGTCGCGCGACCTTCGTCTGCCTGCTGGCGATCCGCCGCGGCGATCGCGTCGAGATCTTCGAAGGTCGGACCTCGGGTCGGCTCGTGGCGGCGCGCGGCGGCTCCTTCGGATTCAACCGGCATTTCCTGCCGGACGGAAACGACCGCACCTTCGGCGAAGAAATTCCGGACGCGCTCAATCCGCGCTACCTCGCGGTTCAAGCTTTGCTCGCCGCCGCGCCCACGCGCGTCGAGTCACCGCTACCCACTTGGGACGGGCCGTTTCAGGCGGACTAAGCTCGGCTTTGATCCTCGCGCCGGACCGGCCGCGGGCGTTAGCGCGACAGCCGTATCTCGAGCGTGCCGTTCGGGTCGCTCGGATCGTGAGTTCCCGGGTAAACGATGATCTCGCGGTTTCGCGCGAAGAGGTCGGGAATCTCGCCGGACCATGCGGCCTTGACCGCGTAGATCGTGCGACCGACCTCGCGCGGGGATCCGCGGTGTTCGAAGCACGCGTAGTCCCCCGCGGGGATTTCGACGCGATCCACCACCCAATCGGGCAGGCCTTCGAAGGATTCGACGGCGACGAGGGCGCGGTAGACCGGCGCCTCCGCGGTCGGAAAGAGATCGTTCTCGATGAGCGCGTAGCGCTCGCCGCCCAGGCGCCCCGGGATTTCGTGGACGCGCGTCATGAGGCCGCGCCAAAGGTCGGGAATCCCGCGAAAACGCTCCATCGGGCCGCCCGCGGGGCCGTCGAGAACGAGGTGCAGGCCGGCCAACTTGAGCGCGGCGAGCTTCCGGATTTGCGGACGGGGCGGCGTCGTCATGGCGACAGCATACCCTTGACCGGCCTTTTGCCAAAGGCCGCCGCGTTTCGGGGTCGCTTGAAGCGACTTGGGCTCCGGCTGCGGCGAGACTAGAGTACGCGCGTGTACCAGCTCCGACCCTACCAACGGGACGCCGTGAAGGCGACGCTCGCGCATTTCCGCGCGGAGCGCACGCCGGCGGTCATCGTGCTGCCGACCGGCGCCGGCAAGAGCCTCGTCATCGCCGAGCTCGCGCGCATCGCCAAGGGCCGCGTGCTGGCGCTGGCGCACGTTCGCGAACTCGTGGAGCAGAACCACGCCAAGTACGCGGCGCTCGGGCTCGAAGCCGGGATCTATTCGGCGGGGCTCGACCGCAAGGACGTGGGCCACAAGGCGATCTTCGGGAGCATCCAGTCGGTGGCGCGGGCGCCCGAGGAGTTCTTCCGCGACTTTTCGCTGCTCATCATCGACGAATGCCACCGCGTCTCGATGGAAGGCGCGACCCAGTACTTCCAGGTCGTTTCGAAGCTGCGCGCGGCGAACCCGGACCTTTGCGTGCTCGGCCTCACCGCGACTCCCTACCGCCTCGGCTACGGGTGGATCTACGAAGTCAATGCCCACCGGCGTACGAAGGGGGCGGGCGCGGAACGCTTCTTCAAGAAGTGCGTCTTCGACCTCTCGACGCGCTTCATGATCCGGGAGGGCTACCTCACTCCGCCCATCAAGATCGAGTCGCCCGTGGCGAGCTACGACTTTTCGAGCCTCAAGCTCGAGGGCGCCCATTACGTCGTGGCCGAGATCGAACGCCTCTTGCGCGACCAGAAGCGCATCACGCCGCTCATCGTGCGCAATATCCTCGAGCTCTCGGAAGATCGCCAAGGCGTCATGATTTTCACGTCGTCGGTCAAGCACGCGCGCGAGGTGTTGAAGTCGTTGCCGGCCGGAGTTTCGGCGCTCGTCGTGGGCGACACGGGGGAAGAAGAGCGCGACGCCGTCATCGAGGCATTCAAGCGCAAAGAGCTCAAGTACCTCGTGAACGTGTCGGTCCTCACGACGGGTTTCGACGCGCCCCACGTCGACGTCATCGCCATCCTTCGCCCGACCGAATCGGCGAGCCTTTACCAGCAGATCATCGGGCGCGGCTTGCGCCTGAGCCCGGGCAAGACGGATTGCCTCGTGCTCGATTACACGGGGCAGTCGCACGATCTCTACGCACCCGACATCGACGACGACAAGCCGTCGAGCGAGTCCGTCGTCGTCGAGGTGCCGTGCCCGCAGTGCGGACTCGTGAACCATTTTTGGGGGCTCGTCTCGCCCGAGGGCGAGCTCGAAGAGCATTTCGGGCGCAAGTGCCGCGGCCTCGAGTGCGGTTTTCGTTTTCGCTTCAAGCTTTGCGAGTCGTGCGGCGCCGAGAACGACGTCGCGGCGCGGGAATGCTCGGCCTGCCGTTTCGTCCTGGTGGACGACGATAAGCGGCTCAAGGAAGCGATGTCGCTCAAGGACGCGCACGTCATGCGGGTTGACTCCATGCGCGTCGAGCGGGGCCGCGACAAGCAAGGCAACGAGCGGCTCGAGGTTCACTATTACGACGCCGATGCGAACGCGCTGAAGGAGTTCTTCTACCTCAATTCGCGCGAAAGCCGGCGCGCTTTCTATTTCAACTTCCTGCGCATGCACAATCGCCGGCCCGAGCGACCGCTCACGGTGGATTCGGTCGACGACGCGCTCGCGCAAATCGCCAAGTTTCGCGTGCCGCTCTACGTCGTCGCGCGCAAGCAGAAGTATTACTGGGTCGTCCGCGAAAAAATCTTCGGCTCGGGTTAAGCGGTGCGGGGGCTGGCGGCTGCGGGCGTCCAGTCTAACATTCTATTCGCACCGTGCGGCCCCTGCGGAGAGGCGGCTGA
>DDRA01000039.1 GCA_002343545.1 Bacteriovoracaceae bacterium UBA2428
GCCCGGCTGAGGGGGCTGAGACGCAACCGGTTGCGGCGCCGCCGCGCCTGGCTGAGTCACCGGCGCCATCTGCGCCCAAGCCAGGGATGCCGAAAGAGCTTGGGCCGCGAGCGCGGCCCATCCAAAGCGCGATGTTTTCATTTCGGGAACCCCCATTCGAAGCCATTTTCGAGCGCGATGTGCTTGAGCGTGTCGGGCGGCGGCGGCAGCGGGCTCGCACGCTCGATCGTCGAGACGACGTAGCCGTCGAACTCGGCGTTACCGCTCGACTTGAGAAACTCTTTCGAGATCACGCGCCCGTCGGGCGCGACTTTGACGAGAACCTTGGCCGTCAGCTTGCCCGTGTCCATCCAGGCCGGCACCGTCCAGAATTGGCGCAGGCGCGCTTCGATCTTGCCCACGTAGATATCCTGGTCCTTCGCGACGTCGCCCGTGACGGAATACCCTTCGGAGATCTTGTTGCCGGCCAGCAACGGACGCCCGCCGCCGCCGGTCGAAGCTTCGCCTTTGAGTTTCGCCATGAGTTCCTGGCGTTTTTGCTCGGCGCGAAGTCGCTCGCGGACGTCTTGGACGCCCGGCTTGTCCGGAACCTTGGCGTCCTTCTTGGCCACCTTGGGATCGGGCTTGGCGGGCTTCGCGTCCTTCGGCTCGACCATCGCGTCCGGCGAAGCCTCGGGCGGTTTGGATTCCTGGCTGCCGTTCTTCGTGGGCTCCACCGTCGGATCGACCATGGCCAGCTGTTCGGGCTTCAACGACGGCAGATCGACGACGTCGACGCGAATCGCGTTGCGGACTTCGCGGGCCTTCAGGCGTGCGACCTGGGCCTCGGGATCCAAATGCTCGACGAGCGTGTTCACGAGAAATCCGACGGACAGGAGCCCGTGCAGGAAGAGCGAGATCTTGAGCCCCTTCGAGAGTTCGGGCACGGCCGAGAAACCGCGCGGCGAGCGACGAGGGCGCTTGGCCGGGCCGGCCGGGGCGATAGGACGACGCGGAGAAACCGGCGCGAGCGTCGGTTCTTCCGGCGTCTGGCTTTGGCGCTCCTCCTCGAGTCGCATCTTACTCCGGTTGGGTCACGAGCCCGACTTTCTCGACGCCCGCGGCCTGAATGCGCGCCATGATCTCGGCGACTTCGCCGTAAGGCACGTCGCGATCGGCCCGCACGAAAAGCTCCTTCGACGAACGCTTGCCGAAGACTTCGGACAGGCGAAGCGCGAGCTCTTGGCGCGTCACCGGCATCGAGCCCAAGCGTAGGTTACGGTCCTTCGCGATGAAGAGGATGACGGGATCCTCGACGACTTCCTTCCGGAGGCTTTGCCCCTGGGCGACGGGAAGGTTCACGTTCACGCCCTGCTCGAGGAACGGCGCCGTCACCATCATGATGATGAGCAACACGAGCATGACGTCGACGAGCGGAATGATGTTGATCTCGGCCATCGGCTGGCCCGAGTAGGAATCACCGCCGCCGTCGTCGGATCCAACGTTGAAAGCCATCGTTCACCCGTTGAGGTAGTTACGCTTGAGGATGTTCGTGAAGTCCGAGGCGAAGCTGTCGACTTCGGCGCGGAACCCCTTCATCCGGTTCACGTATTGGTTGTAGGCGACGACGGCCGGGATGGCCGCCGCCAAACCGACGGCCGTCGCGATGAGCGCTTCCGAGATGCCGGGCGCCACGCGCTGCAAGGTCGCGGGTCCGCCCGTCGAGAGGCCTTGGAAACTATCCATGATGCCCCACACGGTACCGAAGAGACCGATGAACGGCGCGACCGAAGCGATCGTCGCGAGGTAGGGTACCGCTTTCTCGAGCCGAAGCATTTCCGTCGTCGCGGCTTTGCGGAGCGCGCGCTGCACGTTCTCGAGTCCCGATCCGATCATGTTCGAAGCTTTGTCGCCGCCGGCCTCTTGTCCCTTGGCGGCGAGCTTCTGGAACTCGAGGTAACCCGAGCGGAAAACGTTCGAGACGGGACTCGACTGAAATCCCTTCGACTCCGCGAAGATCGATTCCAACGATTTCGCGTTCCAGAACAGATCCAAGAAGCTGTCCGACTCACGACGGGCTTGGCGGAAGGTGAAGATTTTGGCGAAGATGACCGTCCACGAAAGCACGGAGCAGGCGATGAGGATGATCAACACCCCCTTCACGACCGGACCGGTGCCGAGAGCCATTTCGAACGCGTTCGGATTCACGAGAGTCGTTTCCATGCTCTCCAGTGTAGAACGGGGGGATCCGCGAGGGTAGCCGAGGCGCGCCAAAAAGGCGCCTTACGACTCAATATATCAAGCGGTTAGAACGACGCCGTAAGGCACGACGCGCCAAGAGGTAGGTCGCAAAAATCATGAAGGCCACGAAAACGAACTGACTGGGCAGGCTTCCCTGCGCCATCCAGCCCCACCGATCGGCCTGGGGGCCTGGAAAAACGAGGAAAACGGACTCCAAGCGCAGCATCCCGCGCGGGAAGCCGTAGATGTGGAAAAGCGTGACCAAGAGACCCGTCTCAAAACCGGCCAGACTCCAAGCGCGGCGAAGCCGCAAGGGCGCCGGCACGCCTTCTTCCCAAATCTGGAAGGCCGCCGCCATGAGGGCGCAAACGAGATAAGTCACGAGACGCGCGACCATGTCTTCGTCCGACTGAAAAACCCGGAAGAGCAGGACGCTCTCGAAGCCGATCAGGAGCAGGCGCGCGGCAAGGTCGTCGCCGCCGTCGCGACCGAAATGCCCCATGAGGACTTGCCGCAGGCGCGAACGGGCGAGCAGGCGCGCGAAAATCCAAAGGAACAAGACCGCGAGCTGCCCCACGGCTCGCGGCAGGGCCACGAAGAAGCTGCCCCAGTCCCAGCTGGCGCGCTCGATCGTCGAATGACCCAAGAGACTCATGAGCGCCATGAGGAAGCTCGCCACCAGAAACCCGTTGAAAAGGCTTTGGTAAAGTCGCCCGCCAAAGTCCTCGCGGCTCACGAACACGCCCTTCCCGAAGCTCTCGAAGCGAGCCCACTGGCGCCATTCCTTCGGGCGCGGGCTCGAAACGAAGCGGAGAGCGAAAATGGCCAAAAAGAGGCCAACGACCTGAACGAGAAGCTCGTTATCGAAGGAAAGTCGTTCAAAAAGCGACGGCGGAAGCCCGAAGGTCGAAGAGACAAGATTCAGGAAGCCTTGGGCCGCGATCAAAAAAAGCGCAAAAACCGAAAGAAAAACAAAGAGTTCTTTGATCTCCTGTCCTTTTGTCAGCCTTTGCACCCCGTCGTTGTACTCCAGGGTTTCGTAAGGTATCAACTCGAACCTACTCTCCCATGGCCAGAACCCAGTCGCTCAGCAACACCCTCAAATCCTCGTCCGCCGACGTTATCGTGGTCGGAGGCGGGCTGGCCGGATCGGAATGCGCTTGGCAGTTGCTGCGCCAAGGCTTCCGCGTCCAACTCGTCGAGCAGCGTCCCGTTCGATCGACCGAGGCCCATACCGGCTCCCAACTCGGCGAGCTCGTGTGCAGCAACAGCCTCAAGTCGACGGATCCCGAATCCGCGCCGCAGCTCCTCAAAATGGAGCTCGAGCGGCTCGACTCGCTCGTGCTCAAGTGCGCCTACGCCGCCCGCGTTCCCGCCGGCCAAGCCCTGGCCGTGGATCGCCACCGTTTCAGCGAAGGGATCACGAAGGCCCTCGAATCCAACGCCAAGCTCGAGATCGTGCGTACGCCCGCGACGAACTTCGAGGAGCTCATGGTCACGGGCCCGAAGGGACTCAAACCCGTCGTCATCGCGACGGGGCCGCTGACCTCGTCCGACCTGGCCGAGTCCCTCAAGAAAATCACCGGCGATCGCCTCTATTTCTACGACGCCATCGCCCCGATCGTGGACGGGACTTCGATCGACCGATCGATCGCCTTCGCGCAGAACCGCTACGACAAAGGAACCGAGGAAGGCGCCGAAGGCGACTACCTCAACTGCCCGTTCAGCGAGGAAGAGTACACGCGCTTCATCGAGGCGTTGAAAGCGGCGGAGAAAGTCCCCTCGCACGACTTCGAGAAACTCGTTTACTTCCAGGGCTGCCAACCGATCGAAGCCCTGCTCGAAAAGGGTGACCGCACTCTCGCCTTCGGGCCGATGAAGCCGGTGGGCTTGCGCGATCCCCGCACGGACCGGCAGCCCTACGCGGTCGTCCAACTCCGCAAGGAAGACTCGGAAGGACGCGCGTGGAACCTCGTCGGCTTCCAAACCAAGCTCAAGTACCCCGAGCAGGCGCGCATCTTCCGCATGATCCCGGGGCTCGAG
>DDRA01000129.1 GCA_002343545.1 Bacteriovoracaceae bacterium UBA2428
CCCCAGCCCCCGCCCCCCCCCCCCGCCGAGCGCAGGGCCCGCAGCATCTCGGGCGCGGGGGCGTGGTCGGGCAGGCGCACGAAGTCGCGCGGACCGAGCAGGCCCTCAACGTCGAGCGCGAAGCCCGGGTCGGGCGCCCGGGTCGAGACGATGCGGGCGGCGGGCGGCGGGAGCGCGGGGGCGCAGCGCAAGCGCGTGCGCTTGCGGAAGTCCCGGTCGCGGCAGATCGCGAGATCCGCACGCGCGGCGGCCGACGCCGCTTCGCGCAGGCGGCCCGCGGGAACGAGGCGGTCCGTCTCGTCGGCGGGATCGAGCAGCACGACGTCGAAGTCGCGGCGGAGCGCCCAATGCTGAAAGCCGTCGTCGAGCAGGAAGTGCGTGGCCTCGCCCCCCGCGCGCAGGTAACCCAGCGCGTTCGCGCCGCGCTTGGCGCCGACGAGCACGGTCACGCCGGCGCGCCACGCGATCTCGAGCGGCTCGTCGCCGGTGACGTCGGCGCCCAAAGTCTCGAGGGAAGCGGCGTCGATCGTGACGGGCGTCGCGACCGAGCGGCCGTAGCCGCGCGTGAGCACGACGGGCTTCGCGCCCGAAGCGACGAGACGACGGGCGAGCTCGATGACGAAGGGGGTCTTGCCACGGCCGCCCAGGGCGACGTTGCCCACCGAGACGACGGGGCGCGGGAGACGACGCGAGCGCGTGAGCGTTCGGTCGACGCGAGTCGCGAGGCCGTAGAGACGCGCGAGCGTCCCTAACGCGAGCCCCTTCATGTCGGGCGCTTCCAGACGGCCAGGAGATCGGCCGCGATCCGCTCGGCCACGCCGACTTCGCCCAACTTCTTGGGCACGAAGCGGAGACTCTTGCGGAGCGTGTTCATGCGGACGGGATCCGTGAGCAACTCGACCGACTCGGCGGCCAGACGGGTCGGCGAGAGATCGTCCTGCAGCAACTCCGGAATGACGGGGCGGCCCAAAAGGATGTTCGGCAAGCCGGCCGAGCCGCCTTCCTCGGTGAAGTACCGGCTCATCCGGCGGATCAAGAAGGCCGAGAAGCCGCTCAGGCGGTAGAAGAGAATATGCGGCAATTGGTAGTAGGCCGCTTCGAGCGTGGCCGTTCCCGAAGCCACCCAACCGAAGTCGGCGGCCATGAGCACGCGGCGCGAGTCCCGGGCCAGAACCCATTCCCCGCTCGCGAGGAGCGCGCGCAAACGCTCGGCGTCCGGGGCCTTGAGGATGCCGAAGAACTTGGGCTCGTCCCAACCCGGCGCGAGGGGCAGGAGCGCCTTCCATTCGCCCTTGAGGACGCGGCGACGGCGGAGAACGCGGAACTGCTCCCAGGTGTCGAGGAGCAGCGGCAAGTGGCGTTGGATCTCGCCGATGCGCGAGCCCGGCAGCACGGCGAGCAGGCTCGCGTCGCGCGCGAGCCCCATCTCTTCGCGCGCGCCCATGCGGTTGCGCGGCGGCAGATCGTCGCGGAGCGGGTGGCCCATGAACTTGGCGCTGACGCCCGCGTCCACGAAGAGCTCTTCCTCGAAGGGAAGCGCCGGGTAAAGGCGACGCACGAGGCGGCGAATGAGCGGCATGCGTCCGCCGCGCCAGGCCCAAACCTGCGGGGCCACGACGTAGTCCACGGGACGACCGCGCGCTTGCGCCATCTTCGCGAGCTTGAGGTTGAAATCCGGGAAGTCGACGCACAAAAGCGAATCGACTTCGGGGAGCCGGGCCTCGAGCCGCGCGAGCACGCCGAAGATCGTGCGCAGTCGCGCGAGAACTTCCCAGATGCCGACGACGGCCACGTCGCTCGACTCCGCGAGCAGCTTGACCCCCGCGGCCGCGGACTGCGGGCCCGCCAGGCCTTCGAACTCGAGCGGCTCGGGCGAGAGTTTGCGCAGGGCCTCGACGATGTGCGAGAGGATCAGATCCCCCGAAGGGTCGCCGGCCGATACGAGGATCCGTCGCGTCGCCATCGTCGCGACCTAGTCGAGGACCTTGATGCAGCTCAAAACTTCGTCGATGAGCTCGTGGCTACGCAACACGGTTTTGGGCGTCGGCAGGAAGTGATCGAGCGAAGCGAAGTTCCGCGTGGCGGAAATCGTCTCCTCGCAGCTTTCCAGTTCGCCGCGCACGTTGCGCACGAAAGCCGTGATCTCGAGACCGAGCGGATCGCCGCCGGCCCACTGCGTTTCCTTGGCCTGGAAGGCGTCCATCCCGCGGCCCACGCGCTCGAAGCGCTTAAGGCTGCGGCGCATGAAATCGATCGAGGCGTGCCACCCGGGGCCCGTCATCTCCCAACCGCGCGAAGCTTCGGCCGAGAGGCGCGACGCGAAGAAGCGGGCCATGCCGCCGTCCTCGAGGTCGAGCGCCACGATGGCGTAGTCCAGCATGCCCGAGCGGAGCTTGCGGCCCCACGCGCGCACCGTTTTCACGGGGGCGAGGTCGTACATCGAGTTCAGCATCGCGAAGAGATCGATGTCGTGGATCATGAGGTCATGGATGACGTCGGTGTCGCCGACGCGCGGCACGAAGGGCCCGCTGCGGACGGCGTTGATCGTCCAGGGGCCCCGAGCCGGCTTCCAATCCTGCCAGAGGTGCGCGAGCGACCAGCGCTCGAGCATGCCGACCTGAAGGACCTTGCGCGCTTTCGCGGCGGCCGTGCCGAGCTCGCGGCAATCCAGCGCCGAAAAGCCGAGCGGCTTCTCGACGAGAACGTGGAGCCCCTGCTCGAGGCAGGCGAGCGTCGTCTCGTTGTGGATGCTGGCGGGCACCGCGACGATCGCGGCTTCGGGATAATGGTCCGAACCGACCTCGCCCAACAGGCCGAGGTTCGAGATGATCTGCGGACGCTCATTCTCCGGAAACTCGCGCGCGAGCGCGGTCGCCCGCAGCTCGTCGGGCTCGACGATAACCGCCACGCGGGCTCCGATCGTCGGGCCGAGGGCGCGGATCTTCTTGATGTGGTTGGCGCCCATATGGCCCGCGCCGACCACCGCAAAACGGACGCTATTCGTACCGAGGGCCGATCCCGATCCGCCGGCCCCGCTTTTTTTCGACATCGATGGGATTACCTCTGAATCCCGATCTTAGTGCCTTTCACGAAATCAATAAACCTCCGGGCGAAGGGACTCGTGCCATAAAGTTTTTCGATCTCGTCGATGGCCTTCTCGGTCGTTTGGTGCCCGAGGTAAAGGATCTTGAAGAATTCGCGCGCCATGCGCACTTCTTCTTCGGTGTAACCGGCCCGCTTGAGCCCGACGAGGTTCGGTCCGGCGACCTCGGAGAAATCCTTCACGCTCAGGAAGGGCGGCACGTCGCGGCGCACGACCGAGGTCGCGCCGATGAAAACGTGGTCGCCCACGCGACAACGCTGGATGACGGCCGTAAGGCCGCCCACCACGACGAAATTCCCGATCTCGACGTGCCCCGCGAGGGCCGACTGGTTCACGAGGGTGTTGCGGTTCCCCACGATGCAGTCATGGGCGACGTGCGCCCCCGTCATGAGGTAATTGTCCGAGCCGATCGTCGTGAGGGCGCGGTCCTTGGCCGTTCCGCGCGAGACCGTCGAAGACTCGCGGAAGGTGTTGCGATCGCCGATGACGACGCGGGTCGGCTCGCCCTTGTAGCTCAGGTCCTGGGGCGGTCCCCCGAGCACGCTGAAGGGATAAACGAGATTGTCGACGCCCAAGGTCGTGTCGCCCTCGAGAATGGCGTGCGAGAGGAGCCGGGTCCGGTCGCCAACGCGAACGCCCGCGCCGACGCGGCAGAAGGGGCCGATCTCGACGCCCGCGCCTAACTCGGCGCCGGCCTCGACGAGGGCCGTCGGGTGGATTTTGACTTCGGCGCTCACCGCGACCTCAAGCCTGGTTTTCGGGAAGCACGGGCGGGTTCACGAGCTTCAACCAGAAGCTGCCTTCCGACACGACCTCGCCGTTCATGAGGACTTCGACGCCCCAGTAGTAGAGCGTACCGCGCCGGGAGATCTCCTGTCCGCGGATGGTGAGCGTACAGGGCGGCGCCACGGGGCGCTTGAACTTGTATTTGTCGACCGAGACGAAGCGCACGTCGGCCGGCTTCGTACCGGGGGGGAGCACGCCCAGGTAGATCCAGCAGCAGGCCTGCGCGGCGGCCTCGATCTGCAGCACCCCCGGGAAGATCGGGTCGCCGGGAAAATGCCCGCGCAGAACGTCGACGTCGGGCGTGAGATCGTACTCGACCTCGCCCGCGCTGCCGTTTTCGTTGCGCTTCATGAGACGCGTCACCCAGATGAAAGGGGGACGGTGCGGGATGCTGAGATAAGGCTCGCTCGAGATCACGGTTTTTCCTCCAACTTTTTGAGCCGCGCGAAGAATTCGGGCAAGCGGCCCACGAGTGCTTGAATTTTGAGCGCCTCCGCCAAGGGGCGGGGCGGATAACCTTTCACGACTTGGCCGTCCGGAACGTCCGCGCTGACGCCGCTCTGCGCGGCGACCGTGACGTCGTGGCCGATGCGCATGTGCCCCTTCGTGCCGACGAGGCCCGCGAGGGTCACGCGATCGCCGAGCTCCGTCGAGCCCGAGAGCCCCACGAAGCTGCAAAGCACGGCCTCCCGGCCGACGACGCAGTTATGGCCGACCTGCACGATGTTATCGAAGGCGCCGCCGTCGCCGACCTGCGTGTCCTCGAAAACCCCGCGGTCGATCGCGACGAAGGCGCCCAGACGAACGCCGGTCCCCACGACGACGCGGCCCACGTGGACGCGCGGTCGGCGGCCGGACTCGCCGGGATACTTGACGAAGCCGAAGCCCTGGCCGCCGATCGACACGGATCCCGTCAAACGACACTCGTCACCGAGCTCGCAGTCGTCGGCGATGCGCGAATGCGCGCCGATCCGGCCGTCGCGGCCGATGCGCACGCGCGCGCCGAGCCGGACCCCCGTTTCGAGCACGGTGCCCTCGCCGATCTCGCAGTCGGGACCGATGACGACGCCGGCCTCGGCCACGACGCCCTTGGGGACGGCGTGGGATTCCCCGTGCCACTCCGGCGCGCGGACGTGCCCGAGCACGAAGTCGAGCGCGGCCGCGGGCTCGCGCACGCGCAAAAGCGGGCGCGCGTCGTCCTCGGGGTCGAAGCCCACGAAAACGAGACCGAAGGCCGCCGGCGACAGGCGACGCGGATTCTCGGCGTAGGTGTAAACGGAGGCGTCCGCCTCGGGCGTTTCCGAGGAGCGCGGCACGCTCAAGGCGTCGTAGTGCCGAGCGACGACGCGCGCGGCGACCTCGCCCGCGCCCGGCTCGAGAAAGCCCAGGCGAACGAGTTCGGCCACCAGCGACTCGGGCCGACTCCAGACTTCAGCGACGCGACGAAAGCGCTTGGACACGACGGTCCCCGGTGCGCGGGCGCGCCCTTAGGGGTTCTTTTCGTCGTAGAGCTTGATGAGCTCGTCCGTGACGTCGGTCTGGTTCATCGCGAAGAGCAAACCGGAGTTCGCCTCCAACACGAGGTCCAGGCTACGACGACGCGAAACGTCGGGGATGAGGGCGCGGAGGCCGTCGATGATCGGCTTGGCGAGGCCCGTGCGCTTCTCTTCGACTTCCATCTGGAACTTTTGGCCCATCTGCTGGACTTCCATGAGCTTGGCCTGGAGCTTGGCTTGTTGCTCGGCGCGCGCCTTTTCGTTCAGCACGGCGGCCTTCTTCTGGAACTCTTCGAACTGCTTGCGGATGGATTCCTGCTCCGTCTTGAACTTCTTCTCGCGGTCCTTGGCTTCCTTCTCGAAGTTGGCCGAGGACGTCTTGCCGCGCTTGGTTTCCTGAAGCGCGCGCTGCAAATCGACGACGCCGACTTTGACGTTGGCGCTGGCGGTCGAGAGGACGGAAGCGATGAGGCCCAAGATGAGGCCACGAGCGAAAATTTGCATTGAAACTACCTCCAAAAAGTCGCCCACCGGGGCCACTCAAGATCGCCTTGTCTTAGCAGGCCCCCCCTCTCGGGACGAGGGGCCTTCACCACTTTGAGCGCAGCCGCGTCAAACCTTAGAAAGTCGGGGCGATGACGAAGTGGAACTCGGTGCCCTTGCCTTGTTTCGTCGGGATCGAGGTGAGGGGGTAGCCCCACTCGAAGCGCAAGGGGCCGAGCGGGCTGTACCAACGGATGCCCCAGCCGTAGTTCGTGAGCAGGGTCGGAGACGCCGCGCCGAAGGCGCCGTCCCACGCGTTACCCGCGTCGAAGAAGAGCGCGAGGCGGATGTCGGCCTCGGGGATGAGCGGGAACTCGAGTTCCTGGTTGATGACGAGCTTCTGCACGCCGCCTTTGACGAAGGGGTAGGAACCCACACCCCGTCGATTGAGATCCGCCACCGCGTTCGCGCGCATGCCCGCGCCGGCCGGGATGTCGACCCGCGAGCCGATGCTGCGCCACGGGTAGCCCCGCAGCGAGAAGATGCCGCCGAGCGAGAAGCGTTCCGTGTCCGGCAGCGTGTCGTTGCCGAAAACGTTCGCGAGGAAGCCGTACTCGACGTTCGAACGGTAAACGAGCTTCCAAGCGACGCGGCGATAGACGCGCGCGGCCGCCACGAACTTCTGGAAGGTCCGACCGCCGAGGCCCGCGAACTCCGCCGCGACCGACGCGAATTCCCCGCCCGAGGGATCGAGACGGTTGTTCCGCGTGTCGTACTGGAGCGAAGCCTCGATCGAGCTGATGAAGGATTCCTTATCCTTGGTCGGATCCGTGAAGATCGCGTCCGAGATGGCGTCCGTCAGCCGGTAGTGCTGCAGTTTGTACGTGCCGAGCAGCATGAGGTTGTCGTAGAGCTCGCGCCCCGTGCGCAGCGCACCGCCGCTCAGGCGCTGGTCGTAGTTCTTGAGCGGATCCGCCGACGAGTACTGCTGGATGTAGAGGTCAAAGCCACCGAGCCACTCGGTATCGAAGATCTTGGGATCGGTAAAGTTGAGCGTGAAAGTCTTTTGCCCGTTCTCGCCGAAGTCGACCTGGGCGTTCAGCGAAAGCTGTTGCCCACGACCGAAGAGGTTATTCTGCGAAACCTGCACCTGCAGGTTAAAACCGCCCGCGCCCGTCGAGTAACCGGCCGCGACGTTGAGCGAGCCCGTGGGCTTTTCCGAAACGCGGATCTCGAGGTCGAGGATGTTCGTCGACCCGCGCGGGGTCGACGTGAGGAAGTTCACGTCCTGACCGAAGAAGCCGAGGCGACGCACGCGCTCAAGGCCCTTCTTGCGCTTGGTCGCGTTGTAGAGCTCGCCTTCGGCGAAAGGAAGCTCGCGGCGGATGACCTTGTCGTGGGTTTTGGAGTTGCCCGTGACCGAGATCTTGCCCCAGTAGACCTTCTCGCCCTTTTCGAGGTCGATAAGCAGGTCCACGACGTTCGAGCCTTCCCGCACGGAGGGCCGCGGGATGACGTTCGCGAAGGCGTAGCCCTCGTCGCCGTACTTGTCGGTCAGCTTGAGGATCTGCTCCTGCAGCTTGCCCGTCGAGAAAACCTCGCCTTCCTTCATCTCGAAGCTCTTGCGAAGTTCGTCGGTCGAGAAGAGCAGGTCGCCGCGGAACTCGACGTTGCCGAGGAAGTGCTGCTGACCTTCCTCGACCGTGATCATGACGTCGATGTAGCGACGGTCTTGGCTCAGGGTCACGCGCGGCTTGGCGATCTTGGCTTCGATGAAGCCTTCGTTGCCGTAGTAGAAGGCCAGCACGGCAAGGTCGCGCTCGAAGGCGCCTTCTCGGTAAGTCCCGCCGCTCGTCATCCACGAAAAGGCGTGGCCTTCGGCGGTCTGCATGACCTGTTTGAGGTCACCCGAGGTCGCGTACTTGTTGCCGAGGAAATGGATCTTACGGATGCGGACCTTCTCGTTTTCCGTGATCTTATAGACGAGTTGGACTTCGTTGCGTCCTTGGCGGGCCTCGTCCGTGACGGGGCGGAGCTCGAAGTCCGCGCGGGCCAAGTAGTAGCCCTTTTCTTCGTACTTCTTGGCGATGGCCTGCGAAGCGGCGCGCACCTTGCCGATATTCACGACCGTGAAGGGCTTGAGTCCCGTGGCTTCGTCGAGGTCCTTCTTCTCGAATTCTTCGCTGCCCTCAAAGACGATCTCGGTGACGAGCGGGCGCTCGCGCACGACGTAAACGAGCTCACCGCCGCGCAGGTCGGCCTGGATGTCCTCGAAGTAGCCCATCGAGAAAACGCGCAGGATATCGGCGCGCACGGCTTCGGGGGTCGCTTCGGCGCCCGCCCTCAACTGGACCTTCTCGAGGATGGCGTCGGCTTCGATACGACGGGAGCCTTCGACCTTCACGGCCGTGAGCGGCGCGGCCCACGCGAGCAGCGGGCTAGACAGCCCAGCGGCCAACGCCAAAAAACGAATGGAACGAAGCCTGCGCGAGAACGTACCGATCGAAGATCCCAAACTAGTCTCCCGTCCACTCCCCAACGATCCCGTCCTTGAGACGGAGTCTGCGACCATACTTCAGGGCCAAGCCTTCGTCATGGGTCACGGACAAAATCGTGGTTCCAAAATTCTGGTTAATTTTCGCGAAGATATCGACGATCTCCTGCGCCCGCGGGCGATCCAAATTCCCGGTCGCTTCGTCCGTCAGCAGCAGCGTCGGACGGTTTACGAGCGCGCGCGCGATCGCCACGCGCTGGCTTTCGCCCCCCGAAAGCTGCCACGGGTAGCGCGCCACCTTGTCTTCGAGGCCGACGAGACGCAGCAGTTCGAGCGCCCACGCCTTGTCGCGGCGACCCGCGAGGGACGAGGGCAAAAGCACGTTCTCGAGCGCCGTCAGCTCGGGGATGAGATGGTGGAACTGAAAGACGAAGCCGATCGAACGCAAGCGCAAGTCAGCGCGGTCGCCTTCGCCGAGCCGCGAAATTTCACGGCCGCCGAAAAGGATTTCGCCCTCCTCGACGTGGTCCAAAAGCCCGAGGCATTGCAGAAAAGTCGACTTGCCCGAGCCCGAGTTGCCCAGCAGCGCGACGAAATCGCCCTTGCGCAGCTGCAGGTCGGCGCCGCGCAGGACGCGCAGCTCTTCGCCGCCGCCCCGGTAGGTCTTGTGCAGACCGCGCGCATCCAAAAGAATTTCCGCCGCGAGCGGCGGCGTCGGCTCGACTTCCACGATGTCCTCCCTACCCGCGATGTCCTAGCACGCGCAGGATATCCATTCGAGCGAGGCTCCAGCCCAGAATGACGGCCGCGAGCCAGGCGCAAAGCGTCCCGAAGCCCAAGATGCTGAGCTGCTCCGTCCAGACGAAGGCGAGCGGCAAGCGCTCAACGTTGTAAACCTTGGCCGGCAGCGCGCCGAGAGGGCTCATCTGCAAAAGCCGCCCGAGCCCCCACCCCACGAAGATCCCCGCGAGCGAAGAAAAGAATCCCATGATGAGACCGAGCGTCCCCGTCCACAGCGTGAAGGCACCACGCGAAAGCCCGAGCCCCACGAGCGTGGCCATCTCACGATCGCGCTCGGTGAAGAGCACGACGAGGCTCGCCACGACGTTGAAGGCCGCCACGATCGTGAGCAACCCGATGACGATCGTGAGCAGCTGACGATCGAGATCCATGCCACCGAAGGCGTTCTTGCGTTGCTCGCGCCAAGTGCGGGTCGTCGTCTCGAAGGACCACTCCGTGTCCTGGATCGCCGCGCGGAAGCCCGTCCGCCAAGCTTCGACTTTCTCGACGTCGAGCGGGTCGATGACGGCGGGATCAAAGAAGACGCGCAAACCGCGCGCGTCGCCCGGACGCCGCGCGAAGACTTCGGGGTCGTGCACGCTCGCCCAAGCAGCAAAGCTCGCGTCGTCCACGAGCGCGTAGCGGGAATCGACGTCGTACATGCCGTAGCGCACGAGATCGCTGATGCGCGCCTCGACGGCGCGCTCGATGACGCCCGGCAAGAGCAGACGGACGGTGCCGCCGGCCTCGACGCCGAGGTACTCGGCGAGCGGGGCGCCCAGCTTAAGCTGCACGTCGGGCGTCGACTCGCTCGGCGCCGCGTCCGCGGCCGCGAGTTCACCGCGCCCCTCGATCAAAACGCCGCGACCGCCGTCCTTGCCGACGAGCAGTCCCTGGGAATTCCAGAAGGTCTCGACGCGTTGGACTCCGCGCGGAAAGTGGGTCACGAGATCGCGCAGCTCGGCCCGCGTGCGCCAATCCGTGTCGATCACGACGTGTCCGAGGGCATCGGCGACCCCCTGCGACCAAGTCCGGTAGAAGCCGCTGAAGATCGAAAGCGTGAGACTGAGCGCGCCCACGCCGAGCATGAGACTCAGGGCCGCGACGCGAATGGAACTACGAAAGAGAACCTGCCGCCCCGGGGGCGAGCGGTGCGCGGGGTCGACGAGCCAAACCCAGCTCAGTCGCCACCAATCGCGGCTGAACGCCCCCACCCCGCCTCAATCCCGCATGATCGGAAAGAGAATGACGTCGCGGATGCTCGCCGAATTCGTGAGCAGCATCGCGAGACGGTCGATGCCGACGCCTTCGCCCGCCGTCGGCGGCAGCCCGTACTCGAGGGCCATGATGTAGTCGGCGTCGAAGTCCGTCGCCTCGTCGTTACCGGCGTCCTTCTCTTTGAGCTGCGCCTCGAAGCGCGCCTTCTGATCGTCGGGGTCGTTCAGCTCGTTAAAGCCGTTCGCGATCTCTTGACCGTTCACGAAGAACTCGAAACGCTCGGTGATCTCGAAGCCTTGGGGGGACTTCGCGCCGGCCCGACGGGCCAGGGGGCTGATCTCGACGGGATAGCCGGTGATGAAAGTCGGCTGGATAAGGTGCGGCTGGGCCTCTTCGTCGAAGAGAATCGCGAGCAAGCCGCCGAGGCCTTCGCGACCCGACATCTTGACGCCCTTCTCCTTGAGATAAGCGCGCATGGCGTTGCCGTCGGAGAGCGAGCCTTTGTAGCCCGACCACTTGAGCACGGCATCTTCCATGCTGATGCGCGCGTAGGGCTTGGCGAGTTCGATTTCCTTGCCCTGGTATTCGATGCGCGTGCGACCGTGCAGATCCTGGCAGAGGCCCGCGATCATGTCCTCGGTCATGTCCATGAGGTCATGGTAGGTGCCGTAGGCCATGTAAAACTCGAGCATGGTGAACTCGGGGTTGTGCTGC
>DDRA01000135.1:0-4366 GCA_002343545.1 Bacteriovoracaceae bacterium UBA2428
GGTGTTGCGCGTCATGAACGTGCCGACGGGGGGTGCGGGTCGCGAAACGCCGAGCGGCGTGTTCAAGGTCGGAGCGGTCATGCGCCGCTGCGGCGCGATCGACGGCAGCACCCTCGATAACTGCGTCTTCTTCATCGGCGAAACCTACGCGCTTCACGCCACGCCGGCCGCTAACTATTCCCTGCTCGGTCGCCAGGCCTCGGCCGGCTGCGTGCGCCAAACCCTGCCGGATTCGGCTTGGTTGCTCGGGCTCGTGAACCACGTTGGCAAGCAGAACGTCACGGTTCGCATCCGCGCCGCCTCGCAGTCGCCCGATGCCCAGCTCCTGCCCCTTATCCGTTACGAGCTCGACTCGCACACGCGTTTCGTCGAGTCGCTCATCGGATCCCGCTAGCCAGACCGCGACCGCAACCGTTAAGGAAGAAGGGGAGAGGAGGAGCGGGTGCGGCTATTTCGTGGTTGGATGATCGGATGCGTGGCGACCGTGAGTCTCGCCGCCTTGGCCGAAGAACGACTGCTCTATCTCGCCTCGGGCACCCATAATTCTCCCGACGGTTGTTTTAGCCTCGCCGCCATCGAAGACGGCGAGGCTCCCATCTATCGCATCGTCTCCCTTCAGAACGGCGTCTTTCGTTCCGTTTCCGACGACATCGCCTGGGTCGACGATCGCGCCTTGGATCGTCAGGGTTACGGCCCCGCCCGTTCACTGTGGTCGGTGAACTCCCGGATCCAGAACCCCGATACGAATTTTCCGATCGTCGGCGATTGGGTCGCCGTCGAGTTTCTCTATCGCAAAAGCGCCGGCCTCGAAGTGCTCGTCCGCAAGGATAAGTTCTACGAGCTGAGCCGCTTCGAGCTCGGGGAGTTCCGCGGCGCGCTCCAATCGGAGATCCTCGCTCAGCTGAAGAAGGACCCCAACTTCGGCGAAGGCGTCCAACTCAAGGTCGACCACGAGTTCGGCACCAGCGTGTACCGCGCGTTCGACGGCAGTTACGCGGCCGTCGCGGCCACCGAGTTCGACGTCTCCGAGGGCTTGCTCTACCGGCTCGAAGGCTTCGCGGAAATCGCGGGGGCCGCCGTGTCGAAGGGCTACGGCGTGGAATATTCCTTCGTGCTGAAACTTAAACTCGGTGCGGATGCCCCCGATGTCGTGGCCACGTTCGTCGAGAAGAACTTCAAGGTCGGGGCAAAGCCCGCCCTCGAGAACACGGTCGAACGTTAAAATCCGGATCCCGAACTTCGCGGCCAGGCACGCCCTAAGCCGGGCGCGTGTCGTACTTGATGACGTTAACCGGGCAGCCTTCCGCGGCGGCCTTGATCGAAAGCGCGTTGCCGAGCGGGGCGTTCGGACGGATGATGCAGGTATCCGACGTCACTTCGAAAACGTCGGGAGCCTCGTTCTCGCAAGCGTCGCAAACGATGCAGCCCGGCTCGATCCAAACTTTCGTAACCACGAAGTCCGCGATCTGGGGCGCGGCCGCGGCGGCGGCCTTCGGGGCGCCCTCGGCGGCTTCGGCCTTGGGAGCGATGGCCGCGGCGGCAGCCGCTGCGGCGGCCGCGTGACGCCACGGGAAAACGCGCGTCAACAGGCTCCACTCGTCCGGTTTCACGGGAGCAAGCGTTTCGACGTCGGACGACGGAACGAAAGCTTCGCCCTTCAGGGTCTCCAACACTTTGCGCTTCGGCAGACGAACGCGAGTCGCTTGGTTGTCCGCGGTTTCGATTTCGATCGTGAAGTAGGATTGCTTCAGCGTGCGCGCGTCGACCTTGTCGTCCTTGATCATGGCCAAATCGCTTTCGTTGAGCTCGATCGGGAGCGCGAAGCTCTTCTTCTTCGAGGCGCGATCCGCGAAGGTCACCGAGAACGAAGTCGAGCGACCGCCGCGCACGAGCTCGGCGAAGTCCACGCGCACGCGGAAAACTTCGAGCGGCAGGCTCTCGCGGTCCCAATCCACCACGACCGCGAAGGGCGCGTCCTTGAGAGCGACGATTTTGGCTTTCGGCGTCGCGAAGTAGCGCGCGAGAATCTTGATGACGGCGAAGAGCGTGAGCGGACCGCCCAAGATGATTCCGGCCACGACGATCGCGATGATCAAATTCGACATAAGTTCTTTAGATAACTTAAGTTTCTTATAATTTCTTCCCCTTTTTAAGGGGAAATGCGTTGTCGTAGGCTCGGATGAGATCGTCGAGCTGCAAATGCGTATAGCGTTCCGTCGTCGTGAGCCGGGAATGGCCAAGAAGCTTTTGGATTTCGGGAAGTTGGGCCCCCCGCCGCAAAAGGTGGGTCGCGATCGAGTGTCGGAGCTTGTGGGGATGAAGACGTTGGCCTTGCTCCGAAAGGGGGGTCGCCAAGGCCCAATCTTTAACCCAGGTCCGAAGCCTTTGGGGTGAGGCCTTGGCCCCCCAAAGGCCTTCTTTCCCGATCGTTCGCCCCTCGCGCTCCAAGAGTTCGGCCGCCCGCGGAGTCAAGGGGACGAGCCTTTCCTTGTTCCCTTTCCCCTTCAAAAGAACCCTGGCGCCGTCCTTCGTCCGCTTCCAGGCTTTGGGCGGCAGGTTCAGCGCCTCCGAAATCCGAAGCCCCGATCCGTAGAGCAGCTCGAAGAGGAGTTGCTCTCGCCAGGGGCGCCGTTCCAGGTGCTTCCGAAGTAAGGGAAGGTCTTCTTCGTCGACGACGTCGGGGAGCTTCTTCGGAAGCTTGGGTCGCACGAGTTCGCGCGCGAGCGAGTTGCGAAGCGCTTCGCTTAAGGTGCCCCGTTTTTCGGCCCAAGCGAGGAAGTGGCGCAAGGCCGAGACCTTGAGGGCTTGGGTCGAAGGCGAGAGCCTTCGCGCGTCACGTCGCAAGAAGGCCCTCACCGCGCCGACGCGGAACTCGAGGGGCGACTCGGAACTTTCCAGGTGGGCCAGAAAATCGCGGGCGGCGTTCGCGTAGTTCTCGACCGTCCGCGGACTTTTGCGCTGAAGACTTTCGAGGTGGCCGCGGTAGGCCTCCAGAACGTCGCGCGAAGCCTGTGTTAAACTGGCCGGCATGAAGAGGATTCTAGCACTTCTCGGCACGATGACCGCCTTCTCCGCTTTCGCGGCGGAGCTTCCCGGCGGCTTGAGCGTCGAGGAACTCAAGCGCGCGGGTCGTCTGACGGGTTACGGCTCCATCCATCGTGCGTGGACCGCCCCCGACGTGCCGAACGAAAATCTCGGCCTGAACGTCGGCGTCGAGTCGGCCTTCTTCTTTCGGAATGACCTGAACGACCTCGGAAACCACGCCGGCGTGGCGCCGCGGATCATGCCCGTTCCGCGCCTCTGGGCGTCCTGGGATTTGCCTTGGCGCTTTACCCTGAGCGGCTCTTTTTCGCCGGGCATGCTCTACGCCGGTATCACGACCTACGGCCTCGCCGGGCAGACGGTTTTCTACCGTGAGACGGACCCGGCCTTCAGCATGTCCGCGGTCGTGCACTACACCTACGCCGACACCTTCGGAGACATCGAGAACCACGTGACGGGCCTCGCGCTCCAGATTGCGCGCGATCTCGACGTTTGGCAGCCTTATCTCGGCGTCGGCTTCGTCGTGAACAACGTCTCGAACTTGTCGTCGCGCGTCCTGGCGAACGGCGTGAACGGGGGGCCCCACACGCTCGCGACCTCACACGTCTACGCCGGCTTCCGGCTCGACATGGTCGCGAAACTCGGGATCCAGGCCGACCTCTTCGGGATGCTGCCTGGCTTCTCGCTCGTGATGTACCAAGCTTTCTAGGCGAGCGAAGCGGCCCAATCGTTCCAGAACTTCGTCTCGGCTTGCGGATCGCGGCGCTCGGGGCACGGCTCGGAATTCACCCGCACGAGCGGCTCTGGGCTGGGCTGGGCTTGCACGTCGAAGTCCCACGCGCCGCCGTGCAGTTTGGGGGTCCTCTCCAGGAAGAGACGCAGGAACTCCTCGTTCCGCAGGGCGTAGCCGCTCGGCCGTCGGACGCGAAGGAGGGAGTCCCCGCCGACCAGGGCTTCTTCGGCGTAGACGCGCGCGAGCCAAGGTGCGGGGACGTTGTCCCGCACGAGATCCGGCGTGCGGATGTTGGGCCGTTTGCCTTCGCGCCAGGCCTTCACGAAAAAGGGAATGAGCCGATCGCGGTTCTCGAGCGCGCCGACGGGGTTGGCGATGACGATCTTGGAGACGCCGAGCTTCTTCGTTTCGCAGAAATACCGGATCGGCTCCCAGGCCATGGCTTTGCTCACGCCGTAAATGCTGATCGCGGGGCTTTGCGCTTCGCCGCCTTCGCCCGGTTCGAAGATCGAGCCCGAGTGCAGGAAGCGGCGGGCGCCGTTCGCGGCGAGGGTCGCGATAAAGGTGGGCGTGCCGCTCACGCCGCGGCTT
>DDRA01000135.1:4485-4997 GCA_002343545.1 Bacteriovoracaceae bacterium UBA2428
TGCCGAGGCTCCCGAGGTAGTCGAAGCTCGGATCCCGGTAGCCTTTGATGGAAGCGCCGTGGTTCACGAAGACCGTGGGGCGCAGACGCTCAATGGCCGAAAGGAGCTTCGTGCTTCCGATCGGCGCTTCCGCCAACCATTCCACGCCGCCGGCGTGGGCCATGCGCGCCTTCAACAGATCGTCGGCGTAGGCGGGAGAGTCGAGGCTTTGGGTGAGCGTCGCCACGACCCGGTGACCGCCGTCGATCAGCGCGCGGGCGATGTGGCAGCCCGTAAAGGAAGTCGCGCCGGTCAGGAGGATCGTTTGGGATTGAGACATGCTTCCCTTTTATCAGGGCGAGGCTTTGGGGGCATCCTGCTGCGCGGCGGCATTCGGGGCCCTAGTCAGTCCTCTCCAGCCAGGCTTAACTAAGGCGACTATGAAGGGCATCGTACTTTCCGGTGGATCCGGCACGCGTCTCTATCCGCTTACGCTCGTCTCGAGCAAACAGCTCATGCCGATCTACGACAAG
>DDRA01000135.1:5111-10390 GCA_002343545.1 Bacteriovoracaceae bacterium UBA2428
TACGACAAGCCGATGGTCTATTACCCTATCTCGGCGCTCATGATGGCGGGCATCAAAGAAGTGCTCATCATTTCGACGCCGCACGATCTGCCGCAGTACCGCAAGCTGCTGGGCGACGGCAAGCAGTGGGGCATGCGCTTCGAGTACGTCGAGCAGCCCAAGCCCGAAGGTCTCGCGCAGGCGCTCATCCTTGCGAAGGACTTCTTGCAGGGCGAACCCTCGTGCCTCGTGCTCGGCGATAACCTTTTCTATGGCCACGGGCTTCCCGAGCTCATGAAGGCCGGCGCGAAGACAGTCAGCTCGGGCCAGGGATCGGTCATCTTCGGATATCCGGTCAACGACCCGCACCGCTACGGCATCGTCGAGTTCGATGCGAACGGTAAAGTCTTGGGGCTCGAGGAGAAACCCAAGCAACCCAAATCCAACTTCGCCGTCCCGGGCCTTTATTTCTACGACGGCCGCGCGCCCGAACTCGCCGCCAAGCTGAAGCCTTCGGTTCGCGGCGAGCTCGAGATCACGGATCTGAACCTCGTCTATCTGCGCGAAGGCACCCTTCGCGTCGAGCTCATGGGTCGCGGCATGGCGTGGCTCGATACGGGCACGCACGAGAGCTTGCTCGAGGCGAGCCAGTTCATCTCGATCATCGAGAAGCGCCAAGGCCTTAAGGTCGGGTGCCCCGAGGAGATCGCGTATCGCCAGAAGTTCATCACGCGAGAGCAGCTCATCGAGCAAGGAAACCGCTTCAAGAACAACGAGTACGGCGCTTACCTCCTGCGGATCGCTGTGGAGCCGGCATGAAGGTCATCCCCACCGGTATCGATGGGCTCGTCGTCATCGAGCCCAAGGTCTTCGGCGACGAGCGTGGTTTTTTCCTCGAGACCTACAACGAAAAGCCGTTTCGCGATGTGGGTCTGCCCACGCACTTTGTTCAGGACAATTGGTCGCGTTCGCAGAAGGGTGTCCTTCGCGGAATTCATTTCCAGAACCCCAATCCCCAGGGAAAACTCGTTCGCGTCGTGACCGGCGCCGTTTGGGATGTCGCCGTGGATCTTCGCAGGTCCTCGCCGACTTTCGGTAAGTGGTACGGACTCGAGCTTTCCTTCGATAACAAACGGGCCTTCTACGTACCGCCCGGCTTCGGACACGGATTCGTAACCCTCTCCGACACCGCGGACTTTCAGTACAAGTGCACGGGGCTCTACGCTCCCCAAGATGAAGTCGGACTTATGTGGAATGATCCCGACCTCGGGATTCGCTGGCCGATCGATCAGCCCCAGCTTTCGGCCAAGGATCTCAAGCTGCCGAGCCTTCGCGACGTTATCCAAAACGGCAAGACCTACTGATCACGGCCGCTTGCTCGACGGCGGCCAAGATCGGCGATAGCCTCGGATAACTTATGTCGGACAAAATTCACGTCGCGATTCTTTCGGGTGGCTCGGGAACACGGCTTTGGCCATTGTCCCGCGAAGCGCTCCCCAAGCAGTTCTTCGACCTTGCCAATCTGGGCCGTCCCCTTCTGGCGGACACGGTGGAGCGGCTCGCGCCTTTCGCCGAGCCTTGCATCATCACGACGAAGGCCTTGGACAAAGCCACGCTTGGACTTCTCAAGCGTTTCGGTCTCAAGTCGTCCATCGCCGGCGAGCCCGCCGCGCGTAACACGGCCGCGGCCGTCGCGCTCGCCACCTGGCAGGGGCTCCGTAAGGATCCGCGTGCCGTCGTCGGCGTTTTTCCGGCCGATCATGCCATTCGCGACCGCGAAGCTTTCGCGCGCGCCGTGCGAACGGCGATCGCGGAGGCCTCGCAAGGTTACATCGTGACGCTCGGAATCGCTCCGACCTACGCTGCGGATGCCTATGGTTACATGGAGCTCGAGTCGGCTACTTCAAACGTGGACGGTTCCAAAGTCTTGGGGGTCAAACGCTTCATCGAGAAGCCCCGCGCGGATCGCGCGGCCGAACTCATTGCGACGGGCAGGGTGGTGTGGAACGCGGGCATGTTCGTTTTCCGCGCGGACACGATGGCCGCCGCGCTTGCCAAGCACATGCCCGATCTCTGGTCGGCGCTCGAAGGCCTTAAGCCCGACGCTTCGAACCTCGCCGACATCTACCCGCGTCTGCCGAGCCAAAGCATCGACTACGGCGTCATGGAGAAGCTCGCGGACTTGCGCTGCGTGCCGGCCGAGATGGGCTGGTCGGACCTCGGGTGCTGGGAAGAAGTCGCCAAGTTCCAAGAAGAAGGCGGCGCCGAGCCTCCGCTCCAAGTCGGCGGGTTCGGCAACCAGTTCATCAACGAGACGCCCCGTCCGAAGGCCGCGGCTTTCGTGGGTGTGCAGGATCTCGTCGCGGTCGACGTGGGCGACAGCTTGCTCGTCGTGAAAAAGGGCCAGGGTCAATCCGTGCGCGAGATCGTCGAAGCGCTCAAGCGGAGCGGAAGCTCGCTCGCGAAGACGCACGATTTCGAGGAACGCCCGTGGGGACGCTTCGAGATTCTGCTCGATACGGACTACTTCAAGTCCAAACGCATCCTCGTGCACCCCGGTGAGCGGCTCTCCTACCAGAGCCACGCCAAGCGCGCGGAGCATTGGATCGTCGTGAAGGGGCAGGCCGAAGTCACCCTGAACGATCAAGTCCATCGCCTCAAGCCCGGCGAGCACATCTACATCCCGCTCGGCGCAAAGCACCGAATGGCGAATCCCGGTCAGACCCCGATGGAATTCATCGAGGTGCAGACCGGGACCTATTTCGGCGAGGATGACATCGTTCGTTACGAAGATAACTACGGGCGGGTGTAGTTCGGGCTAGTCTCGCTCCCGAGGCGGGTCTTTGCCAATGACGGCGAAACTTCCCTTGTTCAAGTCGTAGGATCCGTCCGGCGGAAGTTTATAGGTCGCTCGATAATCGTGATAAGGTCCATCGTGGACGTCACTCATGGAAGAAACGATGAGTTCGATCGTTTCGGAGTCGATCCATTTCTCGGCCTGTACATAGGTAAAGGTTCCTGAATCCAACTTTGCGTTACTAAGGGCGCCGGCGCCGATCGGGTTCAGCGTGAATTCGCCGCCATAGGTTTTCGCTGGCAAATCTTCGTAACGGCGCCATTTTCCGCTTGAGTCCTTGCGAAGAAACACGACTCCATAGTTCTTTGTCGATACCTTGACGGAGATCGCGATGGTCTTGCCATCCGGTGACACCGAATGGAACCAACATGAGTTGAAGTCGTCCCTGCAGGGCATGATGAGTTCGCGCTGAGGGCGGTCTTTGTAGATCGCATAGTGGTTACAGTATTCGTCTCCCCAGACCGGAGATTCGATAGTGGCGTCTTTGCCGTTGAGTCGGACTTGGTACTGAATGGGGCCTCTGTCCTGACCGTCGCCGATCTCGGACTCTGTGCCGCGCGCGGGCGCCGAGTTGCCCCGTTGGGTCCAACTACGAATCATTTCGGCCGGGTTCTTGTAGACGGCGGCGGGCTCTCGTTTGGTCGCGCACGCCCCCAATCCGAACGCGGAAAGCGCCGCGACGAAAAGGGTGTTCTTCATGTTTGTTTTGCAGGGGCTCATTCGTTCTCCTCGAAGGTGGATTGGCCTTCCCGCTCGTCGAGCGGGAAAAGTTGGACCGAAAGGCAGTAGACGCGATCGTTCACGCGCTCGGATGGTCGGGAAGCGGCGATGGCCTTCGAAAATCCGCGGCGGAACTCGCGGATCAGACGCTTGGCTTCTTCGACGGAGCCAACGTGGAACGGCAGCATGAGGGCCGTGTGGCTGCGTTCCGACAGCTCGACGTTCTCGAGCGCGTGTCGGGAACGATCGAGAATTTGCCCGTGGTAGCGCCGGAGCACGTCGCTCGGAGTTCCGTCCGGCGTGCGCACCCATTCCTTCGCCGTCCAGCGCCCGGACTCGTCGCGTTCGACGAGCTCGAGCCGCCGCAGCCGATCCCAAGCGTCGCGGGCTTCCGCCGTCGTGATCGAGAAGGCTTTGGCCATCCGGCGGTAGTCGAGCTTGAACGAAGAG
This sequence comes from Bacteriovoracaceae bacterium UBA2428, assembly GCA_002343545.1. Classification (GTDB taxonomy): domain Bacteria; phylum Bdellovibrionota; class UBA2428; order UBA2428; family UBA2428; genus UBA2428. The sequence continues at coordinate 9,118 of DDRA01000135.1, forward strand.
GTGCCCACCCACTCGCGGATCGCAAGGTGGTGCCAGCTCGAGATGACCTTCATCGCGTCGAGGTCGACGGACTTAACCTTCACGGCGGATCGCGCCTCTAGCCGGCTGCGGGCGAGATCGCGCGCGCTCTGACTGCGCGCATGGTACGCATCGACGGAATCCGCGAAGAGCCGTTGTTCTTCTTCGTTCAGCCCCAAGCGCTTGGCGATTTTGATCGCCGTGGCGCGGGAGACTCCGCGCGAGCGATCTTTCAGGAGCGCGGCCAGCACGGAAGAATCGACGCGAAGGTCTCGCGCGAAAGCTCGCAGGGAATAACTGGGATTGCCGAGGCGCCGAGCCTCAAAACGGGACTTGAGAATCCCTTGGTAGTCTCTCTCCATCGCCACGTTCAGTATAACGGCCGACGGAGAGAGAAACTGAGGGCCCGCGCAAAAAGTCCGCGGACGGAGATCGACGGAACTTTTGGCGCTACTTCAGTAGCGGCTTCCACCAAGCTTCGTTGTCGCGATACCACGCGACCAGATCCTTGAGGCCTTCTTCGAGTCCCCACACGGGTTTCCACCCCAGCTCGCGTTCGGCCTTCGCTGGGTCCATGCTGTAACGCCAATCGTGGCCCTTGCGGTCGGTCACGAACTCGATCGTCGTCGTGGGATCGCGACCGACGAGCTTCGAGAGCGTCTCGGCCATGAAGAGATTGTTCTTCTCGCCGTGGCCGCCGAGATTGTAGACCTCGCCCGACTTGCCCTTCGCGAAGGCGAGCCAGACGCCCGCGGCGTGATCTTCCACGTGGATCCAATCGCGCACGTTCTTGCCCGTGCCGTAAACGGGAATCTTGCGGCCGCCGATGAGCGCGAGAATCGTCACCGGCAGGAACTTCTCGGGGAACTGGTAAGGTCCGTAGTTATTCGAGCAGCGGGTCGTGACGGCTTCGAGTCCGTGCGTATGGACGTAAGAGCGCACGAAGCAGTCCGAAGCGGCCTTCGAAGCGGAATAGGGCGAGTTCGGCGCGAGCGGGGTCTCTTCGGTGAAGGTCCCTTCGTCGCCGAGCGTGCCGTAGACCTCGTCCGTCGAGACGTGGCAAAAACGGAGTTTGTACTTCTTGGCGACGTCCAACAGCGCGATCGTACCGAGCACGTTCGTGCGCGCGAAGGGCTCCGAAGACTCGATGCTGCGGTCGACGTGGCTTTCGGCCGCGAAGTGCACGATGCCCGTGATCTTGTGGTCGACGACGAGTTTCTCGATGAGCTTGGCGTCGCAGATGTCGCCCTTCACG
>DDRA01000135.1:10498-11144 GCA_002343545.1 Bacteriovoracaceae bacterium UBA2428
GTCGCAGATGTCGCCCTTCACGAAAACGTGGCGGGGATCGTTCATGACCGGCTCGAGGTTCTCCATGCGACCCGCGTAGGTCAAAAGGTCGAGGCTGACGATCTTGCCTTGCTTCAGCTCGGGAAAGTTGGCGTTGGGCTTGCGGCCCTTGCCCAAAGCCATGCGAACGAAGCAGCTACCGATGAATCCGGCGGAACCCGTGACGAGAATGTTCATGCGGGCAGGCTAGCCCAGCGCGTGGGACTTGGTCTACGGGGTGAAGGGGAAAGGAACGCCGCGTTTTCGCTAGCGACGGCCGATGCCGAAGTAACGGTAACCCATCTCCCGCACACGCTCGGGTTGGAAGATATTCTTGCCGTCGAAAACCACGCGGCCCCGGAAGAGGTGCTTCAGGCCGCCGCGGTCCAGTGACTGGAACTCACGCCATTCCGTCACGAGGACCATGGCTTCCGCCGTACGGAGGGCGTCGGTCGCGTTCGCACAAAGCGTGACGTTTGCACGCCAAGGCTTGTCCGAAAGCCACTTTTCGAAGTTTTCGAGGGCCTGGGGGTCGTAAGCGTGGATGCGATATCCCGCTTCGGCGAGCGCTTCGCAGAGCGCCAAGGCTGGCGCTTCGCGGATATCGTCGGTTTCGGGTTTGAAGGAT
>DDRA01000135.1:11244-24155 GCA_002343545.1 Bacteriovoracaceae bacterium UBA2428
CCGTGGCGCCCGCCGCGACTTCGCTCCGGATTTTCGGCAAGAAATAGGTCTTTTGGGTCTCGTTCGCCCGTTCGACGGCCTCGGCGATCGAGGCATCGACCTCGTGCGCGCGGCACTGGTGCAAGTAACTCTTCACGTCCTTCGGGAAGCAGGATCCCCCGTAGCCCATGCCGGCGTAGAGATACTTCGAACCGATGCGGGAATCGGACTTGAGGACTTTCTCGATCGACTTGATGTCGGCGCCCGTGGCGTCGGCAAAACGGCTGATCTGATTGATGAGACTGATGCGCGCGGCCAGAGCCAAGTTCGCGGAGAGCTTGGCGGCTTCGGCCGACTCCGAACTCATGGTGAGACAAGGATGGCCATTACGAAGGAGCGGTTCGTAGAGATCCCGGAGACCATTGACGGCGGCTTCGTCCTCGCCGCCGATCACGATGCGCTCGGGACGCATGAAGTCCTGGATCGCCGTGCCTTCGCGCAGAAACTCGGGATTATTGATGACGCGTAGGCGACGGCCGACGCCGAAGCGGCGTTTGAGGTCGCTCGCGGTTCCCACGGGAACGGTCGATTTGAGGACGACGATCGAATCTTCGGGCGAACGTTCGGCGAGTTCGCGAAGCGCGGCTTCGACGTGACTCATGTCGCAGGACCCGTCTTCCCGCGAAGGTGTCCCAAGGCAGACGAAGACGAAGGTCGGCTTCGCGCGAGCGTAAAGTTCCGTGATCGAAGCGTGGGTCTCGATGAGTCCGCGCTTCGCGGAGTCCTCGAGGATGTCCTGCAATCCGGGTTCGAAGAAGGGAACCTCTTGGCGACGCAAGCTCGCAAGCCGTTCGGGGAGCGTCTCGACGAAGTGGACTTTGATTCCGAACGTCGAGAAGCAGGCCCCCGACACGAGCCCCACGTAACCGGCCCCCAATACGGCGATTTCGATCATGGGGCCGACCCTAGCATAGCCCGTTTACTTAGGCCCGACCTGCGAAACGACCGAGGCTCCGCGCAAATACTTGCGCGCGACCCGCACGACGTCCGCCGCCTTCACCGACTCGAGCTTCTTGGCGAACTCGAAATGTTCCTTCCATCCGAGACCGTAAACTTCGTCGAGCGCCATGCCCATGGCCTGGCCGCCCAGACGTTGTTGTTCGATCTCGTGGTTGCCGACGTAGAAACGCTGCGCGGACTTCCATTCGTCCTCGGGCAGTCCTTCGTCGCAAAGACGATCGATCTCTCGACGAAGCGCGGCCAAGGCCGTGTCGCGCTTGTCCGGGGCGGTGGCGATGTAGAAGCCAAAATAACCGGCGTCAAAGCCTTCCATGTGGGTCGGCGCGACCGTGTAGCAAAGCGAAAGCTTGTCACGAAGTTCCAGGAAGAGTCGGCCACCTTGGCCGCTCAACACGGCCGAAAGGCCGAGCAGAGCCCAACGATCTTTTTCGAAGAGCGTGCAGCTCGGGAAGCCGAGGAGGATATGGGTTTGCTCCTTGGGCAGCTTGGCCCCGACCGCCACGTCGCGTGAAATCGCCTTGGCGGGCGTCCGTTTGAGCAATTTCGAGGTCCGGGCGAACTTGTGGGCGCCCAGAAACTTTTCGAGGGTTGCCTCGAGCGTTTCGCGCTCGATGTCGCCGACCACGGTGAGTACCATCGGCTGCGCAAGCATCTTACGGTGGTAAGCGATCAGATCGCGCGCGCCGAGTTTCTTGATGATCGCGGGCTCGCCCTGCGCGCGTCGGCCGTAAGAGTGCTTACCGAAGAGCGCCGCCGAGAAGAGTCGGGACGCCACGGAGCTGGGGTTGTCGTCCGAGCTTCGGATGTCTTGGAGGACGTGGCTACGGGCTTGATCGACGATTTCTTTGTCGAAGCTCGGTTCCAAGAGCGAAGCGGCGAAGAGCTCGAAGAGCGAATCGAAGTCGGCGGCGAGACCGTCTACGCTGAAGCCCCAGCTGTTGCGACCGTGGAAGGCGCTCAGGCTCGCGCTCGAGCGGTCCACGTGTTCCGAGACTTCGTCGCGCGTCCATACGCGCCCGTTCGAAGCCCGGCCGCCTTCGGTCACGCAGCGGGCCCACATGTTACCGATGCCAGATTGGCGATCGCCCTCTAGGCGTCCACCGCCCAGGCCTGCTAGCCGGAGCGAGAAGATCGGCAGGTGCGTAACGGGCTTGCGCAGGACGGTCAGTCCGCGGAAGTTGAACTTCTCGACTTCGCCCGCCTTCGCGGCGGCTTTACGCGCGCGCGAAGGAGCCGCGGCTGGGATCGAGAGCGACGAAGGGATTTTTTCTCCTTCGGGGAAGATGCCGCCGAAGTGGGCGCACGAAGGATCGAGGTACTGGCGCTTCACGCGCTCGATGTCGTCGATCGAAAGACGACGGACCGCGGCTTGGTAACGCTCGTCGAGACCGACGTCGCCGGCCACCGACTCGCAGCTACCGAAGCGCTCGGCCAGGCCGTCCACCGTTTCCTTGGAGTAGGTCGCCGTCGAGAGCAGGTTCTTGCGGGCCTTCTCGAGCTCGGCCTCGATCGTCGGTTTGTCGAGCAGGCCACGGAGCTCCGTGAGGATGCGCGGCATCTTGGCCGCGAGACCTTTCGGTCCGCGGAAGACGATGCCGAAGGATCCGGCTTCCTTGGGCGTCCAACATCCCGCGCCCGTGTCGCGCACGAGCTGTTCGTCGTTCACGAGTTTACGCACGAGACGCGAGCTCTCGCCTTGGCCCAGGATGAGGGCGAGCGCGTCGAGGGCCGCCGCGTCGGGGTGATCCGCGCCCACGGACTTCCAGCCCAGGTGCACGATCGCGTCGGGCGAGGAGTGGTGGCGGAAGCCCGAGGCGCCGGCCGCGCCCGCGGGACGGGAAGGCCGCGCGCCGGGAATGGGACCGGGAGGCATCTTCGAGAAGAGCCGTTCGCAGCTGTCGCGTAGATGGTTTTCGTCGAAGTCGCCCGCCACCACGAGAAAGAGGTTCGAAGCGTTGTAGTGCTTCTTGTACTCGCGCATGAGCGTCTCGCGCGACATGTTCGCGACGACTTCGGAGAAGCCGATCACGGGTCGGCTGTAGGCGTGCGACCCGAAGAGGCTCGAGCGGATGAGATCCGAGGCGATCGCGCCGGGCATGTCGTTGCGGCGGCGGATTTCCTCGAGCACGACTTCGCGCTCGCGGCCGAGCTCTTCGTCGTCGACGATCGAGTGCTGGAGCGAGTCGGCGAGAATATCGAGCCCGGCCTCGAGGTGTTTCGACGCGAGGGTCATGTGCATGACCGTGTGATCGTAGCTCGTGTAGGCGTTCAGGTCCCCGCCCATGCTTTCGATCTCGCGCGCGATGGCGCCGACTTGGCGGCGTTCGGTACCCTTGAAGAGCAGGTGCTCGAAAAGGTGCGCGAGTCCCGCGATGTCTTCGGTCTCGTCGGCCGCGCCGAACTTGATCCAGCCCTGGAGCGCCACGACGGGCGAAGTCCGGCTGGGAATGCGCAGAAGTTTGAGTCCGTTGGAGAGGGTCAGTGTTTCGCATAGAGACATAGACCCTCTATTCTTTCACGTTCGCGGAAGGCGTGGAAGGCGGCCGGGCTTCTCGTTTTGACGCCCTTGGCGAGCGCGCTATAAGGCCCCCGTGTCGTCTTCCCTCGGCCTCTACCTTCATGCCCCATTTTGCGTGCATAAATGCGGGTATTGCGACTTCAATTCCTGGGCCGAGGAGCGTCGCGAGCCCATGGAACGCTGGGCGCGAGCCATGAAGCGCCAAGTCGAGTATTGGTCACCGCGTTTGCGCGACCGCGGGATTCGGATCGAGACCGCGTTCTTCGGGGGAGGCACGCCGAGCCTCTTGCCCAACGATATTCTGCGCGAACTCGGAGAAACGCTTCGCGGCGCCTTCGATTGGTCGCCTGGCTTCGAGTGGAGCGTCGAGTGCAATCCCGAGACGCTCGACCGCGAAAAGCTCGGGGCGTTACGCGACATGGGCGCGACTCGCCTTTCGATGGGGCTGCAAAGTTTTCAGGACGCCCATCTCGAGCGTCTGGAGCGGAGAGCGCGCCGTGGTCACAACCTCCGGGCGCTCGAGCTCGTGGCCCGCGATTGGAGTGGGCCCTGGTCCGGCGACCTCATGTTCGGCCTCCCTGGTCAGAGTCTCGTGGAATGGGAAGAAGATTTGGCACTTCTCCTGGGGTTCGGACCCGGGCACGTTTCCGCCTACCAGCTCACATTGACGACGGAACGCGCCAAGAACTGGCGTCAGCCCGGCGAGGAACGTCTCCTGGAGATGTTCGATCGCACGGAAGAGTTGTGCGCCGCCGCGGGGCTGCCGCGTTACGAGGTCTCCAATTTCGCCCGTCCGGGGCGTGAGTGCCGCCACAATCTTCGCTACTGGAAGATGCTCCCTTTCTTGGGACTCGGCCCGGGCGCGGCCGGGGTTCTGCCGCCCGGCCTGGCGCCCAAGGCGCCGGGCGGTTTCGGAGCCCACCAAAGGAACCCCGAGTCCTTCGAGAAATGGGAGGCCATGGCCGGGACGCCCCGGGAAGAGTTGGCGCTGACGACCCGTAGCCCGCTCGAGCACGCCGAAGAGATTTTGCTGATGGGCCTGCGTTTGCCGGGGGGCGTGGAACTCGAGCGTTTTGGGCCGGTCGCTGACCTGCTCGAGACCTTGCCGCAAGACCCCCGTTTTCGGGACTTCCTTGAAATCCGATCCGGCGGTCAAGCACTTGAAAATAAAAGAAAAAATCTGGCCGTCACGGAGGCCGGACTTCGGATCCTGGACGGGCTTTTTCCAAAGATTTTCGAGCTTTTGGAAAGTTCCGGAAAACTTTCCCCCGCAAACCTTGACTCGGCTCGCTTCGACACCAAGTTTTCAGAGATGTCGGAATTCACGGAAAACCCCGCAGATTTCAAGGAAGAGAACGGCCCGGCCGAAGCTCAAGATCCCGCCGCGGCGTCGCCTTCGGATGAAGCGATGCCCGCCGCGGCCGATGGTCTCGCCGGCGAGGCGGCGCTCGAGGAGTGGAAGAACAAGGTTTCCTACCTCGCGGCCGAGATCGAGAACATGCGCAAGCGTTTCGTGCGCGAGAAGACGGAAGTCGTCAAATACGCGAACGAGGAGCTCATCAAGACGCTCCTCCCCGTCGTCGACAATCTGTTCCTCGCGGTCAAGGCCATGAAGGACTCCGAGTCGAAGCTCGACGCTACGGTGCGCGAGAACTCGGTCGTGAACAATCTCTTCAAGGGCGTCGACATGACGCTCAAACACTTCGAGTCCACGCTCGAGCAGATCGGCGTGAAAGCCGTTCATTCCGAAGGCCAGGCCTTCGATCCGACCGTGCACGAAGCCGTCGGCCAAGCCTCGGACCCGACCCACAAAGACAACCACATCAGCTCCGTGCTCCAGCGCGGATGGACCCTCCACGGCCGCGTCATCCGACCGGCCCGCGTTTTCGTGAACAAACTTTCTTCGTGAAAGGAATTTAAGGAATATGGCAAAAGTTATCGGTATCGACCTCGGAACGACCAACTCGTGCGTGGCTATCCTCGAAGGCGGCCAGCCCAAGGTCATTCAAAACTCGGAAGGTGCGCGTACGACGCCCTCCATCGTGGGCTTTAACGCCCAGGGCGAGCGCCTCGTCGGCGCGATCGCCAAGAACCAAGCCGTCACGAACCCGGACCGTACGGTCTTCGCGGTGAAGCGTCTTATCGGCCAAAAATTCGATTCGCCGCAAGTGCAACGACTCAAGGGTTCGCTCCCGTACAAGCTCGTCGCGGCTGACAACGGCGACGCGTGGGTCGAAGTCGACGGCAAGAAGTACTCGCCGCAAGAAGTTTCGGCCTTCATCCTCATGAAGATGAAGAAGACGGCCGAGGACTACCTCGGTGAACCCGTCACGGAAGCCGTCGTCACGGTTCCGGCCTACTTCAACGACGCCCAACGCCAAGCGACCAAGGACGCCGGCCGCATCGCGGGCATGAACGTCCTTCGTATCATCAACGAGCCCACGGCGGCTTCGCTCGCCTACGGCATGGACAAGGGCGGCAAGGACCGCAAGATCGCGGTCTTCGACTTGGGTGGCGGTACGTTTGACGTCTCGATCCTCGAGCTCGGCGACGGCGTCTTCGAAGTGAAAGCGACGAACGGCGACACCTTCCTCGGCGGCGAAGACTTCGATCATCGCATCGTTCAGTGGATGGCCGACGAGTTCCAACGCCTCGAAGGCATCGACCTTCGCAAGGACAAGTTCTCGTTGCAACGTCTCAAGACGGAAGCCGAGAAGGCCAAGCACATGCTCTCCGAGTCCATGGAAGCGGAGATCAACCTGCCCTTCATCACGGCCGACCAGAACGGCCCGAAGCACTTGAACCTCAAGCTCTCGCGCGCCAAGTACGAAGCTCTCTGCGGCGATCTCATCGATCGTCTCGTGGCTCCCTGCGAGATCTGCCTCAAGGACTCGGGGCTCGCCAAATCCGAGATCGACGAAGTCATCTTGGTCGGCGGTATGACCCGCATGCCTAAAGTCCAAGAGAAGGTTCGCGAGATCTTCGGCAAGGAGCCCGGTAAGGGCGTGAACCCCGACGAAGTCGTCGCGGTCGGCGCGGCCGTTCAGGGTGGCGTGCTCAAGGGTGAAGTGAAGGATGTTCTCCTTCTCGACGTCACGCCGCTCAGCCTCGGCATCGAGACCCTCGGTGGCGTCTTCACGAAGCTCATCGAAAAGAACACGACGATCCCGTCCAAGAAGTCGCAAGTCTTCTCCACGGCGACCGACAACCAACCGGCCGTGAGCATCCACGTGCTGCAAGGCGAGCGCGAGCTCTCGCAGTACAACAAGACGCTCGGAAAGTTCGACCTGATGGGAATTCCGCCGGCTCCGCGCGGCGTTCCGCAGATCGAGGTGACCTTCGACATCGACGCGAACGGTATCGTGCACGTCTCCGCCAAGGACATGGGCACGGGTAAGTCGCAGTCGATCCAGATCACGGCGAACTCGGGCCTCTCGGAAGAAGAGATCAAGCGCATGGTCCGCGACGCCGAGGCGAACGCGGCCGAAGACAAGAAGAAGACGGAATCGATCCAGGTCCGCAACCAGCTCGACGGTCTCGTTTACCAAACCGAGAAGTCGATGACCGAGTTGGGCGCGAAGGTCGATGCTTCGCTGAAGGGCGAACTCGAGACGGCGATCACGGCCGCGAAGGCCGAGCTTGAGAAGGGCGACAAGGACGCGATGCAAGGCGCCCTCGACAACCTCAACAAGCTCAACGCCAAGCTCGCCGAGCAGGTTTACGCCAACGCGCAGGCCCAAGGCGGCGCGGACGCGGCGGGCCAACAAGCTTCCGGGTCTTCGGAGCACGCCAAGTACGACGGTTCCGACGCTTCGGGCAACAAGAAGGACGACGACACGGTCGATGCGGACTTCAAAGAAGTCTAAGTCTGGCGCTTAAGGTCCTTAACGGTTTAAGAGGCGGGCCTTCGGGGGTTTCTCCCGAGGGCCCGTGTGATGAGGAAGATGGCTGGCAAGCGCGACTATTACGAAGTTTTGGGAGTGGCGCGTACCGCCACGGCCGAAGAGATCAAGAAGGCTTACCGAAAGCTCGCGATCCAGTTTCATCCGGACAAGAATCCCGGCAACAAAGAGGCCGAGGAAAAATTCAAAGAAGCGGCCGAAGCCTACGAGGTTCTGGCCGACGATAACAAGCGCAAGGCCTACGATCAGTTCGGTCACGCCGGAGCCCAGGGCGGTGGTTTCGACTTCAGCCAGTTCGGTGGCGCCGGCGGGGCCGGTTTTTCGAACCTGAACGATCTTTTCGGCGACATCTTCTCGGAAGTCTTCGGCGCCGGTGGCCCGGGTGGTCGCGGCGGCCGGGGTGGGGTGCGTGGCCAGCGGGGCGCCGATCTTCGTTACAATCTTTCGGTGTCCTTCGAAGAAGCCGCTTTCGGCGTCGAGAAAACGATCCAGGTTCCGCGCGAGACGGCCTGCAAGACTTGTTCAGGCACGGGCGCTCGTCCGGGCACTTCGGCGGAAACCTGTGGCACCTGCCGTGGCGCGGGCGAGATTCGCTTTCAGCAAGGTTTCTTCACCCTCTCCAAGACGTGCCCGGATTGTTCGGGCAGCGGCCAGATCATCAAGAGCAAGTGCGGCGATTGCCGCGGTTCGGGCCGCAAGACCGAAACGACTCGCCTTCAGGTCAAGGTTCCGGCGGGTATCGATTCGGGGCAGCGGCTCAAGCTACGCGGCGAAGGCGAAGCGGGCACGATGGGCGCGCCGTCGGGCGATCTCTACGTCGTCATCGAAGTCGACGAGCATCCCTTTTTCCGCCGCGATGGCGTGGACGTGCATTGCTCCGTTCCGATCTCTTTTCCGCAGGCGGCGCTCGGGACCGAGATCGACGTTCCGACGCTCGGTGGCACGGTGAAGCTCAAGATTCCAGCCGGCACCCAGTCGAACAAGCGCTTCCGTTTGAAGGCGAAGGGTATCGCGCAACTCGGCGGTCGCGACCGTGGGGATCAGTACGTCATGATCCAGGTCGAGGTTCCGTCCAAGTTAACGAGCGAACAACGCCAGCTTTTGGAGCGCTTCGCCGCGATCGGCGGAGAAAGCTTTCCCGAGAGCCAATCCTTCCTCAAGAAAATGAAGGACTGGTTCTAGATTTGGTCGAAACTTTCTTTGGCTAGGCTAGCGACGGACGCAGACGATGCCCAAGATTGTCATGTCGGCCCAGGTGTTCGATATACAGCCGTTCGGTACGGTGAGATTATTCTCTTGAGCTCCGCTCACCGAGAGCATGCATCCACTCAAAGTCCATCCGGTGGCGCCATTGCAGCCGATTCCGTAGAAACTCGAACCATCCCAAGAAAACGCGGGTATCTCAACGAAGGGAGCTCTGACCTCCGACGAAGTCGAGGATCCGGGCGGCGCTGAAAGCACATACAATTCCGTGGAACTGGCCCACGTCGCGACCGGATTCGAAACACCGGGTGCGAGCGTCATGGGGTACGCGGCCTTCGTCATAAAGTCGACTTTCTTCGACGCGTAGATTCCCGTGAAACGAACGCGAGCGGCGCTTGCCGTGACCACGGCTGTGGAATTAGCGGCTCCCCGACAGTCCACCACAAACTCGGAGGAGTCGGTGACAATCTCGAAGCGAAAAGGATTGGAGGCGTTCGACAGTGTCTTGGCGCCAATGGAGTCCTGCGACTTGGCCGCTTCCAGGGTCAAAGCCACCGAGTGTACGACGTGCCCCGGGATCGAAGTCGTATCGGGAGCGATTCCCGCGACCGGCTCCAAGCTAAGCCCCGTCAAGGTGAGTCCCGCGCCCAGATCTAGTCCAGCGGCCGCGACCGTCGATGAACCGAGTCGCAAAGACCCGAAGGACTCCGTCGCGGAAACCGTGCCCGTCGGTGAATACTTTGCCGCGGCCGTCCCCGCCGAGTTCCAAAAGGCGGTCGCGCACTTCGCTCGGTTGCCCAAGATCATGGCGACCGTCGATTTCAACGTCTCGAAATCGGCGGCATTACGAACGCTCGTCTGCCCCTTTTGCGTGCTCCTCATCATCGACGTAAATACGAGGGCCAACGTCCCCAAGAGGGCGCTGCTCACCAACACGGTAACGAGAGAAAAGCCGCGTCGACGCATGTCATTCATGGAACTCGAAGATAGCGGAATTCTCCTCTATCGGTGACGGATTTTTGAAAAAGTTCGACTCGTCCAGGTCCCTTACGAAGCCGAGTCCGTGCGGCGCAGGTGCATTCCTCGTGCTTTGTTTTGGCTCGGCGAGCCAGGATCGCATGAGCGCGTTTACCTACTTGAGGCGGTGCTTTAGATAAGTCCTACCGATGCTTAGGCGCGCTCGATACGCGGGTGCCGACAGTCGTGCTTTCGGTTGCTAGGCCACGATGGTAGTCTTGCGCTCATGCTTAGTCTCGGAGTGCTGTTGTCTCGTTCCTTCGTGTTGGGATCCGCGATCCTGGGCGTCCCCATGGCGTTCGGCCAGGCCCAAGCGCCCGCTCCGATGCAACAGGCCCAGGACCCCGGCGCTACGCTTAAGCTTGCCCGCGAAAAATTCGATCGCGCGGAATACGCCGACGTTATCTCGAGCTTGAGCGCGATCCGCTCGCAGTCCCAAGAATCGGCGGCCCGTGGCGAGGCCATTCTTTTGACGGCCCGCGCGAACTATTCGCTGGGTAAACCGAAGGTCGCGCTCGATACGCTGGCCAAGGTTTCGGCCCGCGAAATCCCCGGTCCGATGCGCGCCGACTTCTTCTCGTTCTGGGCGCGCGTCGCGGGCGAAGAGCGCCGTTGGCTGGAGTCGGCCCTCGCGATGCTCAAAGCCCGCGCGGAGCTCACCGACGCCGCGGCCCAGCGTGCGATCGAATCGAAGCTCTCCGAAATGATCGACGTCCAGATGAGCGAAGCGGACCTTTCGTTCCTCGCGAAGGAGTACCCGACGCAGTTCCCGGCGAACAAAGTCCTCTATCGTTTGGCGACCCTGCGAATTTCGCGTGGCCAAAAAGTCGAGGCCGAGCAGGTTCTCGCTCAGCTCAAGGCGATCGCCCGTCCCGGAACGCCGGATTACACGAAGGCCGAACAGCTCGCGAACCGACTGGGCTCGCTCGAGACGGCGATGCCGCGCAAAGTGGGTCTCTTGCTGCCCTTGTCGGGCCCGCAGGAGTCGGCGGGTCGCGCGATTCGCATGGGCCTTGAACTCGCGATCGGGGAGATGTCCAAGGATCCGATCGAGATCGTGGCGGCCGATGCCGGGGACACCAAGGAAAGTGCGCTGCAGGGCTTGGAACGTCTGCTCTTCGACGAACGCGTCATGCTCGTCGTCGGCCCCGTTTCGGGCGACCAAGCCGAGCTGGTGGCCGAGCGTGCCGGCCAGTTGGGCGTGCCGAATATCTCGCTTTCTCCGCGGCGCGGGATTCTCGAGAAAGGCTCGTCGGTCTTCCGCGTAGGCCTGACGCCGGAACGTCAGGTTCGCGCTCTGGTCGGTTATTCCTACGATCGTCTCGGGGCGCGCCGTTTCGCGATCCTCTTTCCGGAAGACGCCTTCGGTCGCGAGTTCGCGACGGAGTATTTTCGCATCGTTCAAGAATACGGCGCCGAAGTCACCGCGGCCGAGAGTTACGCGCCTTCGCAAGCCGACTTCAAGATTCCGGTCGAGAACATGACCGGAACGGGATTCCCGAACTGGCGTTCGAAAGAAGCCGAAGAACTTCGCAAGAAGCTCGACGAGCGTCTGGCCGGCACCCGCAAGGCCACGAAGCGTGAGCTCGAGTCGGCCAAACCGGGCCCCATCGTCGACTTTGACGTCGTTTTCATTCCGGACTCCTTCCGGGCCCTGGGGCAGATCGTGCCGACCCTCCTTTATTCCAACGTGACGACGCCCAAGCTTTTGGGGCCGAATACCTGGAAGTCGAACCGCCTCCTGGAGCGCGCCGGACAGTACTTGGATGGGGCTCTTTTTGTGGACATGTTTGCCGCGGAGCGCAATTCGAAAGCGTCTAAGGATTTCTTGAATCTCTTCCAGTCAAAACGCGGAACTTTACCGAATTCTTTGAACGCTCTCGGCTACGACGTCGGGACGGCCTTGCGCTTGGCCTACGGAAACGAAAGTTCGCCCGCCTCGCGGGACGAGCTCCGGACGCGTCTCGAGGGCCTCGGCACTTTTGAGGGCGTTCTCGGGCAACACCGCTGGGACTCCGGGCGCGAAGTTCTCTCGGAACTGCAGCTTTTCGAAGTTCGCAAGGGCGCCTTCCACCACCTGAACGGCATTCAGATTAAGCGCCGCGACAACTAGTCAAAAGATCTTCACCGGTTCCGGCTCAAGAACTCGTCTCGCTCCGCCGAAGCCAATTTATGAGCCCGAAAAAGATCGGGTTCATGGAATGAGCAACTGCGAGGAGGCTCCATGTCGCTGACCCGAGACGCCGATGACATCATCATCCCCGATACCCTGCCCATGCTTCCGGTTCGGGATGTCGTCGTATTTCCCTTCATGATCTTGCCGCTCTTCGTAGGGCGCGAATCGTCGATCAAGGCGGTGAACGAAGCCCTCGGGCGCGATCGTCTCATCTTCTTGTCGAGCCAGAAAGAGATCGGCGAAGACAATCCGGCGCCCGAAGGTATCTTCGGCATCGGCACCGTCGCCATGATCATGCGGATGCGCAAGCTTCCCGACGGTCGTATTAAGATTCTCGCGCAGGGTATCGCGAAAGCGTCGATCACCCAGTACGAGAGCAGCGCGCCGTTCTACACGGTCAAGATCGCCCGCATCGAAGAGACGGTGCGTCCGGAGCGCAAGGCCGAAGACGAGCAGCAGATGAAGGCCGTCAAGGAACAGCTCGAGAAGGTCATCAACCTCGGCAAGATGCTCTCGCCCGACATCCTGATGGTCGTCGAAGAGATCTCGGATCCGGGTCGTCTCGCCGACCTCGTGACTTCGAACCTCGGTCTCAAGGTCAGCGAATCGCAAGAAATCCTCGAGACCCTCGATCCCTCCGAGCGTCTCATGAAGGTCCGCGAGATCCTCGCGAAGGAACTCGAAATCCTCCAGATGCAGCAGAAGGTGAAGGGCCAATCGCGCGAAGACGCGGGCCGCAACCAACGCGAGCAGTTCCTGCGCGAACAGATGCGCGCCATCAAGAACGAGCTCGGCGAGAACGACCCGCGCGCGGACGAGATCAACGAACTCCGCAACCGCGTCGAGAACGCGCCGATGACCGACGAAATCCGCGCCGAAGCCGTCAAGCAACTCGGCCGCCTGGAGCGCATGCACCCCGACGCTTCCGAAGCGACGATCGTGCGCACCTACCTCGATTGGCTCTGCGACTTGCCGTGGGCGAAGGCCTCGACGGACAAGCTCGACCTCGTCGAAGCCAAGAAGATCCTCGACGAAGACCATTTCGACCTCGAGAAGGTCAAGGACCGCATCCTCGAGTTCCTCGCCGTGCGCAAGC
>DDRA01000135.1:24421-30997 GCA_002343545.1 Bacteriovoracaceae bacterium UBA2428
AGCCGAAATCCGCGGTCACCGCCGAACCTACGTCGGCGCGCTCCCGGGCCGCTTGATCCAAGCGCTCAAGCAAGCCGGCACGAACAACCCGGTCATCATGCTCGATGAGATCGACAAACTCGGCCAGGACTACAAGGGCGACCCCTCGTCGGCGCTCCTCGAGGTCCTCGACCCCGAGCAGAACCACAGCTTCCGCGACCACTACCTGAACATGCCCTTCGACTTGTCGAACGTCATGTTCATCGCGACGGCCAACGTGCTCGAAGCCATCCCGGCCCCGCTCCGCGACCGGATGGAAGTTCTTCAGCTCGCCGGCTACAGCGAGGAAGACAAGCTCAAGATCGCGAACCGCTATATCATTCGCAAGCAAGTCGAAGAGAACGGTATCACGATGGATGCCATCGACTTCGTCGAGCCGGGACTGCGCAAGATCATCTCGCAGTACACCCGCGAAGCCGGTCTGCGTAACTTCGAACGCCTCATCGGCACCTGCGCCCGCAAGGTCGCGAAGGAAGTCGCAACGTGGGACGGCACCGCGCCTTTCCCCAAGATCGAAGTGAACGACGCGGCGGTCGAGCGCTTCTTGGGACCCCCGCGCTACCTCCCGACCGACGCCCGCGAAAAGGACGAAGTCGGTTGCGTGACCGGCCTCGCTTGGACGCAGAACGGCGGCGAGGTCCTCGAAGTCGAAGTGACTTCGATGAAGGGTCGCGGCGGCGTGATGACCACGGGTAGCCTCGGCGACGTGATGAAGGAATCTTGCCACGCGGCCATGAGCTGGATCCGCGCCCACGCCAAGGAACTCGGCGTCGATGACGCTTGGTTCACCAAGAACGAGATCCATATCCACTTCCCCTCGGGCGCGGTTCCGAAGGACGGTCCCTCGGCCGGTATCACGATCACCACGGGTATCGTGAGCTTGCTGACGGGAATCCCGGTCTCGAAGGACGTCGCGATGACGGGCGAAGTGAGCATCCTCGGCAAGGTGTTGCCGATCGGTGGCCTCAAAGAGAAGGCCCTCGCGGCGATGCGCCACGGAATCTCGACGGTCGTGATCCCGTACCGCAACGAAAAGGATCTCGTCGAGATCCCCGACGAGTACAAGAAGCAACTTCGCTTCGTGCCGGTGAAGAACGTGAGCGAAGTCCTCGACGTCGCTCTCGCCCGCTCTCCCTTCCGTCGCCGCGGCGGCGAGACGGGTCGCAGCGGTGCCAGCTCGAGCAAGGAACCTTCGGCGGCCGCAAGCCGCAGCAAGGTCCGTCGAATCGAAGACGCGGCCTAAGCGAGTTACCCAACCCACGAAGGACGGGTACTTCCCTTTGGGGAAGCGCCCGTTTTCCTTTTGGGCCCTAGTGCAGAATCACGTCCTCCATCGCCTCGGCGTCGGTCGCCTTCAGAAAGCGGGCCTCCTCGGCGATCGACGCGTCGGAGGGCGTTGCGTCGGAACTCGAGCGGGACAGCACATTGATCCTTTCGGCCGTGACGCAAGTCTTCCAGACCTTCGGTCCATTCTCGACTTCTTGCGAGAAAGTCTCCAAGCGTCCCTCCACCCAGATTTGCGATCCTTTACGGGCCTGCGCGATCATCGATTCGGCCTGGGGACCGAAGACGTGCACGCTGTGCCAGTAAGTTCGCCGCTTTCCTTCGGCGTCTTTCGCGGGGCCGTTCGTCGCGAGACTCATGCGACAGAAAGGCCGCCCGTTACGAGTCGTCTTCAGATCGACGTCGTGGCCCAAGGTCCCACAGATCAGAACACGGTTGACGGATGACATGATGATTCTACCTCCTTAAAGGCCGGCACCTCGCGCGGCCTAGCCTCCGCCGGAGCAGGATCTATGCCCGATCGGGCCTAGTGGACGGCAAGGCGAGGACGCTTCGGATCCGTTCTCTCGTCAATCCCAGCAGAAGCGCGTAGACGAGCGTGCGGGGAAGCGTCTGGAGACGGATGCCCAGGACCCAGATCCCTAAAGCCGAGAAAGGAAAAGGACGGACGGCCCTTCGATGGTAAGTCGCCAAGAAAGCCTGGGCCTTTGGGGCCAAGTCCCTTTCGCGGAGCCGGGTCTCGAGCGCGCGGCTTTGGCGGAAACGTCCTTCCATCAGAGCTACGAGGGGCGTCCAGCGTTTCAGGAGCCCCCAGAATCGGGCAAGACGGCCGGCGCGGACTCCACCCGAGGCCTGGGCCTCGTGCTGACGATAGAGAAGAGTCGTTTCTTCGATTTCGACGAGCTCTCCGCTCGCGGCCGCGAGCAGGGCGATCCACCAGTCGTGCATCATGAGATCCGCCGGAAACGGCAGGGAACGCCGCGCGAGTTCCGCATCGAAGGCGAGCGTGCAACCCGTGACGTGATTCTGAACGATGAGAGAAGTGAGCGGGTTTTCCGCGCGGTAACGCAGGCGGGCCATCGTCTGAAACGAACTCGCGATCGGACGGCAATCCTGGTTGACGACCTCGAGATCCGAAAACACCGCGCGACCTCGATGGCTCACGTCCGCAAAGCATTCGAGCGTGCGCGCGATCTTGTTGGCCTTCCAAATGTCGTCCTGGTCGCAGAAGAAAAAGATCCGTTCGTTCGACGTCGGTTCTGCCAACGCCCGTCCCAGTAGGTATCCGAAGCTCGCGGCGGGACCCAAACGTCGGCCATCGCTCGGCAACAAACGCACGTCGAAGCCACGGGCCGCGAAATCCCGTGCGATCTGCGGGCTCCGATCGGTGGACCCGTCGTCGCGAACCCACAGCTGCCAATCGCGATGCGTCTGAGCGGCCAAACTTTCGAGCTGCTCGGCGAGGTGGCGCTCGCCGTTGTAAGTCGCCAGGAGGATCACGGCCTTCAAGCGAAGCGCCTCAGCAGAAAGCGGGCGAGAATTCCGAGCAAAACGAGGGGGGCCAGGAGAAGCCGCGGCCCCCGCGACCACTTAAGGTAGTACTTCCACATGCCACGGTGATGGTGAAGATCGGCGCGGTAGCTTCGGCGTCCGGCGTAGGATCCGCCGATGCTGTGCGCGATGGCAAGGCGCGGGTCGTGCACGACGGGAATCCCCGCCGCTTGGGCCTTGCGTCCCAAGTCGACGTCTTCGACGTACAGGAAGAAACGCTCGTCGAAACCTCCGAGGCGTTCCCATAAGTCCCGGGGCGCGAAAAGTCCGCTTCCCGACGCCCAGTCGACGCGGGCCACGCCGTTCTTTTCGAAGAGGTCCGGCCGCAGGTAGCGCTGGCTCCAAGGGTTTCCGGGCCACAGTCTCGTCAGGAAGCCTTCCCTACCGGTGATCGCGGTCGCGAAGGAAGGAAAGCCGCGCGAGCTCGCTTGGGGAGTTTTCGCGTCGCCGTCGTAGACGCGTATGCCGACGATGGCGTGGTGGGAGAGCAGGGCGCTTACGTCGGCGTCTTCGACCGGGGTCAGCAGGCGCGCGTCCGGATTGACGAAGAAGAACGCGTCCGCCTTGGGGCTTCCCGTTTCGAAGGTCGCCGCACGGTTACAGGCCTTCGAGAATCCGACGTTCGTTCCGTCACCGCCCACGAAAACGGGAAGGGGAAACGAAAGGTGCCTCCGCTTCCAATCCTCGAGGAAAGCACGGCTCCCCTCGTCGTTCGTCCACATCACGATCTCGGCCTTCGTCCGAAGTTTCTCCCCGAGGGATCCGAGCAACGAATCCAACGTGGCCTCGTTGCGATAGGAGACGACGACGACGCGAATCATGTTTGGGTCGCGAGCCATTCCGACATGCGCCGCAGGCCGCTCTCGAGTTCGATCGTGGGCGACCATCCCAGCTTCGACTTAGCCAGGCTCAAATCCGGCCTTCGTCGTTTGGGATCGTCGATCGCCGCGGGCAATTGCCGAAGCGCGAGCGGCTTCTCGGGGTAGAGGCTCTGCACGGCGGCGACGAGTTCGAGGATCGTGAACTCGCGATCGTTGCCAAGGTTGATGGGGCCGACTTCCTCGCTCTTGGCGAAGCGCACGAGGCCTTCGACGAGATCGTCGACGTAACAGAAGGAGCGGGTCTGCTTGCCGTCGCCTTGGACGGGGAGCGGTTGTCCGAGTTGGGCGTGGCGAAGAAAATTCACGACGACCCGGCCATCATCCGGGTTCATGCGAGGTCCGTAGGTGTTGAAGATGCGGACGAAACCGTGCCGAGTGCCTTTGGCCTGGTTGTAACTCACGATGAGGGCTTCGCCGAAGCGCTTGGCTTCGTCGTAGCAGGCGCGCGGCCCGATTCCGTTTACGTTGCCGAAATAGGTTTCCGGCTGGGGCGAAACGGCCGGGTCCCCGTAAATCTCGCTCGTCGAGGCGAAGATGACGCGCGCGCCGCGTTCGGTCGCGAAATCGAGCGCGGACCAAAGCCCGACCGAGTTTACGGCGAGCGTCTCGAGCGGCCACCGCTGGTAAAGCGGAGGCGAAGCCGGACTCGCGAAGTGGAAAACGTAGGGAACGTCCTTCATCCAGGCCTCCGGGGCCCGGTCAAGCCAGCTCGTCCAGGGCTCGGAGGCGTCGGCTTCGACGAAACAGAAGCGCTCCCGGCCCGTCGGAAGCGAGGCTAGGAACTCGACGTTGGCGCGAAGGCCCGTGCGAAGGTTATCGATCCCGAGGACCCGGTGGCCGTCCTTCAGGAAGCGCTCGCAGATATGGCTTCCCAAAAAGCCCGCGGCTCCCGTTACGACGACCGTTGAAGTCCTCTCGGCTTGCATCTAAACCCTTATAGAATGTCTGAAAAGAATTCGCGAGGATCGGCCCTGAACTGGACGAGTCTTTTCAAGTGGGCGCTCGCGGTCGGCTTGGTGACCTATCTTATCCGGAGCGATCGACTTTCTTTCTCCGAGCTGGGCCCGCTTTTTTCGTCGCCGGAATGGACGCTTCTCATTCTGGTCGGCGTCTACGCCCTGCTTGCGGTCGGCTTCTGGCGCTGGCGCATTCTCGTCCAGCGCCTTGGCGTCCAGATGAGCTTTTTTGATGCGATGAGACTGGGAATGGTTGGCGCGTTCTTCTCGGCCGTGCTGCCGGGCACCGTCAGCGGCGACGTCGTGAAGGCCGTTTACGTCGCGCGCCGCTATCCTTCCCGCCGTACCTTGACCGTTTCTTCGGTCCTTTTGGATCGTGGGCTGGGTTTGGTCGCGCTGATCGGGGTAGGCGGCGTCGGTTACTTGCTCGGCCGTGAACGCATCGAAGCTCTCGCGGACGGTCCTCGCTTGCTTATGACGACGTTGGGCCATCTTTTGGTGTGGGGTTTGGCGGCGTCGCTCGCGGGTCTCGTGCTCGTTCCGCTGCTTCACGAAAAACTTCGCGCGTTGGTTCCGCCTCGCTTTCGCGCGATGCGTCTGGGGCGCATCCTCGATGACGTCCTGAGGATCTACGGTAGCCAGGCGGCCATGCTTTGGTTCGTTTACGGCTTGTCGTTTGTCATCCACGTCGCGAACCTAGGTCTCATGTACGGGATGGCGCAGCTCCTCTTCGGCCACGCCGTCGAGCTGCCCTTCTCGCTTTTCGTGATGGCGGCCTCGATGGGCCTTTGCGCGATGTCCTTGCCTATCGCTCCTATGGGCCTCGGGGTCGGGCAGCTCGCCTTCGCGTCGATGTTCCAGGCGCTCGCCGTTTCGCCTCCCTCGTTCGGAGCCACGCTGATCACGGGTTTCCAGGCTTTAAGTCTCATCGTGAACCTCTCGGGCGGACTTTTCTATCTGACCTACCGCCACGAAGTTCCGCTGAGCGACGTTGAAGGCGGAGACTCGCTCGCGTGACGTCCGCGACCGCTCCGCGTCGGGCGGGCGATACGATCGCGCTTCCCGTGCTGATTTTGGGAAGCCTGCCGCTCGGTGAGAAAGACTCCATCGTGCGCCTGATTTCCGCCGAAGAGGGAAAGATCTCGGCCGTCGCGAAAGGCGCCCAGTCTTCCAAGCGCCGTTTCGGCGCCTCGCTCGATCCCGGCAATTTCGGCACCGCGCATCTCGTCGTCCCCCGTGATCCCGAGGGCGGCGGCGTGGCGCTTTGGCGTCTCGACCGCGTCGATCTGCGCGAGTCCTTTCCCCACCTGCGGAGTTCCTACTATCGACTGGATTGCGGCCTTTTTGCGGTCGCCTTGATTCGCGATCTGGTGCCGGAGGGGCTCGGGGATCCGAGCTTCTTTCGCGGCCTTGGCCGTTTCTTGCGTGATGCCTCATTTCCGGAGCTCGAGAAACTCGGCAAACTTCCCCGCATCGCTTTCTGGCTTTGGGCGGCTCACCACCTCGGCTACGGGGATTTTGCGGCCGAGATCCTCAAGTCCGGTGCCTGGAGCGAGATCGAGCGCGCGGCGTGGTCCCACGGCCTCGGCGTGCAAGTTCCGGATTTCGCCAAGCTTTGGACCTTCTTTGCCGACCGCGGAAAAAGCCTGAGCGCCGCACAAGAAATCGCGGTTTATCGAAAATGGGTTGAAATCACGGGCCTTTCTTGGCCACACTTCGAAAGATGCGTCGGATTTCTTTCTTCCTCGTCACCCTCGTATTGACCTCGTCGAGCTTCGCGCAAACGAAGCCGCAGTCTCTACCCGCCAAATCGTTCCGGGTTTGCGATCAGGCCTTCTCGCTGGAGGTCGCGGACAAGCCCGAGT
>DDRA01000135.1:31067-44680 GCA_002343545.1 Bacteriovoracaceae bacterium UBA2428
GGACAAGCCCGAGTCCCGTCGCATTGGGCTCATGAATCGAACGGAAGTTCCCGTCGGCAAAGGCATGCTCTTCGTCTTCACTTCCGAGGAGGTCCAAACCTTTTGGATGAAAAACGTCCCCTTCGACATCGACATCGCCTTTTTCGATCGTCGGGGGCACTTCGTTTCGGCCACCTTGATGAAGGGAACGAGCCCGCTCCAGCGCGAAGACAAGCTCCCCGTCTACGAAAGCAAAGGCCCCGCGATTTTCGTGGTCGAAGCCCGGGCGGGCGCTCTGACCAAGCTCGCGTCGAAGGGATGCCGGCTGGATCCGCTGCCGACGCCGGCTTCCCTCTAAGAACTTAGTCTCGGCAAAGTCCTAGGGTCGTATCTCCCAAGATGAGGCAAGGATCGAGCGCTTTGCCGGGGGCGCCGCGTGCTCCGTCTTGACCGCGCGGGCCTTGGGGGCCTCTCGGCCCGGCGCTGGCCCTTCTCGCGCAGGGCGGCGTATGGGTTCCGGGCGAGCCGCCCGCGCCGCCGGCCCCGCCCGCTCCACCGCTTCCTCCCGCGCCCCCCGCTCCACCTTCGGAGTCGTAACGGACGACGAGATGTTTGGCGTCTTTGATCTCGATCCGAACCCGGACCGAGTCGGAACCCGTCGCGCCGATTCCGCCGTTCCCCCCGGGACCGCCGACGTTGCCACCGCCGCCGTTCGTCGGTTCGGACTGACAAACCTTAACGGCGCGGCAGAATCCTCCGACCCGCCGCATGTTCCCGCAGTCGTGCCCGGCCTGTTCCTCGGCGATGAAGCTAGGCATGCCGGGAGGGCCGGCGGCTCCCGTGGCCCCGCTTCCGCCGTCCCGGCCTCTTTCTCCGATGAATCCTCGGGTCGAAACGGAGAGGAAACCCCTCGCGCTGAGGGCTTTCACCGAGAAGGGCGCCGGCGAACCGTTCGGCACGACGTCGTGTCCCGAAACCGGCTCGATTCGGGATCCTTCCGCGGCGACGATTTCCTGGACTTCGATACGCGTCGCCGTGAGCGGCGCGACCGAGCGAAGCACGGCGTTCTTGGCGAGAAACAAACGCGTCGTTCCGGTGGGAATCGCTCCCGCACTCATTTCACCCTGAATGACGAAGTCCTTAGGAATCGCGATTTTTTGCAGAAGCTCCGTGCGCGCGGCGACGTCTTGCGCTTGGAGCGCGTAGACGTAGCGGCCGCCGGCGTCGACCGTTTGGTCGCGGTACTCTCCCATGCCCTGGTCGTGAACCCCGAGCACGATAAGCTCCGTCTTGTGTTGGGCTTGGCGGACGAGCTTGTAGTGACGGCTTTCCGAGTAGTTCCAACGGACGAGAACCGAGTATTGGTCCGGCTGCGTCTCTCCGACGACCTTCAATTCGAGTTTCGAGAGGGAGATCGGCGTTTCACCGGAAACTTTCGCGGCCGGTTTTGTGTCCGGCGTTTCGACTTCGCTTGGTGAAGTCTCGATCACCTCCGGCATCTTCGGGGGCGGGCCGCTTTCCGACGTCGGTCTCATCGAAGGATCGGGGACGAAGGCGCACGCGCTCAGAACGAAAGTCATGTAAGTCAGAAGAAATCGTTTCATGATGTCACTCCAATAATTAGAAAACAAAACCAAGGATGCTGCCGAGGAGGGCTCCGCCAAGTCCGAAGACGACGGCGTTCAATGGACGGCTGGCGTCGTTCGGGCTGAAAATGGCGCCGGCCCCGGCACCGATCGCGCCACCGCCAAGGCCCAAGAGCCAAGGCCGGGCGCTCGATTCGTCGCGCGCCACCGGGATGGGGACGACCGTTCGTGGCGTATCACCGTCTCCGTGTCGCAGGTAGGGACCGTAGTCGATTCGCCGGCCGTCGAGCAGGTCGGGTATCGCGACGAGTGCCCGTCCCGTCCATCGTTTCGAAGCGCCTTCGAGCACGAGCGAGTCGAGGCCGAACGCGTAGGTCGCCCGGTCCTCGCAGTCGTCGCGGTCGAAACGGATGTCGAGGTCGGGTGCTTGGCTCTCGATCCCCGCGCGCACCCGCTCGAGCAGCAGGGACTCCACGTGCGCGGGAAGCTGGGCGCTGGCGGAAGCCAGCCGAAGAAAGACAAGGCAGCCTAGGGTCGTGCTCATGGGGTGTCCTTTCCGGGATTACCGTAGAAAACTTGGGGGCGTCCGGCGCCGCGTTCGGGTTTCGTCCACTCGAGATCGGACCAGCGAAGGGGACGGTCGGGCGAGACGAGTTTGCGCGTTCGGATCGTGCCGTTGAAGTGGCGGACCTGCTCGGGACGTACGATGTCCTGAAGTTGGGTCTTTGTGAGCTGGGACTTTCGAACGGGAAAGATCTGGAACTGGTCGTTTCGGAGCGTGGTCCTAGGCGCGAGCGGCAGAACGGGCGCGACGACTTCGATCGTCGTCGGGGCGCCGCCTTCGATCCGGGCGGGAGCCTCGCGGCGAAAACTCATGAGGACGGCAAACGCGATCGTGATTCCGATCCAGGGCGCGAAAGGACGCAGCTTCTTGATTCGCTCGTAGCGATCCGGGACGACCGGAACCTCGGCGGGGATTTCCGCGGTCGAAGGCGTCAAAGGTTCAAGCCAGGCGAATTTGTCGGTCGACGACATGATTCGAATCTCCCGTAGGATGTTCTGAGAAGTTCCGCGTGAAAAAGGTCCGCCCTCTGGGCGACCTCGACGATTCCCGCGGCCAGGACGCAAGTTGCGAGCAGCAGGACGAGTGCTTCGAGCGGCATCATAGGGCCCGTACTCCCTGGCCGTGGTAGGTCCAATACGCCTCGCCGCGAAGCGAAAGGTAGACGTTCGATCCGGCTCGCGAAGGTTGTTCGGACCAGGTGAGGGACACGATGGGATGGCCGAAGCTTCGCCAGGCGAGTGAGCCCGGAATGAGGCAGGCGCCGGGTACCCCGCGCAAGGGCTCGCGGTGATGGATGGCGAAGTCGCCCGAAGTTCGGCTCGACAACGTCCAGGCGCGCCAAGCGAAGTCCTGTTCCAGCGCGATGGCCTCGCCGATCCCCCGCAGGAGCGGAGCTTCCACGATGGCGCCGATCAAATTGAGCGCGAGGCACTGCACCTTGAGTTTCTCGAGACGGTCGTTCGCGAGTTCGACGTTCTGAATGGCGTTCGCCGCCGAATCGGAAAGGCGAGCGACTTCGTGATCCAGTCGGGACGTCTTGTGAATGCCGCTGGCCACTTCGGAAACGAATGAAATCGGATTGGTCTCGAGTCCCGAAAGAAAAATTGCTCCCAGGAAGGCAAGGAAGAGGGCGATCACGAGACACCTCCGTTAACCAGGTCGATGTCGAGCGTGTAGCGAAAAGGGCCCCGCCCCCGGACGTCGACGCTTACCGTGCCCGCTCCCGAGCACCGGCAAGCGACGCTTTCGGCGAAGACGGGGATCTTGGGGAACGAGATCGAACAGACGCCGCGGTCATTCCCGTAGAGATGGGCGCGGGCGAGCAGGTAGGCCTTCGCGCGGAAGGCCTCGCGGATCGCGAGCTGGCCGAGGCCGCCGAAGGCGATCGAGAAAAGCGCGACCCACACCGGCGTCAGCACCAGACACTCGACGAGGACGTTTCCTTTTTGACGGGCGGTCATTTGCTGTCCTTGTCTTCCATGGCCTTGTTGAAATCGCCCAGGTCGCGGACTTCGTAATGTTTTTCCTCGACCGTTTTCTTGGTTATTTCCTTTCTTTCTCCCCCCAGGGCCGCGGCGACTTCGCCCAGGGAGCGGTTCAGGTTGCTGCCCAGAAGCTGGATGACGCCGATGGAGGCGACGGCCACGAGGGCCGTGAGGATGAGATATTCCGAGAGAGCTTGCCCGCGGCGCCGGTTTTCCGACGCCGGGAATTTGTCGAGCGCGGTCCCCCCGCGGGCCGATACAATGGGGAGGATGACTCCGCGCACGAGATTCGAGCTCGACCGTTTCGAAGTATGGACGCTCTTGGGGATCATGGTTCTTTTCTCCGGGTTGGTGTTCACGTTTGGGATCATGGTTGGGATGGGCATGCGGCCGGCGTCACCGCTCGTCGCCGAGGTCGCGCACGGCGAAGAACACGGAGGGCGCGCGCCCGCTTCGGTCGATGCCAAGCCGGCGACCGTCGCGCCGATCGCCGAGGCTGGCGCCGATTTGAAGGCGGCCTACGCGGAAGCCAAGCAAGAGGCGCTGCGCGAGCTCGTTATGCAGGAAGGACAGAGTACGGATCCAAAGTCGGTCGCGGATGCGGCCGCTCATTTTGGCGCGAATCCGGGATGGGCCGGCGAAGCCAGCCCAAAACCTCCCGAGGTCAAAGCCGAAGACGCGCGTATCGCGCGCGCCGAAGCCGCCGAGGCGAATCGGCTCGAGAAGGGACCCGAAAAATCGGTGCGCTCGCTCTTCGAAAGAAAGCCCGCGGCCCGCGACGTGTTCACGCCGATCTCGAACCAGTTCACGGTTCGCGTTCAGAGTTTCGCCACCGCCGAGGAAGCGACCGCCAAGGTTGGCGCCCTGCGGAAACTCGGATTCAACGATGCCTACATGCGCCCCATCAAGTCCGGGGACGGGGCGCCCTGGTTCCAGGTTAGCGTCGGCTCCTTCGTTCAAGAGGTCTGGGCCATGCGCGAAGGCGAAAGACTGCTCCAGACCAAAGCTTCGCGGGACTTCAAGGTCGAGAAGGTCAAGTGAGCGGATCATAGGTCCCACTCCCCTTCGCTCAAGTAAGCTTTAAGGGCACCCGTCACGAAGCTGGGCAGATGGGCGGAAGTGATGCTTCCCGTACGGCTGCGAAGCGCGGCGTACAGAAGCGCGTGCTCGAGCTCGCGGATGTTTCCGGGCCAGTCGTAGCGAACGATCTGCTCGAAGGCGGAGGCTTCGACCTCGAGGCCGGTGAAGCCCAGGGTCTTCTCGAGGCGTCGAAGCAGGCCGCGGACGATCGTCGGCAGGTCTTCCTTCCGCTTGCGCAGCGGCGGCAGGTAAAGCGGAAAGACGTTCAAGCGGTAGTAGAGATCCCGTCGAAAGCGTTGGTTGTTCACGAGAATCTCGAGGGGGATATTGCTCGCCGCGACGATCTGGCAGTCGATGTCGACGGCCTCGCGCGCGCCGAGCGCCTCGACCTTGCGCGTCTGCAGAACCCGCAGCAATTTGGCCTGCAGGTTCTTGTCGAGACATTGGATCTCGTCGAGGAAGAGCGTGCCCTGGCCGGCGACTTCGAACTTTCCGGCTCGCCGATCGCGGGCGGAAGTGAAGGCCCCGCGCTCGTGGCCGAAGAGCATGGACTCGGCCAAGTTCTCGGGGATCGCGCCGCAGTTCACCGGCACGAAGGGAGTCGACTCGGAGGGCCGACGGCGCATTCGACGGAGACGCTGTTCGTGGAGCAGCGAGGCGACGTATTCCTTGCCGGTCCCCGTTTCGCCGACGACGAGGATGTTGATGTCTTTCGAGGCGGCGATCTCGATGTCCGCCCGGAGTTCGGCGAGCGCCTGGCCGAGTCCCCAGAACCACTCTTCGAGGAGCGGATGCTCCACCGCGACGCTAACCGGCTTCGGAGGCTTGGCCGGCGTCGGGGAACGACTCAGTCCCTGGGGAAAGAAATGCGAGGTGGGGGATGAAGGGGTAGCGAGTGGGCTCTTCATGCCGCACGGCGAAGCAACCGACGTGCCAGACCTAAGTCGCTATTATTTATTTAGTCGGCGCGGGCGTCGTCCGGCGTTCCGGAAACTCGCGGAGGAATCCGGACTTCAGCGAAGCTTGGGACGCCCCGGTTCGCTGCCTTCGGGCGCGACGACCCGCGGGAAGCGCGCGCCTTTGTCGGGTTGGCCGTCGCCGTCATCGTCGCGCTCGACGCGAAGGAGGCGCTCTCCCTCGTAGATCTCCCAATAGTCCGGCCGGCCGCGACCCTTGCGGTCTAAGGCCCGCTTTGCGAGCACGCCGTTGCGATACTCCTTCCAAACGGAAGGACGGTTCTCGTAGCGGGCATTGAATTCCTGCGCGACGAGCTCGGGAGCCTTGGCGCCTTTCTTGTCGAAAGTGCTCAGGACGTCGAAGAGGCCGTCCCCGTCCAGATCGGAGGCTTCCTTGCGGACCCAAGCGCCGGTCGGATCGAAATACTGGATGAAGTCGACGCGTCCGTCCGCATTGAAATCGAAATCGATGCGTTCGAGTTTTTGCGTGCCTTCCGCGAAAACTTTCGTCATGCGCGGAAAGCCGTCGCCGCCGACGGCGAGAGGCTGGAAACGTTGGCGCGGGCCCAGCAGTTTGGCTTCGCGAGAAACCGAGCTTTCGTCCGAGCCTTTACTCGTCGAGCTTGGCGGAGTCTTCGAGCTCGACGAGCAGCTCCATAAAGCCATGCTCGCGGCCAAGCTCAGAAGAGGGATTTGGACTCTACTTCTCAAGATATGGAAATCATAACATAAATAGCTTTCCAGGTTTTGGTGCAACGTGTTACCATACATGTATGGCCCGGAAGAAGATCTCGACGACCGTCTACCTGACGGAGGAGCAGGTGCAAGGGCTCAAGCAGTTGCACGAGCGCACCCGCGTCCCGATCGCCGAGTACATTCGGATGGGAATCGATTTAATTCTGCAGCGTTATGCCGAACAGCTTCCCGGTCAGACTTCGCTCTTCGAGACTTTCCCGGGCTCCAGTCTCGGGGTAGGTCCTAAGGCAAAGAAGCCAGAAGAGACAAATGACGACGCCAGTTGAACGTATCCGCAATTTTTCGATCATCGCCCATATCGACCACGGTAAGTCGACGCTTGCCGACCGGCTGATCGAATTCTGCGGGGGCCTCGCGAAGCGCGAGATGCAAAGTCAGGTACTCGATTCGCTCGATATCGAGCGCGAGCGCGGGATCACGATCAAGGCGCAAACGGTTCGCCTTCGTTACAAGACGAAAGCCGACGGCCAAGAATACGTCCTTAACTTGATCGACACTCCCGGACACGTGGACTTTACCTACGAAGTTTCGCGTTCACTCGCCGCCTGCGAAGGCGCGCTGCTCGTCGTGGACGCCTCCCAAGGCGTCGAGGCCCAGACCCTTGCGAACGTCTACATGGCGCTCGATGGCAACCTTGCCATCGTGCCGGTCATCAACAAGATCGACTTACCTTCCGCCGACGTGGACGCGGCCCGCGCACAAATCGAAGAGGTCATCGGCATCGACGCGAGCGGTGCGATCCCATGCTCCGCGAAAGAAGGCATCGGCATCCAGGAAATCCTGGAATCGCTCGTGGCCACCGTTCCCCCGCCGAAGGTTGGCTTGTTGCCCGAACCGGCCACCGGAAGTCGTGATCAGCCTCTGCGCATGCTCATCATGGACAGCTGGTACGACAACTACCAAGGCGTCATGCTCCTTTGTCGCGTCATGGATGGAAAACTTCGCAAGGGCGAGAAGATCCAAATGATGCACGTCAACTCGCTCGTCGAGCAAGATAGCGACCGGAAGTGGTACCAGGTCACGCGCTTGGGTTACTTCACGCCCAAGGCCGTCGATATCGAAGAAGCGGGCCCCGGCGAAGTCGTCTTCGTGGTGTCGGGCATCAAGTCCGTCCGCGAGACGCGCATCGGCGATACGATCACGCACTGGCACCAGCAATCGAGCGTGTCGAACTACCGGGTCGCGCCCGAGCCGCTCGAAGGGTTCAAGGAAGTGAAGCCCGTGGTCTTCGCGGGTATCTTCCCGACCGAAGCCGTCGACTACGAGACGCTCAAGGAATCTCTCGAGAAGCTCGTGCTGAACGATTCGGCGCTCACGTTTGAGCCCGAGAGTTCGGCGGCGCTCGGCTTCGGCTTCCGCTGCGGTTATCTCGGTCTGTTACACATGGAAATCGTGCAGGAGCGTCTCGAGCGCGAGTACGACATGTCCATCATCACGACGGCCCCGTCGGTACGTTACAAAGTCACCAAAATGAACGGCGATGTTATCGAGATCGATAACCCGTCCAAGATGCCGCCCGCGAACTTGATCGAGAAGATCGAAGAGCCCTTCATCCGCGGCACCATCCACACGCCGGCCTCGTACGTGGGTGCGATCATCACGCTCTGCGAAAACCGCCGCGGGATGCAAGAACGCATTGACTACATCACGCAAGATCGTTGCGCCGTGATCTACAAGCTTCCGCTCGGCGAGATGGTTTTCGAGTTCTACGACAAACTGAAGTCCATCACGAAGGGCTACGCGAGCTTCGAGTACGAGATCCTCGGTCTCGAGCCCTCGGATCTCATCAAGCTCGACGTCATGATCAACGGCGAATCGGTCGACGCGCTCTCGCTCATCGTCCACCGCACGAAATCCTACGATCGTGGTCGCGATTTGACGGCCAAGATGAAGGAAGTCATTCCGAGGCAACAGTTCGAGATCGCGATTCAGGCCGCCATCGGTTCCAAGATCATCGCGCGGGAATCCATCGGCGCCCTCCGGAAGAACGTTATCGCCAAGTGCTACGGCGGCGATATCTCGCGTAAGCGCAAGCTGCTCGAGAAGCAGAAGGAAGGCAAAAAGCGGATGAAGTCGATCGGCGTGGTCGAAGTTCCGCAAGAAGCCTTCCTGGCCGTCCTCAAAGTGGAATAGTCTAAGGAATCCGCGAGACGATTTCGTTCGTCGCGTTGTGGATGGCGAGGCGTGCGGCCTTGGCGATCGGCGTGCCCTCGTGGCCGCCGAGGTTCGTCGAGACGGGCCCGAGGCTCACGCCCAGATCGAGCTTGCCATCTTTGACCGTGCCTTCGCCTTGCGTGGTGGCCGTGATCTCGCCCGTTTCGGTGTTGATGACGCGGATGTCGACGACGACCTTGGCTTCTTGGGTTTCTCCGCCGATCGAGAGGTCGTTCAGGATGCCGAGTCCGCCGAGGCGGATGCCGCCCGTGCGTCCGGAGGAGCAGTATTCGAACTCGCTGACCGATCCGGCGAGGGTGAAATCCGCGACCTGGAACTGGCCCTTGGCTTTCTTGGGGGCGTTCTCGGAGTTCACGAGATCGTGCTCGTTTTCGTAGACCTTTCGAATGGTGGCGCGTTCGTAGAGCTTGAAGCGTGAGTGCTTCTTGATCTCGCCGACGAGCATTTCTTTGAAGGCGCTACCGAGGTTTTGATTCCACCAGGCCCAACCGTCGAAGCGGCAGTCGCCCGAGTTCGCCTTGTTTTCGAACTCGACGATGGAGAGTTTGGTTTGGGCGAAGGCGGGCGTGGCGAGAAGCAAAGAAACGAAGACGAGATTTTTCATGCGGACTCCCTGTGAAGATGGAGCGCGACATGCGCTCCGGGTTCCGTCTCAGCAAGCGGGGGGCCAGGTGAGGGTGAGGTTTAGCGAGCGCGGAAGCGTGCGGCGGGCAGCTATTCCCGGATTTCGGAGCGGTCGGCCGGACTGGCAAACTTAGCGGAGGGATTCCCAGAGATAGAGCGGGGAACCGTCGGCTTCGAAATGGGTCTTGAAGCCGGCGGCTTCGAAGCGTCCGACCCACCAGGCGTAGGGCTTAAGCGTTTGGCGGTAGGGATCGGGACAAGCCGCGCCGAGGAAACTGGAACGGAAGTGCACGTAGCGGGTGGAATGCGCGAGGCCGTTCAAAACGGGATCCACGGTCGGGGTGGCCAGGTAACCGAGGGCGTTCGTGAAGCAGAGGTCGAGGCGGGCACCGCTTTCGCGGAGCTCGCTCAAGTAGTCGATCATGCTCGCGCGGGCGACCCGGGCCCGGTACTCGGCGGGAATCCGCTCCCAAGCCCACTCGCTGATCTCGCAGCCCCAAGCTTTTACGCCGAGGTCCCGGTGAAAGTCCTGGAGCACTCGGCCGGTCGCCGGTCCCAGCACGAGCAGGCTTTTGGGACGGGGATAACGACCGCTCGAGAAGAGTTCGGCGCATTCTTCCGAATAGCTGTAGTCGCGGTAGACGGAGTCGTAGGATCGGCCCGAGCCGGCGTAGTTGCGGTAGTAGGAATCGTCGATCGGCGGTTTCGTAGGACGGGCCATGGGTCCAGAATCCCGTCCTTTGATGCCGGGCGCAAGACAGGTTGAAAAGAGCCATGACGCACCCGCTGAACCAAAAGGAGTTGGGGGCGCCGAGCCGGGGGCGCCGAGCTAGGCACCTTTGTGTTAGAAAACCGTTTCGTGCGTCATTGCGTATCGATTGATGATTTTACGGAATCCGAAGTTCTTGAGCTTTGTCGTTCGGCTTTGAAGAAGCCGCCGGCTTTTCGACCGATCGATCCGGCCAAGCCCGCGGTCGGGCTTGTTTTCTTGGAACCTTCGACCCGGACGGCGGTCAGCTTCATTCGCGCCTGCCAGCGTATCGGTCTCAACCACGTGCTCGTACTTTCGAAGGGAACTTCGATCGAGAAGGGCGAGACCGTCGAGGACACCCTGCGCAATTTGAAGGCTATGGGGATGGGATCCTTTGTGATCCGCACCCAGGTCACGGGCGGCTTGCAGGGTTGCCGCGACTTGGGGCTTGGTCCGGTCGTGAACGCCGGGGACGGAGTCGGCGAGCATCCGACCCAAGCGCTCTTGGATCTGACGACTTTGCTCGACCTCGTGCACTGGGACGAAGGGCGCCTGCGGGCCCTCAAAATCGGTATCTACGGGGATCTGCGGCACTCGCGGGTCGCCCAAAGTTGGTCCAAGCTCGCGCGGAAGCTCGGCATCCGCCTGACCCTCATGAGTCCCGAAGAATGGCGCCCGGCTTGGGCCGTCGACCATGATTGGTCGGATTCCCGGAGCGCGATCAAGGATCAGGACGTCGTCATGGCCCTTCGGGTCCAGCGCGAGCGCATGGACGGACCGGCGGCGGCCGTGACGGAAGCCTTCGTGAACAATTTCCGCTTGGGCCGGCGTGATCTCGCCGAGCACCAACGGCTCATGCACCCGGGGCCCATCAATTGGGGCGTCGAGTTAGAGCCGGATTGGCTCGAAGATCCCCGCTCGCTCATCCTGAAACAGGCTGAAATGGGCGTTTTGCTCCGCGCTAAACTCCTCGAGTGGGTGCTCGAAACGAAGTCCTGAAATCCCCTGACGGGGACAGTCCGAAGAATCCTTCAAAGGGACTGATTTCCTTCTTGATAATGGGGGTCTGTCGGTTCAGGCTTCGCCCCCGATGACGACTCGGGAACCGGTCGCGGTCTCTTTTATCTTGGAAAATGGCGTTGAGTTCGAAGGACGTGGTTGGGGGGATTTCTCGACCCCGCGTTCGGGCGAATTCGTCTTCTGTACGGCGATGTCGGGGATCGAAGAATCCCTCACGGATCCGAGCTTCGCGGGCCAGGTGCTCGTGTCGACGGCCGCCCACGTCGGGAACACCGGCTACACGGGCGAGGACGCGGAAAGCTCGAAGATCTGGGCCGAGGGGCTCGTTTGTCGCCGTCTTGAGGAAGTTCCCTCGAACTGGCGCGCGAAGTCCTCGATCCCGGAATGGATCGTGAAGGAAGGCCGCTTCGCGGTCGACGGCATCGACGCGCGCGCGCTCACGATCGTCCTGCGCGAGTCGGGCAGCCAGCGTGGGCTCGTCTATAAGCGCGGATCCATGACCAAGGGCGAGGCGCTCGACTACATCCGGGCGAAAGTCCCGAGCATGAAGGGGCGCGACCTGACGGGGCTCGTGACCTGCGAAAAACCCTACGAGGTCGCCGCGGTCGAGCAACCCGGTCGCTACGGCTACTGGCCGATGCAATCGAGCTTCGCGCGCCCGGCCGACCAGAAGCAGCTCGCGAAGCCGCGTATCGCGGTTTGGGATTTCGGCGTCAAGACGAACACCCTGCGGATCCTTTCCGCGATGGGAGCCGACCTGCAAGTTATGCCGGCGACGGCCAAGGCCGAGGAGATCTTGGCCGCGGGTCGCGAAGGGATCTTCTTGAGCAACGGCCCCGGGGATCCGGCCGCCGCGACGCATATCATCGCCGAGCTCAAGAAAGTCTTGGGCAAGAAGCCGATCTTCGGGATTTGCCTGGGCCACCAACTGGTCGCCCACGCCGTGGACGCCAAGACCTACAAGATGAAGTTCGGACACCGCGGGATCCACCATCCCGTCGTGCAGCTTTCCCCGACGGGCGAGCCGCAGCGTACGTGGATCACGAGCCAGAACCACGGTTTCGCCGTGGACGCCGAATCGCTTCCCAAGGGCGTCCGCGTTTCCTTCGTCCACGCCGATGACGGAAGCGTCGAGGGCTTGAGCGCGCCGGAATACAATTGCGAGACGGTGCAGTTCCACCCGGAGGCCGCGCCGGGACCGATGGAGAGCTTCGTGCTCATCCGGGATTTCGTACGAAAGGCGATGTTCTGTGGGAATTAGAGCTTACATCGACCGCGTGATGGACGCCTACACGCGGGGCGACTTCTACGAGGAAGTGAAACGCGCGCGGCAGGAATATTGCGCGCGCACGGGCGAGATCGCCGAGGGCTCCGAGAAGTTCGAGATCCGCATGACGGCGTTCCTCGACTGGTACCTCTTCGATCGCCCGATGGATCAAGCGCAGCTCGCGCCGGTCAAGCTCTTCGTGCTGGAGAAACTCGACACGGTCGCCGCGGACGAGCGCTCGATCTTCGAGGACCTCGCGAAGTCCAACCACTCGCTTTTCGAACTGCTCAAGGCCAAGGGCGACGACATCTACGTGAAGGATCTCTTCACGAACGAGAAGTTCATCGTCGAGGACGACGCGATCAACCGCGGCTTCACGAAGGGCGACGTCTTCGAGGCGCGCCTCATCAAGTACAAGGACCGTCTCGTCTTCGGAAGTTCCTTCGTGTTCCACCCGGCCGAAGCGAGGCCCTTCCTGCTCAAGCAGATCAAGCTCGTGCGTTTCCTCGACGAGAAGAAGCGACTCGCGCTCCTTCATCGCTTGGCTTCGATGCGACTGAAAATGGAACAGTACGCCCATATCGACGTTCATCACATCTATACGGAGAACCCGATTTTCTGATGAGCTCCCGGAAGTATCCCTTCAAGAACGTTCTTTTGCTGGGCAGCGGCCCGATCACGATCGGCCAGGCTTGCGAGTTCGACTACTCGGGCAGCCAGGCCTGCCGCGCGCTGCGGGAGGAAGGGCTTCGCGTCATCCTCCTGAACTCGAACCCGGCGACGATCATGACGGATCCGGCGATGGCCGACCGCACCTACATCGAACCGCTCGAGCCCCTCACGGTGCTCGAGATCATGCGCCGCGAACAGGTCGACGCGATCCTGCCGACGATGGGCGGCCAGACGGCGCTCAACCTCATGATGGCGCTCTCGCGCATCCCGCAGGCGCTCGACGGCATCGCGCTGCTCGGCGCGAACATCAAGTCGATCAACCTGGCCGAAGACCGTCGCGCCTTCCGCGAAGTCGCGATGGGGCTGGGCCTCGACGCGCCCCGCTCGGCCGTCTGCCGCTCGATCGAGGAAATCGAAGCCTTTGCCCGTGAGTGCGGCTTCCCCTTCATCCTGCGCCCGAGTTTCACGCTCGGCGGCACGGGCCAGAGCCTCGTTTACACCGCCGACGAGCTGCTCGAGAAGGCACGCTCCGCGCTGACCGAGTCGCCGATCGGCGAGACGCTCGTGGAAGAGAGCGTCCTCGGTTGGAAAGAGTACGAACTCGAGGTCATGCGTGACCGCAACGACAACGCGATCATCGTCTGCTCGATCGAGAACATCGACCCGATGGGCGTGCACACGGGCGACTCGATCACGGT
>DDRA01000163.1:0-18032 GCA_002343545.1 Bacteriovoracaceae bacterium UBA2428
GAGCAAACGATCACGAAGCGTGGACGTGTCGAGTAGCAGACCGTTCGCGTCTTCGAAGGGCGTCATCCCCCCGCGGCGCGCTTGCGCGACGGCGGGCGGGATTTGCACGGGGATCTCGGTGACGGGCGAAGGCGCCGGCGCGGGCACGGCCACTTGCGGCGGTTTCACCGGCGTCGGAGTGACGACGACGGGTTCGTCTTCTTCGACGGGGATCGCCCTCGGGATCGAAGCCTCGACGGGAGTCAGGACCGGCGACGGCTGGGGCCCCGCCGGATCGATCGAAACTTGAGGGGCCGAAGCCGGCGTCGCGACGGGCGTCGCCGTGGTCGGGGCGGACGAAGCCGACGGGGTCGTCGTTTCCGCGGAAGGGGGAGTCGCCGTTTCGCAACCCGCCAAGACAAAGAGACCCAACAAGAAACTCCAAGGAAGATTCCGCGTCAGCTTCATAGGGGCCGGAAAATAGAGAAAAAACGGGCCGGAGTCCACGGTATTTGGGCTCGCTTCGGCTCGTCCGGGCCCTCTTCGTTTCTGCCCCGCCGCCCTCCCCGGGGTGACAGACCGGCTTGGGACTGGCAAGTTCTTGGGATGACCCTTCTTGGTACCCGAAGTCTCCTTGGACTACTCGCATTTGCTTTGGGCCCCCAAGCCCAGGCCTGGGGCGGTCGGGGTCACCACCTGATTTGCGCGGTCGCCACGCGCTTGGTGCAGGAGCCCAAGCTGGCCGACTTCCTGGCCTCCCGCGGGGATCTCATGGGCCACGTCTGCAACATCCCCGACATCCACTGGAAGTCGCGGGAAGACTGGCGCAAGGTCGGAGACCCCACGCATTATTTGAATCCCGAGAACGTGGGACTTCCGATCGCCAAACTCCCGCTTTCGTACCCCGCCTTCGCCCTCCTCACGAACTCGCGCACCCAAACGGTGAACGGCCATTCGGCGGGATCGCTGTGGTGGCGCGCGGATCAGTTCGTGCGGATCGCGACTTCGGAGGCCCTCAAGGCGCGCGAGAGCACCCCACCCTCGACCCGGCCCGAAGAGCAGAGCGATACTCTTCCCTATAACTCCGGCGTTTTTCAGATGATGGTGCACATGGGCTTGCTCGGGCATTTCGTCGGCGACGCCTCGATGCCTTTCCATAACCACAGCGACTACGACGGCAAGGAAGCCGGCCACGCCGGAATCCACGCGTACTATGAAGAAAGCTCCGTCTCGGCGCAGCCCCTCTCCTTCGCCGCGGAAGTCGAGACGAAGGCCAAGGAGCTACGACGTAAGCAGAACTACAAGGTCGGCACGACGGTCGAGCGGATGCGCAAGATCAGCGAACGCGCTGTGGCCGAACGCGAAGCCGCGCTGAAGTCCGACCCGCTGTCGGCGGCCGGCCGCCCCGCGGACGAGCAAGGCGCCAAGGCTTTCCGCGCGCTCATCCTGCGCCAGATGGCGGACTCGGCCGCGCAGCTCGCGCAATTCTGGGACGACGCTTACGTCGCCGGCGGCAAGCCGGATCTCTCGAAGTACCGCAGCTATCGTTACCCGTTCACGCCCGACTTCGTGGCGCCGGACTACCTGGACCCCACGAACCAACCTTCGCCGGGTCCCTCGCCGGCGCTGCCGCCCACGGCCCCGACCCCGACGACTAAAGGACCTTGATGAGATCTCGGAGCGGTTGGCCCGAGACGACGTAGAAGTCCGCGAGCTTCGTCAGGTAATCGTACTCGGTCTGGTTGTAGCTGAGCTCGGCCTCGGTGAGCGCCTGCTCGGTCTCGAAGAGCGTCGAATAGGTCGCCGTGCCGAGCCCGTAGTTCTGCTGGCCCGTGGCGTAAGCTTCGCGCGCAAGCTCGACCGCGGCGCGCTGCGCGTTCAGACGCGCGCGCACCGATTCGAGCTCGCGAGAAACCTGCACGCGGCGCTGGGCCAGTTCGTCGCGAAGTTTGCGCTCCCCGATGCGTAACTGGGCCTGCCGGGCGGCCCAGTTTTCGCGTTCCCGGAAGGAGCTGAATCCCGTGAAGAGCGGGATCGTGAGGCCAAGCCCCGCCGACCAACGGGTGTTGTCGTTGTCGAAGATCGCGCCGCTCGTCGTCCCCGAGCGATTGATCGAGGCGAGGGCCTCGAGCGAAGGCCAGTGCTTGGACATCTCGACGGCCTTCTGGGCGTCGAGCTTGGCCTGCTCGAGCAGTTGGGACTGAAGCTCGGGCTGGGTCTCGTCGGCCTTGGCGACCGTCGAAGGCAACGGCAGGCCCACCACGCGATCGAAGGAGCCCACCACCTCGAAGAGCGGCGAGCGGCGATCCCCGAGAAGATTCAGGAGCTCGACGCTCTTGGTTTCGAGCTCGTTGCGCGCCTGGATGATCTGGGGCTCGAGCAACGCGAGCTTCGTCTGGAACTGCAAGACGGTCAGCTTGCGCTCCGATCCGACGCGGAAACGCTGTTGGGCCCGTCCGAGCAGCGAGCGCTGGGTGCGCTGCACGCGTTCGTAGGTATCGATCTTCTTGCGGGACAGGAGCACGCCGTAGAAAGACTTCACGACGGCCGCGATCTGGTCGCGTTCGTTGCGATCGTATTCGAAGCGGAGTCGCTCGATCTCGCGGTCGACGTAACGAAGCGCCTGCCAAGAAGCCGATCCGCGCAGGAGGACCTGGCGAGCTTGCAGCCCGCCCTGGAAAAAGCCGTAAGGCTCGCCGTTAAAATTGGCCCCCGGCGAGCTCGCGGCGTCCTTCTGGTAGTTCGCGCCCAGCGTCGCGGAGATTTCGGGTACGAAGGTCGAAAGCGTCTTCGCGCTGCGGTCCGCTTCGGCCGCCCGGATCTGCTCGCGCGAGATGCGGAGCGAGTGATTGAACTCGATGGCGCGGTCCACGGCTTCCTGGATGGAAAGACGCTCGCCGCGGCTTTCGGCCGGGCCCGTCGGAGCGGGCGTGGGGGTCGGCGTGGGTTTTTGGGCCAGGGCAGGAACGGCCACCAGGGTCGAGGTGAGAAACCAACTAACGCGCATCTTCCCTTTATACGGCAAATCATCGGGACTTGCCGCTCGCCTTCCAAAAGGCGAGTTGACTGAAAGCCGTCGCGAACTAGAACGCCGTGTCATACCGCGTTTTTAACCTTGGGTTGGAGATACAAGGATGAATCGTTTCGCCGCTTTCGCATTCGCATCGAGCTTGGCCCTGGGGAGCGCTTCGGCGTGGGGCCAAACGAACCGCAAACCCAAGCCTTCGGCCACGCCGACCGAGGCTTCGGCCTCGATTCGCGTTCCCGAAGAATGGGTGAGCTACAGCTCGACCGACATCGACTCGAGCCGCGAACTCCCGCTGCGCGAAAGCCACTCCCTCCGCATCGGCGCGGTTTTCCTGGGCGGTTCGAGCGTCGTGACGAGCACCTACCTCCCGAACGCGGAAGCCTTCGGTCATTCCGCCGTCCCGGCCCTCTCCGTGAGCTACCGCAGTCCAGGCTTCCTCGCTTCGCAGCGCCTGGCCGGCGTCGTCGAGACGGGGCTCGAGTGGCGCCGCCGTTCCGCCACCCTCACCTTGAACTCGTCGAGCCAAACGGCGCAGCAGGATCTTTACCGCCTTCCTTTGCTCGCCGGCCTCGAGTGGTCCTTCTACGTGACCCCGGCCGGCGATTTCGAAGTTTCGGCGCAGCTTCTGGCGGGACTCGTCGCGCAAACGACGAGCCGTTCCGCGCTCGGCCCCGAAAGCCGCTCGCAAGCCTTCCGCTGGAAATCCGAGCTCCACGTCGCCTACCGACCGAAGCTGCTCCCGCGCGGCGTTCTCGTCCACGCCGCCCTTCTGGGTGGATCGGACGCGACGAGCCCGCCGGCTTCCTTCTTCGGTCTGCGGACGGGCCTTAGTACGGTCTTCTAGTCCTTTTTTGTTCCCCTTATTGAGGCACCCCATCGCTTAAGGCGTCGCCGCGCGCTTGGCTTCACTCGAGATCTTTCAAGGACCGCCGATTTCATTGCCCTGCTATACGCATTGACCGAAGCAATTTGCGCATCTTCGCAATGCAACTTATGCATCGAAATTTCCGTGTAAGACTTTTTCACGAAGGAGCAGGGCTGGGATTTTGACGCCCTCATTCAGAATACGCCTACCTCGCGAATGACTCGCGGGGAGAAAGGCGTGACGTGAAAAGCTTCCGAAGCCTCCCGCTCCTCCTCGGCCTGGCCACGACGCCGGCCCTCGCCGCCTTCGACGCCAGCCTTTCGGCCTCGGTCGACACGAACCTGGCCGGCCTCGACGAAGCCGAGCACGCCTCGAGCCTGGGCCTGAGCTTCGCGCCGCTTTACACCTTCTCCGAGAAGCTCACGCTCGCCGGCCAGTTCGCCCTCGCCCAAGATCTTTCGGGCGAGAACGAGATGACGGCGCAAGACGGCCTCGTCTCGGCTTCGTTCCTTCCGATGCTTCCGCACCGCACGCTCAAGCTTCGCTGGTCGGCGGCCTTCAGCCTGCCGTTCTCCGAAGCCTCACACGCGCGCGCGGGACTGCGCACGACGCTGTCAGGAGGCCCGACGCTCAGCCTCAACGGCGAGGCCGTCGGCGCGCCGTGGCTGCGGCTCTCCTACCGCCTGACGGGACTCCGGAGCTTTCACGCCTACACGACCTCGACGAGCGGCCGTTCGAACGCGGCCTGGGGGCTTTCCCAGCGGGTGGACGCGGGCTTCGCCCTTTCCCGTCGACTGAGCCTGACCCTCATCCAGGGTTTCACGACGATCCGCACTTACGACGGCGCGGCCACGTCGAGCTTCCGCTTCGGCCAGGAACTGGGACTCCAGATCCACGAGCATCTTTCCTTCGAGATGGGCCACACGAACGGCGGCTCGCTCTACAAACCCGACGGCGAGACGACGAACCTCGCCCTGATGGGACGCGAATCCTCCTCGATCTACGGAGGTATGACCTATGCGTTCTGACGATTTTCGCCCTCGATTCCCGCGCCACGCGCGCCGGGATGAAGTTACGGGAACGACCGCCACGGAAAGGAGACCGACCATGTTCACCCAACGCCACTTCGCCAAACGGGTCCTCGGCCTACTCGCCGCTTCGCTGCTCATCTCGAGCTGCTCCGGCAAGCGCCCCGCCCAATGGCCCGACGGCGTCGAGGAGGACATCTTCGAGATCGGCCAACTCGAGTCCGCGCGCCTCGTCGTGTCGACGGGCGAAGCCCGAAGCCTGAACGGCCTCGCCATCCTCGGACGCGGCCTCACCGAGGAAATGACGCCGAAGCGCGTGACCGAAGTGAGCGGCGAAGAACGCCTCAAGTCGCTCTTCAAGGACCTCGACGTCTTCGCGTCGAACGCCGGCGCGCTCAACGTGCAACTCGACGTGGGCGTGCGCTACCTTACGGCCTCCAAGGTCGTCACGGCGGCCGAGCTCGCGAAGCTGCCGCTCGTGGAACAAGCCATCGCCCAATCTCGCGGGGACTCCTTCTTGGTCCCCCTCTTCCAATACCCGATCTCGGCGCACGGAACCGTGGAACGCACCAAGAACGACTTGGGCGAGGAAACGCGGACGCTGCAGATCGTCGAAACCGAACCGGAGCAGGCCACGCACGTGCGCCTCTCCACACTCGTCTCGAAACGCGAGGTCGTGACGATCGCCCCGGGCGGCGTCGAGGACGCGCGCCAGATCTTCGCGACGAACGAGATCGACGGCCGCCTGCTCGGGGGCGCCGATCTCGCGAATCGCTTCGCCATCTTCGTCGACGAGAGCGAAGCCGCGACGGGCGGACTCAAGCTCGCCGGCCGCGCGCCGCTCTACCGTCTCAAGCTGAACGAGGCGGGGCTCGCGATCTTCCAGGTCGCCGACCGCTCGACGCTGCCGGAAGACCTTAAGCTCGCCCTCGAGCGCTCGCTCAAGGAAGGCAAGGCCGCCGCCGAAGTCCAACTCTGCGACGCCCGCACGCTGAGCGAAGTCGCCTACCTCGGACTCACGGCCGAGACCTGCGTCGTCGCGCTTCGCTACACGACGAACGCCGTCGAGTTCGTGAAGGCCGAACGCGGCGCCGAAGACCACAAGGGCAGCCTCTCTTCCTTCGTGAGCTTCTCGACGCTCAAGCCGGGCTCCGGCCAGGGCACCCTCGTGCGCATCGCCAAAGGCCCGGCCCTCCG
This sequence comes from Bacteriovoracaceae bacterium UBA2428, assembly GCA_002343545.1. Taxonomy (GTDB): domain Bacteria; phylum Bdellovibrionota; class UBA2428; order UBA2428; family UBA2428; genus UBA2428. Next base: position 6,098 of record DDRA01000163.1, read on the forward strand.
GCCGATCGGCGTCAGTCTCGATCCGCGCCAGACCCTGAACGTCGAGCAAGTGAAGGGCCGCGAGTTCCTCATGCGCCGCACGCTGCAGGACAGCCCGAACCTTTTCGACTACGCCTTCGCGGGCCTCTCGGGCGCGCTCGAGATCGTCGAGTTCCGCTTCGAGGAAAACCAAGTTCGCGTCATCCGCGCGCAGCCGCTCATGAGCCTGCCGGGCAACACGCCGTCGGACCTCGAGACGCTCATGCTCCTGCCGGCTCGTTACGTGAAAGTCGTCGACCGCGACGAGCAAGGCCAACGCCTGCCGATCGCGCAGACGGTCGCGGCCCGGGCCACGGACGCGGGCGCGATCGCGCTCGTCGACTGGACCTCGAACCGCATCCCGAACACGAACTCTCCGCTCGAGTACTACCAACTCGAGCGCTGCTTCGCGGGGCGCTCCGAACACATCGTCTCCGATATCGACAGCCGCCTCGAGAAGAGCGGGCTCTTGAGCTTCACGCTCGCGAGCACCTACGCCGGCAACGTGGGCGCCTTCGACTGCGCCGGGATCGAATCGGCCGGTTACTTCGACACCGTCCAGAAGACCTTCACGTTCCGCGAACGCGTCTCCTTCCGCGCGTACGAGAAGGCCGCCGAAGAAAAGCCGCTCCTGAGCGTCCCGCTCGAAGCGCAGAAGCAACTCGGCTTCGGACTCTTTACCTACCGCAAGCTGCAGCCGGGCCCGCTCGGTCAGGTCGGCCGCGAAGGCACGGAGATCCCGCTCGCCGCGATCTTCGACCTGCGCAAAGGGCAGAAGATCCGCTACGCCCTGGCTGGCCTCCCCCAAGGCCAGGACGCGCGTAGCCGCGAGATCCGCGAAGCCATCACGCAGGCGTCCCGCGAAGTCGTGGCCGACCTCAACGCCGGCCTCCGCAAGGCCCTCGCCGGCACCCCGCTCGCGCGCAACGACGACATCGTCGAGCTCGTGACGTCGGGCGACGTGGGCACGCTGGGCGACTTGGACCGCAACCACATCTACTTCGTGGAGAAGGCGACCTCGAGCGGCGTGCTCGGGCTCGGCGGCTCGCACCACAACCCGCGCACGGGCAAGGTCGAATCCGCTTCGGTCTACCTCTACGGGGGCAACATGCTCGGCTACGTCGACTCGCTCCGCCGCATGGCGAAGGCGCAGAAGAACTACGCGGCCGCGACCAAGGTCACGATCCGCGGCGTCGTCTCGGCCTCGGAAAACAACGAGGCCGCGGGCTCGACGCCGAGCCTGCCCGAACTCGGCGGCCAAGGGGTCGGTGGCGCGAACGGCGCCCAGGCCTCCGCCCTCGACGGGATCGGGGCCTCGGTCTCGCGCCGAAACTTCCGGTCGAGCGATCTCGCCCGCACCCAAGGGGGCGCCGGCCGGCTCGACGCGCGAGACCTTCGCGACGTCCTGGCCCGTCGCGGCCTCGGCAACTCGGCCGCGGCGCAGACCCTCGCGACGCTCGTCGGCGACGACTTGCACCGCGCGGCCTCACGCGCCGAGATCGTGCACCGCGGTCACCTCCACGCCCGCGGCGCCGCGGTCGAAGTCGCGAAGTCGACCTTCCTCGAGCGCCTGCGCGCCGCGGACGTCTGCGTGCTCGACAAGGGAACGCAGCTCTCCGCCGCGATCGAAGGCGTGAGCGGCGAGATCATCGAGAAAGAGAGCGACGTACAGCTGCTCGCCCGCATCTGGAAGTCGACGCTCCTCCACGAGATCGGCCACAACTTCGGCCTGCGCCACAACTTCGCGGGTAGCTACGACAAGGCCCGCTGGACCTTCGCCGGCGAAGAAACGACGCGAAACTACTCGTCGATCATGGACTACATGACGGACGACCACTTCACGTACGATGGCTTCGGCCCGCAGGACGTCGCGGCCCTCCGCGCGGCCTACGGCGGCCACCTCGAACTCGCGAACGGCAAGCTCGTGGGCCTCGAGCAGTACCGCCAAGCGCTCGGTCTCTCGTCCTGGCTCGACCTGACGAAAGCGCAGATGTCGCGGCTGCCGCTCAAGGCTTACCGCTACTGCACGGACGAAGACGCCGGCGGCCGCCCGGGCTGCGACCGCTTCGATTCGGGCTCGAACCCGGTCGAGCTCGTGCGCAACGCCGTGCGGGACTACCACGCGAGCTACGCCCTCACGAACCTGCCGGCCGATCGCCTGCGCTTCTCCACGGCGAGCGACGGCGCCTACATCGGTCGACTCTTCTCGGTCTTCGTGCCGATCCGGCTCGTCCTGGACGAGACGCTCTACCAAGCCTTTGGCCTGGGCGACGAAACGGATCTCCAGCCGTGGATCGAGGCGAGCGTGGAAGCCCTCCAGTTCTTCCACGACGTCGTCCGCACGCCGGACCTTCCGGCGGGCACCTCGCCGTCGCGTCGCTTCGTCTCGATCGAACGGGATGTCCCCGAGACGAACGAGGCCGGCGAGCCGACGGGCCGCGTGATCAAGGCCGTCGTGCCGGTCGAACGCCGCGCGCTCAAGAGCCTGGCCATGGGCCAAGACCTGACCCGCATGGCCGTGCGCGGAGTCGAGTACGACAAGGTCATCGCGCTCATCATGCTCACGAGCCGCGGGCTCGGCGTGCAACGTTACGAGGAGGCGAGCCTGCGCTTCTCCTTCGCGGACTTCGAGAAGCTCCTGCTTCGCGACAGCCCGGCGCTCACGTTCCCCACCATCGACCTGCTCCATAGCCTGCTCTCCGTGGATCTCGCGCCGCGCATCGAGACGGAGCTCGGCCGCCTCGCGCTGCCGACGGTCTTCGACGCGGACATTTCGGAGATGATGCAGATCTACGCCCTCCTGGGCGGCGTCGTGAACCTCGAGAGCCAAGGCCTGCAGGCCTCGGACAACCTCGCGTCGCACTTCCGCATCCTGAGCGATCGCGCCGAAGTGAAGGACCTGCCCTTCATGACCTCGCCGGGTTCGCAGCACGACCTCAAGTTCTTCGCCTTCAACGAGGCGAGCGTCGGCTTCGAGATGATCAAGCTCGGCCACCAGCTCGGCATGATCCGCACGATCGACGCCAAGACGTCGGCCGACCTCGAGAAGTTCGTCGCGATCCAGGTCGGGCTCGAGACGGGCGACGCCGATGCGCTCAAGGTCAAGCTGAACGAGGCCTACGCCGGACTCCCGGCCGATCAGGGTCCGCGCACGGCCGAGGAGCTCACGAGCCTCACGATCCAGATCGTGAACCACGCGCTCGGACTCGTCGAGGCCGGGCTCAGCCCCGAGCAGGTCGGGCTCGAGACCTCGCGCTTCGCCCGCCTGGTGCGCGGCGCGCCCACGGCGCAGCTCGCGATCAACGCGGCCACGGAGCTGCTCGGCAAGGTCCTGCCGGAGGACGCCGCGGGCGCCGCGCAGAGCGTGTTGCCCGGTATGGGCGTCTCGATTCGGGAGGCGACGATGCTCAAGAGCGCCGAGACCATGAGCGGCATCTTGTACCAGCTGCATCCCGAGCTCTGGCGCTAGTCCGGGCCGTCGTTAGGACCGAGACCGCCGCCCGGGCCCCGTCGACCCCGCCAAATTCTTGCCGCCCCGGCGGCAAAAGGAGGCGGGGTCGACGGATGACGGGAACGACGGCGCTCTGAGAGAATGGGGAGCATGTCGGCCAAGGACTCCCTCGCCCAACTCGAAAAGGAGTTCTTCGAGACGGGCTACGCGGTCGCCCCGCGCTTCTTCGACGATCGCGAAATCTCGGAAATGCGCGACGCCTTCGATCGGCTGCACGCGCAGGCGCTCAAGCTCGGCCTCACGCAAACGTGGCGGGGCAGCTTCTTCGTGCTCGGCCGGCGCGGCGAGAACGTGAACGTCCATCGCATCGTCTGGTGCGCGGGCGCCGACGAGCGGCTCGAGCGCGTCGGCCGGCATCCCCGCCTGCTCGCGCTCGCGGGTCGCTTGCTCGGCTCTAAAGAGATGGATCAGCTCATCAGCCAGGCGCACTACAAGATGCCGGGCGACGGGGTTTCCTTCGACTGGCACCAAGACGTGCAGCACCGCGAGAAACGCCCGGGCGACTGGGTCGACGTGAACGGTCGCGGCGCCTACGTCCAGACCTTGTTGTGCTTGGACGACATGACGGCCGAGAACGGGCCCTTGCTCGTGGTTCCGGGCAGCGCCAAACGCGGCCGCGTGCAGAGCGGCGCCTTCAACTACGGCGAGGGTATGCGCGGTCAATCCCCGGACTCGCACGTCGCGGTCACGGCGCGGGCCGGCGACCTGATTTTGCTACACCCCTACACCCTGCACGGCAGTCGCCCGAACGAATCGCGCCACGCGAGGCGACTTTTCGTGAACGGCTACTCGGCGCCCGGCGCGAACCATCGCCTTTACCCGGGCCTCGGATCGGGACGCCGCTTGCGCGCCACGGAGGAAACGCCATGACTTTCGCCGCCCCGTTCTTCGCGCTCTCGCTCGCGGCTTCGCCGCTTTCCGAGATTCCCGACCCCGTCGTCACGCCGATCGAGAACGCGTCGCAACCCGTCGCGCAGTGCCTCACGCGCGAGTTCCGTCGCCAGGCGCCCGAAAATCTTCTCGCGCCGGGGGAGATCCTGATCTCGGGCCCGTCGATACGGCAAGACGTGGCGCCGCGCGGATCCGTCGCCGAATACGTTTTCGTCGGGCGCAAATCGCCGCGCTGGCCCGAGCACGGCACCTATCTCACGCTCTCGTTCTGGATGGAAACGCCGGACGCGAGCCTCTGGCGCCAGACCTACGAAGACGGCCGCTACGTCTACCGCGCGTCGTCCTTTCTCAACCCCGGCAAGGTCTTCAACCGAGTTTCGTTCCAACACGTCTTCGACCTGGACGTCTCCGCCTGCCAAGACCTGCTCCGCTAAGGAAGGCGTCTGGCGCTTTTACTGGGGTTCGGGGGATTCGCGCCACTCGTAGGTCGCGCGGAGGCCGATGGCGCCCGCGTGGAAGGTCTGGTTGCGGAAGCTTTGTTTGAATTCGATGCCGCCCGACCAGGGGTTGTCCCACGAGTAGGCGTAGCTCACCCCGAGATCGTGCTGGATGGCGTCGGAATCGCGCCACCCGTAACGGCGCCACCGCGTCGCGACCGAGGAACGATCGTCGATGCGATGGCCCACGACGGCCCAGGCCTCGAAGCCGCGATCGCCCGACGCCTGGAAGGGAAGCCCCGTCGCCGTGTCGTAGCGGAGCGGAGTGTTCGCGTCGGAGGAAGCCCAATCCCAGCGCAGCAAAAACTCGCCGAAGATGTTGCCGCCCCAGGCCGCCCACTTGAACTTGCTTTCGACGAAGAAGACGTTGTTGAAGCCGCTGCACGAGATCGGCGTGCCGCAGGCGTAGCCCGAAAAGCGGCGAAAGTTCTCGATCCCGTCGAAGGCGAGCGCCGAGGCGACTCCCCCGAGCGTGAAACCAAAAAAGGAGAAGGGGTAGAGATCCGTCCGGACGTCGAGTTGATGGGCCCGGAAAGCGGTGAGCGCGCGGATGTGGGGCCGGATGTAGCCGTAGGCGTAATCGTCCACGAGGTCGTCGATACGATCGAACGCATTGATATCGAAGATGCGAAAGCGTCGCGACCATCCGAGCCAGACCTGCGCGCTCAACGCCGGAGGAAAACCCGCGTCGAAGTGCGCGCGCGCGTCCCAGGCCCGGAAGACCGTGCCACGGCGGCGCGGCGGGTCCAGTTGCCCGGTTTGCGCGACGGCGGCGAGCGAAAACACAAGGGAGAGAGAACCCGAGAGGGCCAAACGCAGAAGCGACACGAGCTTGCCTTTCACTTTTCGATCAAAAAAAACTCAGCGAAGCTTCGTCGGAAACGAGGGCGCCTTCAAGCTCGAGAAGAAAACGTTTTGTCTCGGGACCGCGGCGGGACGAAAAGCCCCCCAGGCCGGACATCGCGAGCACGCGGTGGCAAGGGATGATGAGCGGCGTCCGGTTCGAGCCGAGCGCCCGGCCCACGGCCCGCACGGCCTTGGGTTGGCCCACGCGGGACGCGAGATCGCGGTAGCGACAGGTCTCGCCGTAGGAAAGCTGCCGCGTTTCCTCGAGAACCCGACGCGTGAAATCCGTGTAGCCCGAAAAGTCCACGGGGACGTCCCGAAACTCCACGGCCGACCCTTCGAAGTAGGCCTCGATGCGCGGCACGAGGTGGAGCACCCAAGGCGGGCATTCGCGGGCCGTGGCCAGGCGGGCTTCGTGGCGGGCCTTGCTCGTCTCGATTTCGAGGGGCTCTTCGGGCAAGTCCACGAAGTCCAAACCCCGCGAACTCCAGCCCAAAACGAGGGGCCCCCGCCGCGTCGCCACGACGAGCTTGAGCGGAGTCTCGGCGCCAACGGCGATCTTTTCCATCCGGGCCCAACCTAACAAGTTTCCGACACCCTTCCTAGTTCCCTTCCCGGGAAGCTGACCGTAGCCTGGGGAAGAGGTCAACGCGTGAAATTCCTTGAAAATCTACGACAGAAATACCCAACGCTCCGAATCACGACGGAAGGGCCCGACCTCGTCGAATACGCGCGCGATTGGACGCGCCTGCACGAAACGAAAGCTTCGGCGATCGTCTGGCCCGAAACGGCCGAGCAAGTCGCCGCGATCCTGGCCGCCTGCAACGAGCACGACGTCGCCGTCGTGCCCTCGGGCGGCCGTACGGGTCTCGCGGCCGGCGCCGTCGCCACGCGCGGCGAAGTCGTGCTCAACCTCGAGCGACTGCGGACGCTCGGCGAATGCCGGCCGGAGCTGCAGAGCATCCGCGTCGGCGCGGGCGTCGTGAACGAAGCCGTCCAGGAGCGCGGGCGCGCGCACGGCCTCTTTTGGCCGGTCGAGCTCGCCTCGAAGGGCAGCTGCCATATCGGCGGCAACCTGGCCACGAACGCCGGGGGCCTGCGGGTCATTCGCTACGGACATGCCCGCCAGTGGGTGCAGTCCGTCCAGGTTGCGCTCATGGACGGCAGCCTCCTCGAGCTCAACGGCGAGCTCGAGAAGAACAACACGGGCTACGACTTCCGACACCTCCTCATCGGCAGCGAGGGCACCCTCGGCGTCATCACGGCGGCCACGCTCAAGCTCGCTCCCCTTCCGAAGCCCGCGCGCACGCTGCTGCTCGCCCTGCGCGACATCCCCTCGGCCGTGCGCGCCGTGGGAATCTTCCGCCGCCGGGCCTGGCCGCTGCTCGCCGCCGAGATCTTCTCGGAGGCCTGTTTGCGGACCGTCCTCGAAGTGCAGAAATTCGCGGCGCCCTTCGAGACGCCCGCGCCCGCCTACTTGCTCGTCGACGTCGAGGGTACGGCCGACGTCAGCGACGAGAGCCTGCAAGCCGGCCTCGAGACGCTCTTCAACGAAGGCCTCGTCGTCGACGGCGTCATCGCCTCGAGCAGCGAGCAGGCCAAACAGCTTTGGCGTTTCCGCGAGACCATCACGGAAAGCCTCGGCTCGCTCGGCATCGTCTACAAGAACGACCTCGCGCTGCCGCTCCCCGAGATGGCGGACTTTCTCGCGCAACTCGTCGAGCGCGCGCCGGCCTGGTACCCGGGCGCGGAACTCTATCTCTTCGGGCACGTGGGGGACGGCAACATCCACGTGAACGTGCTCCGCCGCGACCTGCATCCCGCGAAGAGCGCGCCGGAAGCTCGCAAGGCTTTCCTCGACGCGTGCGAGCGCGCGAACGATCCGCTCTTCGCGCTCGTCCAGTCGAAGCGCGGGAGCATCGCGGCCGAACACGGCATCGGACTCCTGAAAAAAACTTACCTGACGTATTCCCGACATCCGCGCGAGATCGAAGCGATGCGCGCGGTGAAGCGCGCCTTCGATCCGAAAAATCTCCTGAATCCCGGAAAGATCTTCGACCTTTAGATCGGCGGTCGTCGCGCGTTCCACCCGACGGAACGCGCGCGCGTCGACGGAATCCCGGCGCGCGTAAGTCTCGTTAAGCCAAATTTCCCTCTGACGCTCCGACCTCGCGGCCCTCTAGCCTAATGAGGTTCCTCAACACGGGGTCAAGGGAGAGAGACACCACATGAAAGCATTACGTTCCAAACCGATCGCGTTGGCGACGGGGCTCCTCGCGAGTCTCGGCGTCGCCGAAGCCGTCGCCCCGCAGGGCGGCCGCGTGCGTCCCCACCTCGACGGCGTCGAAAGCGTGCCGGGCGAGTACATCGTCAAGTTCCGCTCGAGCGCGCGCCGCAGCCAGCTCGCGCAGATCCAGACCCTCGAGCAGTCGGGCGTGCCCGTCGAAGAGGCGCTCGTGCCGGAAGACGGCGTCTTTCTCTTGCGCGGTCGCGGCGGCGACACCGAGATGCGCGTGCAATCGCTCGACGCGAGCGACGACATCGAGTTCATCGAACCGAACTACATTTGGCGTATCGCCGCCGGCGCGAAGCCGCCGACGCCGACCCCCACGCCGACGCCGACTCCCACCCCGCCGACGCCCGAGAACGGCGGCGTCCTGCCGAACGATCCGCAGCTCGGATCGCTCTGGGGAATGACGAACTCGAGCGACACCGACATCGACGCTCCCCTCGCGTGGAAGCTCTCGACGGGATCGCGCGACGTCGTCGTGGGCATCGTCGATACGGGTATCGACGTCACCCACCCCGATCTCAAGGCGAACCTCTGGAGCAAGGACAACAACGGCACCACGATCTACGGCTTCGACGCCGTCGACAGCGACTTCACGCCGCAGGACGGAAACGGCCACGGCACGCACGTCGCCGGCACGATCGGGGCCGTCGGCAACAACGGCGTCGGCGTGGCGGGCGTCGCCTGGAAGGTGCGCCTCATGGGCCTGCGTTTCCTCGACAACCGCGGCAGCGGCACCACCGCGAACGCCATCCGCGCCATCGACTGGGGCGTGCAGAACGGCGCGCAGATCCTCAACAACAGCTGGGGCGGCGGCGGCTACTCCGAAGCTCTGCGCGACTCGATCGAGCGCGCGCGCGCCGCGGGCGTGCTCTTCGTGGCGGCGGCCGGCAACGAGACGAACGACAACGATCGTCGTCCGTCCTACCCGGCGAGCTACGACTCGGACAACATTCTCTCGGTGGCCGCGAGCAACCGCCAAGAGGCGCTCGCGAGCTTCTCGAACTTCGGACGCAACAGCGTTCACCTGGCCGCCCCCGGCCAGGACATCACGTCGACCTACCCCGGGAACAAGTACAGCTCGCTGAGCGGAACCTCGATGGCGTCGCCGCACGTCGCGGGCGCCGCGGCCCTCGCGCTGGCCTACAACCCGGGCCTCACGGCTTCGCGCCTCAAGGCCGCGATCCTGCGCACGGTCGACCGCAAGCCGGCGTTCGAAGGCAAGACGACGACGGGCGGACGGCTGAACGTCCACAAGCTCCTCGTCGACGTCGCGCCCTAAGACGTCGCGACCCGCCCCGACCTAGCGATTCGGCACGTTTCCTTTGAGGTCCGGGTTCTTCGCCATCCGGCGGAGGCCCGGGCCGAAGGATTCTCCGCCCGAGAGATAGCTCGAAGCGCCCGTGGCCTGGGCGTTCGGAGGATCCGAGAGAAAAGCCCCCTTCGCCACGGCCTTGCGGAGCGCCGCTCCGATCCAGCCCCCCGTCAGGTTCGCGTGGTCTTCCTGCCGTTCCGGCACCCCGCGACTCATGATCTGACTCCCGATTCCCTCGATGCGCCCGATGAGACTCGAAGCGATGGCGCCTTCCGCGTACCCGTAGAGCACCATGCCCCAGAAGTGATAGAGCGGCCCCATGTGGTCCGCCCCCACGCCGAGCTGGTGGAAGACGGGCGCGAGCGAGGCGACGTGCTTGAGATCGTCGCGCTTCGGCACGGTCCAGTAGCGCGCGAAGACGTTTTGGATGGAGAGCAGCGCGAGGTAGACGTCGCCGTCCGCGCGGCGGTAAGCCTCGCGGAAGAGCTTGTCGGGCGAGACGCCGTAGGGCGCCTGCTGGCTAAGCCAGGCGCGGAAGGCGTCGTCGTGATTCGTGCGGAGGTAACGCCAGGTATCGCCGCGGCCGAGCGCGCCGAGCAGCTTGGAGCCGCGGAAGAGCGCGCGACGGTAGTGGCCGCAGCGGTATTCGTCGGACCACGCGTGGATTTCCCCCGCGCGCGGTGGACGCCGCGACGACTCTTCGCGGATGACCTGCAGGAGCATGGCGACGAAAGCGTCGACCCGAATGGGATTGCGCTCGCCCTCGATGCTCGCGTCGCCCGAGAGAATGCGTTCGCGCACGGCCTCGGCGGCCTCCGTCTCGAGGCCGGCGTCCTTCAACGAAGGCGTCAGGAGCGCGAGGGCGCGGCGGCGGCGCACCTCGGCCAGCTTGGCGGCCGCGTGGTACTGGTTCGGCTCGGGGTCGAAGGCGCCCATGCCCGGCTCCCTTTCGACTTCCGCGCGCGCGGCGCGGATGTTTCGGCGAAACTCCTCGAGCTTCTCCGGCGCGAACATCGACCACTGGATCTGCTTGAGCGTCACGTCGAGCATGATTCCGAGCGAGTAATCGGCCATCGGATCGTGAAAACGGTAATCCTTTTGCCGGTAGGCCATCACGCGCTCCCGGGGGAGCTTGGCGAAGGCCGCCGTCGGATCGGCGTTACCGAAACCCTTGCGCGCGCAGAAGGCATCGAGCGGGTCGATGCGGCGGGTCGGGTCGGCCCGAACCGAGAGACCCATCGCCAAGCAGGCGCCGAGCGAGACCCCGCGCCAAACGAAGAGCTTTTTCATCCGCGTCCTCCGTGACCCGCCACGGAGGCGAGTCGCTAAATTCCCAAATCCGCGAGCGACAAAGTCCGCCGCCGCTCGCCCCCGACCGCCGCTTCCGCAGGAACGAACGAGGTCTCCGCGACGCTCGCCTCGAAACGTTCGAGAAGCCGCCCGCCCGTCCAACCCGAAGCCGAGAGCTCGGGCCAGGTGACGCCCCGGCTTCGTTTCTCCAGGCGCCGACCGTCGTTGTGCACGACGAGCGAGGCGTGGAAGACGGCGGGCAAGCGCGGTTTCCCCTCCAAGAAATCGGCAATTTGGCGTTGATCCTTGAGGGCCTCTTCGAGGTCCCACGCCCGCACGACGAGATCGTAGCCTTCCTCCAAGTCGTCGAGGCCGCAGGCCAGGTTGTAGGAAGGCACGAAGTCCGCGAGAACGGGGCCCGCCTCCCCGTAGCGGGAGCGCGCGAGCGGCAGGTCGTGAAAGCCCTCGGCCGACAGGCGGGAGCGTAGGCGCCATCCGACTTTGGGATTCGATGCCGCCAAGGATTGACGCTTCGCAACGCTCAGATGACGACAGCGACCGTCGTAGAGGGGCGGACGCGCGTGGGGCGCCGACGCGAGGCCCGCGAGGTGCGCGGCGACCTCGGCGCGCGAGCAAAAACAGGGGTAGACGTCGTCGCGGCGCCAGAGCTCGTGCACGAACTCGAAGTAGCGGGAAATCCGTTCGCTCTGGATCCGCACGAGGTCCGGGACGCATCCGATCGCGGCCATGTCGGCGAGCTGGGTTTCGCGGGCCCCCGGCACCACGCGCGGCCCGTCGATGTCTTCGAAGCGGACGATCCAAGGTCGGCCAAGCGTGCGGGCCCAGCGCCAACTCACCCAAGCCGTGCGCAAGTTCCCGACGTGAAAACGGCCCGTCGGCGAAGGCGCGAAGCGAACGGCCACGCTTAGGCCTCCAGCTTGACCTTGCCGAGCGCGTTCTTGAGCTTGCGGCGGTGCTCCGCGCGGACCTTGGCTTCCTTCATGTGCTTCTTCTCTTCGGGCGTTTCGGCCCCGAGCGGCGGCATTTCGACCGGCCGTCCCGTGTCGTCGAGCGCGACGAAGGTCATGAAAGCGCGCGCGGTGTGGAAGCGCTCGCCCGTGATCATGTTCTCGGCGCCCACGGTGACGCGCACCTCGCAGCTCGTATTCTGCACGGCCGTGATGACGGCCTCGATGTTCACGATGAAGCCTTTGCGGATGGGGCGCAGAAAGTGAAGTTCGTCGACGCTCGCCGTGACGCAGGTGCGGCCCGAATGG
>DDRA01000163.1:18170-29383 GCA_002343545.1 Bacteriovoracaceae bacterium UBA2428
ATCGCCGCGGCGATGTCCATCCACGACATGACGACGCCCCCGAAGACGCCGCCCAGGGCGTTCGTGTGTTGGGGCAAAACCATCTCGGTCATGACGACCCGGCTATCTTTGGGGCTTTTTTTGTCGGCCATACGTGCGATCATCCTATACTCATTTCCTTCGGAGAAGAAATCCGTGGGGCCGACACTACGGCGAAGGGCCGCCGAATGCTAAGACACGGAGTCAGGACTTCGCATGGATTCTGTCCTCCTCGCCAAACCCCTTCCGCTCTTGGGTCTCGTCGGCCTCGGTTTCGTCGCGGGTCGGCACTTCGGGGTCGAGCGCGGGAGCGTCGCGCGTCTCGCGATCTTCGTCGTGGCGCCTTGCGTGTTCTTCTACGGCACGGCGACGGCGCCGATCGATCGCGAAGGCACGGCGTCGTTTCTGCTGCTGCCGCTGCTGACGTGGGGACTCGCGAGCCTCGTCTGCGCGATCGTTTACGCCCTCGGCTCGAGGGTGCCGCGGCCCCGGCGCAACCTCATGGCCTTCGCCGTGGGGAACACGAACTCCGGGTACTTTGGCATTCCGGCCGCCGTGGCGATCTTCGGCGAGAGCGCCTTTTCCACGGCCGTCTTGCTGTCGATCGGCTTCACCCTCTTCGAGAATACGGTGGGCTTTTACGTGACGGCGCGAGGACGCTCGACCCCACGCGAGGCCCTCGCGCGACTCCTTCGCCTCCCGGCGCTCTAAGCGACGGCGGGCGGCATCCTCGTCCGACTGCTCCGCGAAGATCCCCTGCCCGCGCCGCTCGTCGACACGCTCACGATCCTGCGCGGCGCCTACACGACGCTCGGGCTCATGCTCGTCGGCCTCGCGTTCGATGCGGCCATTCGGGATCGACGACCAAATCTTTCGCTCCGACTCCTCACGGGCACCTTGGGCGGAAAGCTTTTGCTTTGGCCCCTCGTGGCCATGTTCGTCCTTTGGCTCGACGGACGGCGCGCGACGCCTTGGCTCGGCTCGCCCGCGAGTTCGGTCCTGGGCCGTGGTTTTCTCTTCGTCGCGTTCATGCCGCTGGCCGCCAATACGGTCGCCTACGCCCAAGAACTCGACGCCGAGCCCGAGCAAGCCGCGCTCCTCGTGCTCATCAGCACGCTACTCGCGCTCGCCTGGATTCCGCTCGCGGTCGCGGGGCTCCACGCGATGTCCTAGAGCCGCTCCCGGAGGGTTTACAATCTGGGGGGGCCGCTTAGACTAGGCCCATGAAGTCATTCCTCGCGCTCGCCACTTTCGCGATCCTTGCTTTGGACGTCCGCGCCGACGCCCCCCGCACCGTCACCGTGAGCGGCAACTGCACGCGCGAGCTGCTGCCCGACCGCAGTTCGATCAGTTTCACCGCGGAGTTCCGAAACAAGGACGCGACCACGGCCGCCAAACAAGCCACCGACGCCTTCGAGCGTCTGCGCAAAAAGATCCGCGACAAACCGCCGGCCGATCTCGAACTCGAAACCACGGAGTTCTCGCTGAACGAGGACTTCGATTGGCAGAAGGGCACGCGCGTCTCGCGCGGTTTCGTGGCGCGCGCGGGACTTCGCGTGGTGAGTTCGGACTTCACCTTCTCGTCAAAAGTCATCGCGATCGCCGTGCAGGAAGGCATCCGCGACGTGGGCGGGCTCGGCTCGCACGTCTCGACGGGCGCACTCGACAAGGCCCGCTTCGATTGTCTCGAGGAAGCGCTCCGCAACGCGCGCGACAAAGCGCAGAAGCTCGCGGGCGCGGCCGGCGCGGGACTCGGCCCCGTCGAGAGCATCCGCGAAGACTCTGCTTCGGTCGAAGCCCCGCAAGCCTTTCAGGCCTTCGCCAAGGTCCAACGCTTCGGCGGCGCCGAGATGGACGCGGGCCCCACGATCGAGCGGGCGAAGACCCGCGTGAACCTTGCCGTGACGGCGGCGTTTCGGCTGCGCTGAGCTAAGTCCCGCGGGGCTTCGCGCGATGCGTGGCCGTGGCCGTCCAAGGGTCTTCGGGCCAAGGGTGGCGCGGATAGCGCGCGCGGAGCTCCTTACGCACTTCCGGATAGCCGTTCTGCCAAAAGCTCGCGAGGTCTTGGGTGACCTGCACGGGCTTTTGACCCGGCGAGAGAAGCTCCAGGGTAAGTGGCACCCGCCCCCGCAGGATCTTGGGCGACTCCGCGAGGCCAAAGAGTTCCTGGAGCTTGACCGAACACGTCACCGTCTTGAGATCCGTTCCGTATTCGAGACGCATCTCCCGCCCCGAAGGCACGAGCTGTCGGTCGGGCGCCTCGGCCTCGACCGCTTGACGCTCGGCCCGCGGGAGCAGGCCCGAGAGAATCGACCAGGCGTCGATATCACGTAGGCTTTGATTTCCACGCGCGCCCACCAAGGCCTCGGCCCATTCGCCCAGGACCGTCTCATCGAGCTCCGCGATTCCCGCTTCGGGCACGAAGCTCCGCACGAACTCGCGACGAAGGAGGTAGCCCGCGAGCGCGGACTGCGCCGCCACGAAGCGTGGCCACTCGCGCACGAGCGCGTCGACGAGTTTTTCGTCGGCGTGGGCCGCGAGGTCCTTCGTGAGCGGAGTCGGAAAGGGACCCGACAAGACGAGATCGCGAAAGCGCACGCTCCGCTGCGCCGCCGGCTTGAAGTCCTCGCCGAGCTCGAGCCGGATTTCTTCGCGCACTTCGGCGCCCGCCCAAGCTTGCAGCTCCTCGAAGCTCAACCCCGAGGCGATACGCACGCGACTTTCCGCTTTCTGCCCGGTGTCGAGCAAGTCGAGCGCGAGGAAGTAATCCGAGCGGCGCACGTCGGAATCCGGCGAGAGCGCGAGGCCGCGACCCCCGACCATGACGGCCTTCTCGCCGCCCGCCTGGCGACGACGGCAGAGCCGATCCGAGAACGCGGGCCATAGGAGTTCGGCGATCGGAACCTCGCCCGTGGACGCCCGGCGATCACGGCCCGAAACCGAGCGTTCGAGATCCTGGGCGACCTGCCGAACGCGGCGCAGCGAGTTCGCGTCGATCCCCAATTCGCGCGGCGAGCGCACTTCGGCAAGTTCAATCGCCTCGAGGCGCAATTCCAGATCGCATTCCCGTTCCGACGCGACGACGCCACGCAGGCGTCCCAAATCGTAAACCGGGTCTTTTTCCTCGAGCAGGGCGAGCGCGAGCGCCACGCGCGCGGCCTCGCCCCGTTCGGCTCCGTTCAGGAGGGCCACGCCAAAGCGAGGCGACAGAGGCAAGTCGCGCAAACGTTCGCCGCGCGCCGTGAGGGCGTTCTTCGCGTCGAGGGCGCCCAGTCCGCGCAATTCCGCGACGGCCGTCTCGATCTGGGCCGACTTGGGCGCCTCGAACCACCCGAAGCCCGCGAAATCGCGCACGCCCCAGCTTGCGAGCAAGAGCAGCGTGGCCGAAAGCCCGACGCGACGGATCTCGGGATCCTCGAAATCGCGCAGGCGGGCGTTCTCCTCGGCCGACCAAAGTTGAAAGACTTTGCCGGGGCGTTCGCGACCGGCACGGCCCGCGCGCTGCGTGGCCGACGCCCGTGAGATGCGGGAGACTTCGAGGCGATCGAAGCCGCGCGCGGGATCGAAGCGCAGCACGCGCGCGAGCCCCGAATCGACGACCATCGTCACGCCCGGCACGGTGAGCGAGGTCTCGGCGATGTTCGTCGAGAGCACGATGCGCCGTTGGCCGGGCTTCGCGGGGGCGAGCACGCGCGCCTGTTCCGCCAACCCGAGACTGCCGTGGAGCTCGAAGATCTCGAAGCCCCGCAGAGCGGCCACCCCGCCCAGGTGATCCGCCACGCGGCGAATCTCGCCCACGCCGGGCAAGAAAACGAGGGCGTGGCCCCCGTCGTCTTGCTCGCGACGCAAGTCGGCGATCGCGCGCTCGACCTGCGCCCCGATGTCGGGCGCGCGGTCGCGGGGTCCGAGCTCGGGATTGCGGAAAGTCCGCACGGGATAGGCCCGCCCCGCCGAGCTCAAGACGCGCGCGTCGGGCAAGTACTCGGCCAACCGCGAAGTTTCGAGCGTGGCCGACATGACGATGATTTTGAGGTCGGGGCGCAGCGCGCCCTGGATCTCCTTGAGGAGCGCGAGCGCAAGGTCCGTGTGGAGACTCCGCTCGTGAAACTCGTCGAGGACCACGGCCCCCACGTCGCGCAGCTCCGAATCGGTCAGCAAACGCCGGGTGAGGATCCCTTCAGTCATGACGAGCAAACGCGTCGAAGCCCGAAAGCGGCTTTCGAAGCGCACGTTGTAACCGACCTCGCCCCCGAGTTCCCAAGCCCGCTCTTCGGCGATGCGCGCGGCCACGGCCCGGGCCGCGAGACGACGGGGCTGGAGCACGAGGATCTTTTGCCCGTCGGGCACGAGCCCGCGCTCGAGCAAAAAGGCGGGCACCCGCGTCGTCTTACCCGCGCCCGGCTCCGCGACGAGCACGAGATTCGGAGACGCGCGCAAGCTCGCTTCGATCTCGGGAAGAACGGCGTCGATGGGTAGCGGGGAGAGCATGGGCAGCGCCATTCTAGGCGCCCTTCCGGCTCCACGCCATCGAGCGCCTTCTTTTGGTGGCCCGCGGCGATCCGAACGACTTGATTTGAAAAGCCACTGGACCTATGAGGGGCCCATGAGCGCAAAAGGACCGGTCACCCAATTCATCGAGCACCACTACCGCCACTTCAACGCGGCCGCCCTTAAGGACGCCGCGCGCGGTTATGCCGCCCACCTCGACGCGGGTGGCTCGATGTTCGTTACGCTCGCCGGCGCGATGAGCACGGCCGAGCTCGGCCTCTCGCTCGCCGAGATGATCCGCCAGAACAAAGTCCACGCGATCTGCTGCACGGGCGCGAACCTCGAAGAAGACGTCTTCAACCTCGTCGCGCACGAACACTACGAGCGGATCCCGAACTACCGCGACCTCACGCCGGCCGACGAGCAGGACCTCCTCGACCGCCACATGAACCGCGTGACGGACACCTGCATTCCCGAGATGGAAGCCATGCGCCGCATCGAGAACGAGATTCTCGAGGAGTGGACGAAGGCCGACAAGGCCGGCGAGAAGTACTTCCCGCACGAGTTTTTCTACAAGATCCTCCTCTCGGGCAAGCTCAAGAAGTCCTACCAGATCGACCCCAAGAACAGCTGGCTCCTCGCGGCGGCCGAAAAGAACCTGCCCATGTTCGTGCCGGGCTGGGAAGACGCCACGCTGGGCAACATGTTCGCGGGCCACGTCATGACGGGCGACATCAAGAACGTGCACACCGTGCGCACGGGCATCGAATACATGATGAAGCTCGCGGAGTGGTACACGGAGCGTTCGGGCAAGTCCTCGATCGGCTTCTTCCAGATCGGCGGCGGCATCGCGGGCGACTTCCCGATCTGCGTCGTGCCGATGCTGCACCAGGATCTTCAGCGCACGAACGTCCCGCTCTGGGGCTACTTCTGCCAGATCAGCGACTCGACGACGAGCTACGGCTCCTACTCGGGCGCCGTCCCGAACGAAAAGATCACCTGGGGCAAGCTCGGCGTCGACACGCCCAAGCACGTCATCGAGTCGGACGCGACGATCGTCGCCCCGCTCATGTTCGCGCACGTGCTTGGCTGGTAAGGCGCAAACGCGTCGCGCCCAAAGATCTCGCCATGCCTTGACTGAAGCACGCTTCGGGCTTGGCATGGCCCGATGTTGAGACTCGACTTCGCCCACGCCGCCGCGCTTTCGATCGTTCTGGCCTTCGCCACGAGCGCGGAGGCCCGCCCCGTGCCGCCGGGACCGAATCTCTCGACCCACCCCGTTCGGCGCGGCGTCGCGATCGAAAGCGATTCCGGTTTTGAGGGGCCCAAACTCGAAGACCTGCACGCGCGACTGAACGCGCACGCGGCCCGCGCCCCGCAGCTCGCGCGCACGGTCGTCGTGGGTCAAACGATCCAAGGTCGCCCCCTTCTCCTCCTGCGCATCGCCAAGGAAGCCGGCATCCGGGGCGGCCGCGCGCGGCGACCCTCGCCGCTGCGCCTTCGCTCCGAGCTCAGCCGACCCGCCGTGCTCTTCTCGGGCGCCACGCACGGCAACGAGTACCTCGGCGTCGAGGACAAGCTCGTCGACTGGATCATGACCCAAGCCGAAAGCCCGAGCGAGAACTCGGTGACGGCCTTCCTCGATCGTGGCGGCATCGTCTACGCCCTGCCCGTCTTCAACGCGGACGGCTACGTGGCCGACGAGCGCGGGAACGCCCGCGGCGTCGACCTCAACCGGGATTTCTCGATCCGCGCGGGTGGCCACGTCGGCTTCCGGCAACCCGAAAGCCAGCAACTCGCGGAGTTCCTGGCCAAGGACTTTGCCGACGCGAACGCGAAGCTCGTCTTCTCGCTGGATTACCACTGCTGTCAAGGATCGCTCCTGCATCCCTGGTCGTTCCGCGGTCCGCGCCTCGATCCCGTGGCCAGGGCCGCCCACGAAAAAGTCGGGCTCCTGCTGCAATCCATTTTTGGACGCAGCTACATCTTCGGCACGGCGCCCGACCTTCTGGGCTATTCCGCGCTGGGCACGACGAAGGACTACTACTTCGAGACCTACGATTCGCTCGCCTTCACCTTCGAGGGCGTCTACAAGAAAGAAAACGAGCGCTTCGACTACCACCGCCAGTTCTGGGACCGGGTCTTCACGGACGCGGCCCAAGGCGGCGGCATCTTTCGGGCCCTGAACGCCCGCTAAGCGCATTTGGTGTCTATTCTTTAGACAGCTGAAACAATCCCCGCGCCCCCGCGTCCGCTAAGGCCGCGCAATCCCGCGCCCGGTTAAGCTTCCGTGAGTCGGCCCCTCCCTTGCAGCGTAGGGTCTAGGGGGAACGGACATGAGGATGCTGGCTTTCACGATGATGGTTTTTTCGATCGGGATCTACCATCTGCATTCCCACCGCCCCGTCGCGCCGAGCGTCGACGATGCCGAGGGCCTGGTCCGTACGGAGACGCTTCCCGAACGAAGCCCCGCCCGCGTGACGGGCCTGCTCGAAGGCGCCGACCCGGAGAGCGTGCTGGCGCGCCAGATCGCCTCGATCTTGCCGGCGGAGCAACTCAAGCCCGACGAAATCGAAAACGTCGCGAGCTGCACGATGGGACGCGCCTCCGAAGCCGACCTTACGGCGGAACAAATCTCGGCCGAGCTGAGCTCGCCCACGAGCGTCGGCCAACGTCTCTTCGAGGAATGTCTGGACGTCGCCAAGGGCGAAGCCCTCGCGCGGGCCGAGCTCGCGGCCGAAGAAGCCGCGGAAGCGCTCCAACTTGAGCGCCACGTCGCGGCCGAAGCCCAGGCGCGGCACCTCGAGTTCGAGGAGGCGATCGCCCTGACCCAGGAGCTATCCGCCTCCGACGGCGGGCGCGCGTCCTCCGAACTCGGACCTCCGCAAAGCTAAGCACAAAAAAAGACCGCCCCGAGCCGAAGCCCGGGGCGGTCCCCTGGACCAAAATCCTGGATTCGACTTACTTGACCGTGATCGCGCGGACCACCTGGGTCACGCCGCCATCGTTGTCGGTCACCGTCAGACGGGCGTTGTAGGTTCCCGCGGCCGAGAACGTGCAGCTCGCCGTTTGAACGTTGTTCGCCTCGGGGCAAACGGTCGCCGTCAGCGCGCGGTTGAAGAACTCCCACTTGGCCGAGACGATCGTGCCGTCGGCGTCTTTCACCGCGACGTCGTAGGCCTTGCCCGCGCCGACCGTGACGGAGCAGTTCCGTCCCGTGCAGACGTGGGTCAGGGCGAGCAGCGTGGGTTTCTTGTTGGCGACCGCGGTCGTGTGCCAGACCTGCGTCACGCCGCCGTAGTTGTCCGTCGCGGTGAGGCGCGCGTAGAAGGTACCGTCCGCCGGGAAGGCGCAGGTCGCCGTCTGCGAGTTATCGACGTCCGCGCAGACCTTGACGGTCTTCGCGGCGTTGAAAAACTCCCACTTCGTCGAAGCGATCGTGCCGTCGGGGTCCTTCACGGCCACGTCGAAGGCCTTGCCCGCCCCGACCACGAAATTACAGGCGCGGCTCACGCAGCTCTTCGTGACGGCCAGGAGCGCGGGCTTCTTGTTCGCGATCGCCGTCGTATGGAGCACGACGGTCTCGACGCCGTAGCGGTCCTTCGCGGTGAAACGAGCGTAGAAGGTCCCGTCGTCCGGGAAGACGCACGAAGCCGTCTGCGAGCCTTCGACGGCCGGGCAGACTTCGTTC
Organism: Bacteriovoracaceae bacterium UBA2428; assembly: GCA_002343545.1. Classification (GTDB taxonomy): domain Bacteria; phylum Bdellovibrionota; class UBA2428; order UBA2428; family UBA2428; genus UBA2428. The sequence goes on from DDRA01000163.1 coordinate 26,368, forward strand.
GTCTTGGTCTTGTCGAGGAACTCCCACTTCGTGGACGCGATGCCGTCCGTATCCTTCACGGCGACGTCGAAGGCCTTGCCGGCCCCCACGACGAAGTTACAGGCGCGGCTCACGCAGCTCTTCGTGACGGCCGCCACGACCGGTTTGGGGTTCGTGACCGTGACCGCTTTCCAGACGTCCGTGTAGAGCCCCAGGTTGTCTCCCGCGCGCAGGCGAACTTGGTAGGCGCCCGGAGCGGGGAACACGCACGTCGCTTCGCGGGTGTTCAATACCGTCGGGCACTCGGCCACCAAGGTTTTCTTATCCGAGCGGAAGAACTGCCAGCCGTAGCTCGAGATCGTTCCGTCGGTGTCGTAGATCGTTTGCTCGAGCGGCTTCACGCCGCCTTGCTTGAAGCTGCAAGCCTGCGTCACGCACGTGTTCGTGATCGTCGCCGTGACGACGGGCTTCACGTTCTTCGTGGCGTAGACGTAGTTCACCGTCGCGGTCAGGCCTTTGTTGTCGGTCGCGCGGGCGGTCATCGTAAAGAGACCCGCGATGTAGCGCTTGGCCGTGCCGTTCATCTTGTAGTACTGGTGCGGGCGGGTGAACATGTAGCTCCCCAAAGCCCGGGTTCCGGGGAGTTGCGCGGCCGTGTAGTTCTCGATCGAACCCACGAGATCCGTGCCCCCGCCCCAGTCGATCGAGAAGGTGCTGAGCGCGCCGTCGTCGACCGTCCAGAAGCCCGGCGTGAAACCGTAAGCTTTGCCCTGGGTCGCGTTCACCGCCGTCGCATTGTACATGTAGAGGCGCGGGGGCTGCTCTTCGCCAGTCACCGTGATGTTGACGATCTTCACCGTCGTGCCGCCCGAGTTCGTCGCCTTCAGCTTGATCGGGTACACGCCGGGCGCCGCGTAGCGGTGGCGGAAACCGGCCGACGTGTACGAGTAGTTCGGGATTGGCAGCGACTCGCCGTCGCCCCACTCGATCAGCATCGAGGTGGCGTTCGTCGCCACGGGGTAGATGACGGCGTCGCTCGTCGTGGAAATCGGGGTGGTCTTCAGCGAGAAGTCCGGGTTCGGCGGCGTGGCCGTGACCGTCATGTAGAAACTGTCGTAGTCGTAGAGTCCCGTTTCGTCCTGCACGCGCAGAACGACGAGGTAGGTGCCGGGGCTCGAGTAGCGCTTCGAGGGATACTTCGAAGTCGAGGTCGTGCCGTCCCCGAAGGTCCAGTAGTAGCTCATGTTGTAGCTGCTGCCGTCGGGATCGTAGGAGCTGCCGGCGTCAAAGTACACCGTATCGCCCGTGCGCGGGGCGTAGCTGCTCGCGAGGCCCAAAGCCACCGGGGGGCGCCCCGGAAGCGACTCGCTGTAGTTGTAGAAGCCTCGGATGCTGAAACCGTCGTAGATGTTCCCCGAGGTCGAGCCGTCCGTCACGACCCAGATGTCGACGTAGTTGCCGTAGCAGTTCGTGCTCGTGAACGAAGTCGAGTCGCCGCTGTAGTACGCGCAGAGGCCGTACTTATCGTAGATTTCGACGAAGTCGTAGTTGGGCTCGAGGTCGATCCAGCTAAAGTCCACCGCGATCTGGGTCGTCCCGATCGGGGCGTAGTAGGTGTACCAGAGCTGCTCCATATTGTTCCGGTAGTCGATGTAATCGAAATCGACGTAGTGTTCGTCGTAGCTCCAGCTCGAAGCCGCGAAGGACGAAGCCATCGGGCTCGGCGGCGGCGGGCTCGCCTTGGACGCGGGGGCCGCGTTGGAACGGAGGTCGCGGCTGAAGCCCATGGCGGTCGCGCCGGCTTTCGATTTTTGCACGGCTTGGCGCTGCGACGGGGTCATGCGCGCGTAGGCACCGGCCCCCAAACGGTTGACCGACTTCATTTCGACTTTGTTCTGCGGCAGCGCGGGCGTACCGACCATGCCGCGCCGGAAATGGCGCAGGAAGGAGCGCTGACGCAGTTTCTCCGCGAGGTCGGCCGGAGCCTCCTTCGGGCTGAAATCCTCGGGGAGGCTCGACTCGCTCGCGACCGACGACGAAGTCGAATACTTCGCGGACGACTTGGCGAAGGAGTAGGTCCTCGGCGTCTCCGAGCGGGCGTGCTTGTAGAGGTCCGCCTGCGCGGCGATCTCGGGCCGTCTCGTCTCGTTGTTCTGGGCCGCGCCCGGCAACGCGACCAAGGTCGCGAGCAGCATGAAGCCCCATCGTCGGTTCAAGTTCATAGACCTCCCCAAAATGTCCATTACGTCGGAAATCGCCGAAACGGATCGAAGCCGAGTTTACCCGGGCTCATCGGAAAGAACAGACTCGGGCTGAAGGCCCGACCAAAGCTTCGTTCTGGAAAATCTGGAATAAGGAAACGCGCCGGAACGCGTCTCGCTCCAACCCGAGAAAACGGCCGCTTAGGACGAAACGAACGGCTTCAGCCCAACCACTCCGCGGCTTTGACGGCCGAGTAAGTCAAGATCATGTCGGCGCCCGCGCGGCGGATGGACGTCAGGGCTTCGAGCGTGGCGCGCTTTTCGTCGAGCCAGCCCAGCTTGGCGGCGGCCTGGATCATCGCGTACTCGCCACTCACGTTGTAGGCCGCGACGGGCACGTCGAAGTCGCGCTTCACGTCGGCGATGACGTCGAGGTAAGCGAGCGCCGGCTTGACCATGACGATGTCGGCCCCCTCGGCGATATCGAGGCGTACCTCGCGGTGGGCTTCGCGGCGGTTCGCGGGATCCATCTGGTAGGTTTTCTTGTCGCCGGCGCGCGGCGCCGAATCGAGGGCCGAACGGAAAGGGCCGTAGAAGGCCGACGCGTACTTGGCCGAGTAAGCGAGGATGCCGACCTTCGTGAAGCCTTCGGCGTCGAGCGCGGCGCGGATCGCGCCCACCCGGCCGTCCATCATGTCGGAGGGCGCCACGATGTCGGCGCCTGCCTGCGCATGTACCAGCGCCTGCCTGGCCAGTACCTCGACCGTCTCATCGTTGAGCACGTAGGCACGTGGGTCATCGGGGTCGATCAGTCCGTCCTGCCCGTGGCTGGTGTA
>DDRA01000163.1:29425-29814 GCA_002343545.1 Bacteriovoracaceae bacterium UBA2428
CATCATGTCGGAGGGCGCCACGATATCGGCTCCCGCGCGCGCCTGCGCGACGGCCATCTCGGCCAGGAGCCCGAGCGTCACGTCGTTCACGATCTCGCCGTTCTCGACGAAGCCGTCGTGACCGTCGCTCGAATACGGATCAAGCGCGACGTCCGTGATGACGCTCATCTCGGGGAGACGGTCTTTCAGGCGACGCACGCAGTCCTGGAGCAGCCCCTTGGGGTTCAGGCTCTCGCGCCCGCGCGGGTCCTTGAGCGAGTCCGGCAACGCGGGAAAGAGCGCGACGGCGGGGATGCCGAGCTTCCACGCGCGCTCGGCCTCGCGCACGAGCCCCTCGGGGGAATGCCGCAGCACGCCCGGCATGGCGTCGATCGCCTCGGCCTGCGCGA
>DDRA01000163.1:29920-30465 GCA_002343545.1 Bacteriovoracaceae bacterium UBA2428
CGTCGATCGCCTCGGCCTGCGCGATGTCCTTCACGAAGAGCGGAAGGATGAAGCGTCCCGGCTCGAGCTCGGTCTCGCGAACGAGACGGCGAACGGATTCGGAGACGCGGTTGCGGCGGGGGCGTTCGATGAGCGTGCGAGTCATGCTACCCTTAAATCAGAGCGGGCCCGGGATTTCAAAGCCGAAGCCTTCGAGCAGGCTCACGAGCGAGATGAGCGAGAGCCCCATGTTCGCGAGCGGGTCGCTCGTTTCCACCGATTCGAAGAGCAGGATTCCGTGGTCTTCGAATCGAAAGGACCCCGCGCAATCGTAGGGACGGTCGACCTCGAGGTAGCGGCGGATCTGCGCGTCCGAAAGCTCCCGGGCTTTGTAGCGCGACAAGTGGAGCCTGGATTCGTAACGCCCACCACAGAGCGCGCCCATCGCCGTCACGAGCTCGAAGCGCTTGCCCGAGTAGGCGCGGATCTGCGCGAAGGCGTCGGCTTCGTCGCGCGGCTTGCCGAGCACCCGTCCCTCGAAGGCGACGAGCTGGTCGCCGCCCACG
>DDRA01000028.1:0-216 GCA_002343545.1 Bacteriovoracaceae bacterium UBA2428
CTCCCGTCGTCATCCCCAAGGTCGGGGTCGAGCGGGAGATCGCGTCGAAAGAGCTTTTCGTGCTCCACGAATTCCGTCGTATCCAGCAGCCGTACTACCTTGTTTATCGGCAGAGAGGAAGGCGTCACCCGCTCCTCTCCGCCCTTACGGCGGGGAACCTCTCTCGAAGCTAGATCTTTAGGGGTTTGAACTTCTTTAGGGGGGCCTCGATTTTGT
>DDRA01000028.1:327-2816 GCA_002343545.1 Bacteriovoracaceae bacterium UBA2428
CCCTTACGGCGGGTACCGTCTCTCGAAGCTAGATCTTCAGGGTTTCGAACTTCTTGAGGTCGCCTTCGATTTCGTCCAGGGCCCCGTGCCAGAACTCGGGGCGTCGGATATCGGCGCCGATCGAGTCGCGCACGGCGTCCTCGCAGGTCGCGCTCGCGGACTGCATGAGGAGCTTTTCGTACTTCGGCAGGAAGCTCGGGCCTTCCTCGCGGAAGCGCGCGAGCAGCGCCCGGCTCAGCAGGTAACCGAAGCTGTAGGGGAAATTATAGAAGCTCAGCCCGCCGATGTAGAAGTGCAGCTTCGACGCCCAGAAGTAGGGATCGAGTTGCTCGGGATCGAGCGAGTCGCCGAAGACTTCCTTCTGCACGTCGACCATGAGGGCCTTAAGCTCGCTTGCGCTGAGCTCGCCGGCTTTGCGCGCTTCGTAGAAGCGCTTCTCGAATTCGTAGCGCATCTGGATGTCCAGGCAGAAGGTCGCGCCGTCGTTCAAGAGCGTCGTGAGCATCTGCGCGTGGACCGAGGACGGCAGCGACGGGTCTTTCGCGAGCGCTTGCGCGACGATCGTCTGCGCGAAGGTCGAGGCCGTCTCGGCGAGCGTCATCGGGTAGTTCAGGCGCGCCGGGTGCAGCTCGCGCATCGTCCAGCTGTGGAAGGCGTGGCCGAGTTCGTGGGCGAGCGTCTGGATGTCGCCGAGGCTTCCGCCGTAGGTCATGAAAATGCGCTGTTGCTTGACCTTGTCGGAGCCCGTGCAGAAGCCCCCCGGGCGTTTGCGATCGCTCGGCGCGGATTCTATCCAGGACTTTTGGAGCGCCATCTGGGAGTACTTGTGGAGGGCGGGATAGGAGTCCGCGAAGGACTTGAGCACCATCTCGCAACCCTGGTTCCACTCGAAGCGGCCGGAGTCCTTGAGCGGCAGCGGCGCATCGAGATCCTGGAAGCCGAGCTGCTTGACGCCGAGGACCTTGGCCTTGCGGCGCAGGTAGGCGCGGGGAACTTCGGCGCGGGCGCGCACGACGTCGTACATCGTCTCGATCGTGGATTGGTCGCAGGCCCCCGACCACATCGCGGGCTCGAGGAAATGCTTGATGCCGCGACGGGCGTAAAGGGTGTGGCGCGTGCCCGCGATCGCGTTCAGCGCCGAAGCGAAGACATCTTCGATCTCGGCGATGGCGGCGTTCGAGTCGCGCAGGGCGCCCAGGCGTACCTCGGGATCGTTGTCTTCGAGGAGCGTGCGTTTTTGCGCGAAGGGAACGGTGCGCGTGCCCTTGGAGGTCTTAAGCTCGAATTTCAGCTTGCCCGAGACGGAGTCGTAAAGGCGGCTCCACGCGCTCAGGCCGTTCACGTCGAGCTCCGAGGCGAGCATCTCCTGCTCGAGGGGCATTTTGCGGCGGGCTTGGGTGCGAAGGCGCGTCAGGTTGTAACGCAAGTCCTTCGTCTTGGGTTGCGCGAGCAGCGCTTCGAAGTCGCGCTCTTCGGCCTGGCCGAGCACGAGCTGGAACTTCTCCATGACTTCTTCGATCTGGGGCGAGAAGGCCGAGAGCTTCGCGAGATCGCGCTTGTAGTCGTCGTTGAGCGCGTCGGCCGAGGAGAGGCAACCCAGGTAGGAGCTCATGTGTCCGAGCTCGAGGCCGTAGTGCTCGAGACGATCGTAGAAATCCGCCCAGTCCGCGGCCGAGCTTTCGGTCAGCGCGCCGTTCGAAACGATCTGCGCTTTGAAGTCGGAGATCGTCTTCTCGAGGTAAGCCCAGTGGCTCGTGTACTCGGGGCCTCCGTAGTTCGGGTAGAAGTCCTTCAGGTCCCAGCTTTGCGAGTAAGTCATGGATCGACGCTAGCAGGGGTGAACCGGAGCGGCCATCTTTGCACTCGAAGTTGATCGGGAATGGCCCTTTTGTTCCGATCGGGCCATTCGCGCGAATCGGCGTTTTTTGTGACGCATGGCTTCATATGGCGTGGCACGCCTCCTGCTCGGCGATCTCCTGGATTTTCAAGGATCGAAAGGAGAGTGGACCGATTTCAAGACTTTGAGAAGATGATCAGAATCGCCCGGGGGGCTTGAAGTCCGCGCCCCACGAAACTTGATTGAAAAAAGAAGGAACGAAAAAGGCAACCATACTCTTGTATGGTTTGCGGGACTGGGATACTTTGAATCTCAACTAAGAGATTTGATTTTAGCCGAGGAGGAATGAAATGGCTTTGAATCCGGAAAAACAAAAGGCCCTCGAGCTCGCGTTAGGTGCTATCGAAAAGCAATTCGGTAAGGGCGCCATCATGAAGCTCGGAACGGGCAACTCCCTGAACGAAGGGATCCAAACGTTCTCGACGGGCTCCTTGGGCCTCGATATCGCACTCGGCATTGGGGGCCTTCCCCGTGGCCGGATCGTGGAAATCTACGGACCGGAATCTTCCGGTAAGACGACCTTGACCCTTCAAGCCGCGGCGGAATGCCAGAAGGCCGGAGGAACGGTCGCCTTCATCGACGCCGAGCACGC
>DDRA01000028.1:2931-5720 GCA_002343545.1 Bacteriovoracaceae bacterium UBA2428
TTCATCGACGCCGAGCACGCGCTCGACGTCACCTACGCCCGTAAACTCGGCGTGAAGGTGGAAGACGTCCTGATCTCGCAGCCCGATACGGGTGAGCAAGCTCTCGAAATCGCCGACATGCTCGTTCGTTCGGGATCGGTGGATCTTGTTATCGTCGACTCGGTCGCGGCTCTCGTTCCGCGGGCCGAAATCGAAGGCGAAATGGGCGACTCCCACGTGGGTCTCCAGGCTCGTCTCATGAGCCAAGCGCTCCGTAAGCTGACGGGCTCGATCAACCGTAGCCAAACGACCGTTATCTTCATCAACCAAATCCGCATGAAGATCGGCGTCATGTTCGGTAGCCCCGAAACGACGACGGGCGGTAACGCCCTCAAGTTCTACGCGTCGATCCGTCTCGACATTCGTCGCGTGAGCCCGATCAAGGAAGGCGAAGAAGTCATCGGTTCGCGCGTCCGCGTGAAGGTCGTCAAGAACAAGCTGGCCGCTCCCTTCCGTCAGACCGAGTTCGACATGATGCATGGCCAAGGCGTTAACCGTCTCGGCGAAGTCGTCGATCTCGGCGCCGAACACGGCATCATCGAGAAGAGCGGCTCCTGGTTCTCGTACAAGGGCGAGCGCATCGGCCAAGGTCGTGACAACTCGGTCGCGTACCTCGGTCAGAACCCCGACCTTGATCGCGAAGTGACGGGCGAGCTCTACAAGAAGTTCGGCATCACGCCGAAATTCGTGCCGGCCGCTCAGATGTCGAAGGCTGCGGAGACGGCCACGACGATCAAGACCCCCGACGCCAAGGGCGCCGCAGCCACCAAGGCTCCGGCCGCACCCGCAGCGAAGGCTCCGGCTCCGACCACGAAGAACGCGACCGCCTAAAGCGGTCTCTGTTTTAGGCGCTACGGTCCTTACGCCGTAGCGCTTTCCTTTTCCCCCAGCACGGGGTGGGTTTTCCGCAAGGAGACTCACCCCGTGTTTCTTTATGGGCTAAGGTCTACTCAGAAGCTCTAAACTCCTCCGTTTAGCGAGTCGAAACCTTCGATCGCGAGGTCGGATGCCTTTGGGGTCATACAAATCGCCGTCTTGGGGCGCTTTGCGTTTCCGCCGGACGTCGTAAGACGTCGGCCAACAGCGGGGCGAACTTCGGGTTCGCGGCGTCGACGCGCGAAAGGGCCTCGACCCGGGCGGCGAGCAGTTGATCGTCGTGGGGGCCGACTTGAAGCGCCCAGAGCCCTTTGACGAGCGAATCCCGTTCCTGGGCCGGCGCCTTTAACGCTCCCAAGCGAAAGATCTGCAACAAGTCCGCGGGCCCGATGATCGCTTTGTCACGGGTCGCGAGCAGACGTCTCAGCACGGGCCAAGCATCTTCGGGACGTTTCTGCTCGAGGGCGCGAAGGGCCGCGCGCCGCACGTCGGGGCGGGGATCGGCCGCGAGACGCCCCAGAATCGCGAGGGATTGGGGGGTGTCGATTTTCGCGAGGGCTTCGGCCGCCGCCCGGCGGTCGAAGGAATCCCGGCTGGCCGCCTTCTCGGCGGCGATCTTCCCGGCGATCGGCAGGCCTTCGCGCGCGAGCCCCACGAGGCCTTGCCCGCTTCGGGCGCGGTCCTTCTCTTTCACCTTGCACAGATCGTCCATGGCCGTGGCGGACGGGCGGCGTTCGGCGAGCAGGTAGACGGCCCCCGTGAGGACGAGGATTCCCGAGGCGAGCGTTAGGAGCGTCCACGATCGGCGCGAGAGAGGTCGCGGCGTTTTCATCCCTCCATTATTCGTGAGAGCGCGGAAGGCGGCGAGTTCAAATCGTCAAAGCTATGACGTTCGCCCGAAGCCTCCGCTTATCCTTTAGACTTAAGAGTCATGTCGACCAAGCGGGGCACTCTTCTTCGGGTCCTCTGGGTTTTGGCCGCGGGACTCGGCGTCTCGGCGCGTGCCGCCGAGTTCAAGAATCCCCTCTCCAAGCTCAGTCTCGACAGCGGATACTTTCAGAACTCCGCGAGGGCTTTTTGGAACTTCGGAATCGAAGTCGACGGCGTCGTATCGACGGGGTTCGATTTCGTGGGATCGACTTTCCTGGGCGCGCACCCGATTTCGCGGCTCGCCTTGGGCGGCCTCTTCTACTGGCAATGGAATCGTCTCGAGTACGGTTTCTTCGTGGCCAACCACGAGCTCGGTCACGGGTCGCGGCTCAAAGCCGTCGGAGGTACCCCCGCTTATCGATGGGGCGAAGAGGCTTGGATCGGCAACATCTTCTCGTTCTGGGGAGGTGGCTTCACGCGTTACGGCCGAGGCGCGGAAGCCACGACGACGACCCCCATCACGACGCAGTACGTGCCCGAGGACTATCTCATCCATCTGGTGGCCGGCGGGATGAACAACTCGGCATCCTACGCCGAGCACATCGAGGACCGTATCGCCTTCGATGGCGGGGGTCACATCCTCCAGTACCCGGGCTACGTGCGGGCCAAGGAAGACGCCGCGTCTTACGTCGACAACACGGGCGGGGGAACCGAGGGAGACGTCGCGAATCTCCTCGCGGCCTACTCGGCGAAGGGCTTCGCCATATCGGCGGGGGACCTCAAGACGGGAAGTCTCGTTTCCCGTTGGGCGAGCTCGACCCACTGGCTTCTCCTGGCTTCCGCATTTCGCTACGTCTTCCGCGGAGATCCTACGGTGCAACCTTTCTACTTGGGAAATCTCAAACTGCCGGATCTCTCCCACTTCCTGACCTCGCGCGGGCTCTCGTACAAGCTGAGGAGCGCCTACCGCGTTTCGTCGGCCGCGTTTCCGGTGAGCCTGGAGT
>DDRA01000034.1 GCA_002343545.1 Bacteriovoracaceae bacterium UBA2428
TCAGGCACTTTTTGGTAGCGCAGCTGCGTTAGGCTCTGCCCGCCAAAATCAACGCGAGGAAAGCTAACGCGGCTGCGCTACCAAAAAGTGCCTGACGCCCCCTAGAGATAACGAAGGAGACGCTTGTAGACGTGGTCGCCGCCGAGGTCCTCGAGACAGCGGTGGTGGCCGAGCGGGCAGACCTTGGGGCCGTGGATGTGGCAGGGCCGACATTCGAGGTGACTCACGCCCAGCGCGAGCGAGCCCGCGCGCCAGGGCGCGAAGCCGAAGTCCGGCAGCGTCGGGCCGAAGAGCGCGACGACGGGCGTCCGCAGGTCGCTCGCCGCGTGGACGGCCGCGGAGTCTCCACTCACCACGACTTTGGCGGCCGCGATCTCGTCCAGCCAGCTCGCGATGCTCGTGCGCCCGCAGAGATCCTCGAGGAGGGGGCTCGTGATTCCCGCCCGGACTTCGGCCGCGAGCGGCACCGCGGAAGGATCTCCCACGAGCTTGACCCTTTGGCCGCGCGCCAGGAGACGCACGACGAGTTCCTTGGCGTGGCGCGTGGGCCATCGCTTGGTGGGCCAAGGGCTGCCGAGCGCGATGAGCACGGGGGCTTCGGGCGAGCGCCGCGGCGTCTCGTCATCTGGGCCCAGAATCGAAGGCGCCGTACGCGGGTCCCAGGGCGCGACCTCGCGACCATAAGCGGCCCGCAAAAGATCGAGATTCTTTTCGATCTCGGAACGACCCGAGTTCCAGTCCCGACCGACCGAGTTCGTGTAGAGATAAGAGGCCGCGCCGCTCGAAAAGCCGATGCGCTCGCGGGCCTTCGAGGCGATCGCGAGGGCGGCCGTGCGGGCGCTCCGCTGCAGGCAGAAAGCCTTCTCGACTTGACCCGAACGTCGAACGCGCGACGCCAAGGCCAAGAAACCGCGGAAGCCGGCGTCCTCGCCCCGCTTCCGGTAGAGAAGCAGCCGCGTGCGATGACTCATCCCCGCGAGCCCGCGGTCCAGCGCCCGACGGAAGACGCCCTCGCCGGCTGGAGCCGTGACGATGTGGATCTCGCGGTTAGGCTCGAGCTCGGCGAGCCGGGCCAGGAACGGCAAACTCAGGATGCAATCGCCCAGGAAGGCCGTCTGCAAAACCAAAACGGATTCCGCCATCACGCCCCCCTTTCCCGAATCTCGAAGGCTTTACGGTAGCGTTCCTTCAGACTCCATGCCGAGCCCAAAGCCAAGCGCAAACCCGGGCGACCGTCCAAACAGCCGCGTTTCCAGAGGTAGTTCTCAAAGAACTTCCAAACGACGCGGCCCCACACGAAGAACTTGGGGGGCGCGAAACCGCGGTCGCGCCACTTCTCGGCCAAACCCGCGGCGAGCAGCGCCGAGTAACGGACGTTCGTGTCTCGCTGCTCGGCTTCGTCGCGAAAAGGCTCGTGCCGAAGCAGGCCCCGCATCGTGCGACGCTCCCCGTCCCCGATCGCGACGAGGTCCTCGTGCACGTCGGCGCCGCGCGGCCCGCCCTTCCACTCGACGCGACCAACTCGACCGACGCGGGACTTCACGTCGGGGAACCAACCCCCGTGCCGGATTTCGCGTCCGAGAAAAGTGTTCAGGCGAGGCATCCGACCCACGACGACTTCGTTCGGCCAATCGCGGAGCGAGGCGAGCTCCTCGACCAGCCCTTCGCTCAACCACTCGTCGGCGTCCACCCAGAGCGCCCACGGCGTCGAGCAAAGCTCGAGGCTGCGGTTTCGGGCCCGCGTGAAGCCCCTCCATTCCTCAAGTACCGAACAAAAGTCAGCCTCTAAACCGCCGATTTCGCTCCAAACCTGGCGGGCCACCGACACGGTCTCGTCGCTCGAAAAGGAGTCCAGGATGACGAGCCGGGTTCGCGGCGGCAAGCCCCGTAGCGAGCGCACGCAGCGGCCGATGCGTGCGGCCTCGTTCAGCGTGAGCACGACGACCGTGAGCAAAGGCGACCCCAAAGACGAAGACGACGGCACGGACATTCAGCGGGCCTTCGCTTCGCCAAGCTCGCTCAGATCGGTCGGCGTCTTCATGCGGGGCAGCGGCAAAGCGATCGGACGGCCCGGCTGGTAATCCGTTAGCTCGCCCGTGACCGAACCGACCTTGATCTTGGCCTTGAAACGCACGAGCACCTTGGTCGGATCGTCGCGCAACCAAACTTCGACGTCCCCCTGCGGAGCGAGGAAGCCCTGAACGCGGGGAAGCAATTTGTAATGAAGGGTCTTGAATTCGCCCGCCGGCACCCGGATCGTTTCTTCGCCCAGATAAGTCAGCTGGTTGGCCCAGTTCCGCCAACGATCGTGGATCGGGAAGGTGATGCCGTCCCGACGATCGATGAAGCGGTAGAAATACATGGCGCCGAAGATATCCTGGGCAAGGTTCGTCACCGGATCCTCGCGCAAGTGCTCTTCGACGCGGCCGTCCTTGAGCCGGGCCTTCGCGAAAAACTTGGCCTTGGCGCCTTCCGGGTCGAAGACGACGACGCGCTTGCCCTGGCGACCGCTTTCGTTCTGGTGGATCTCGTGGCGCAGGGGCAAGTGGTCGGCCAAGCGGACCCAAGAGATGATCTCGTCGTCGATCTTGTAGACGAACTCGAGCAGGCGCGAGCTTTTGATGACGCCGCGATAGTGGAGCACGGGCACGCCCTCGAGGACCTTGGGCTCCTCGACGTTCAGCGTGATGTTACCGCCTTCGATGACGCCCCAGCGCATGGCCCAGTTGATCCGCTCCCCCACCCCGTAGGGCCAGTGCGTGGGCGACCAGGTCGCGGGCGACGGGGGGGCCGTCGTCGTCGGCATCGGCTTGGCGGGAGCGGCGGCGGCCTGCGCGCGGCGAGCCGGCTTCTTCGCGCGGCTTTCCTTCGCGGGGGCGACGACGGGAGACGGAGCGGGCGTCGGCGCCGGGCTCGGCAGCGTGGCCGGGTCGAGGGCTTCGATCTTCTGCGCGAGCTCCGGCGGGGGCTGGATGTTCTTGTCGATCTCCTCCCGCGAGACGAGCGAAGACGCGCAACCCGCGAGGGTCGCGAACGCGAGCGGAACGGCGAAACGAACCCCAGCCATGATCCCGAGATTCTCTCAGACTTCGCCTTCCCACGGAAGGGGAGCCGAATAGTCCACCGCGCCCTTGAAGCGCCGGTGCAGCCAAAGGAACTGCTCGGGGTAGCGGTGCGCCCAGTCCTCGATGAGGCGGTTGCAGGCCTCGACGTGCGCGCGAGTGTCTTCGGGCAGCTGGAGGGCGGCCCCCAAGTGGAACTCGTAGCTGCCCGCCTCCGTGCGGATCAAGTACATGGGCAAGATCGGAACCTTTGCCCGGGCGTTCAGGATGGCGAGGCCCTTCGGACACCAGGTCCGCACGCCGAAGAAATCGGCTTCGATGCCGTGGGGCGGGCCCGTGTACTGGTCCAGGATGAAGCCCACGCACTGTCCGGCCTTGAGTGCGCGCAGCACGCCCAACCCCGATCCGCTCTCTTCCAAGAGGTCGAGCCCGTAACGACGACGGCTTCGCTTCCAGAGATCGTCGAAGTAGCGGTTGCGCAGGTACTTCGTGATGATGGCGAGACGACCGCCGAGCGAGACGACGACGCGGCTGATGAGCTCCCAGTTGCCGATGTGCGCGGTGAGCAGAAAGTATCCGCCCCCGCGTTCGGCCGCCTCGAGATGCTCACGCCCCACGACGCGGACCTTGCGACGCACGACCTCGTCGCTCCAGTGGAAGCGCTCGAAGATCTCGAGCAGCACGAGCAGGATATTGGCGCAGTGGCCGCGACCGATCGCCTCGAGGCGCGCGGCGTAGTCCGCCATCGGCTCGGACTCCGCGCGCGGAAAGGCGCGCACGAGGTTATGCAGGATGACCCGGCGCCGGCGGCCGAGGATTCGGTAAAGCGCGCGGCCGCCCACGCGCGAGAAGGCGCGCTTCACCGGCCAAGGGGTCCACAGCACGAGGGCGCCGAAGCCCTCGAAGGCGCGGTAGAGGAGTTCCTGACTGAGTTCACGCAGGGTCATGGGCGGGGCAACCTCGCGAGCAAAGCCGGCCAGAAGCCGGGGTCGACGAACTCGAGCTCGGGTTCGACGAGATAGAAGGAATGTCCGGCCCCGAGCGCGCGCACGTCGCGCACGACGCCGCTCGCCGAGAGCGCGCGCCGCTCGACCGCGGTGAGCAACTTGACGGCTTCCTTCGGCCCGACGATCCAGTCGCGGCCGCCCGCCGGGCGCCGGGGCCGCAGCATCTGGGGCGCGGGGGCGGGGGCGGGCGGGGGCACGAAGGCGCGCGGGCCGAGGCGGGCCTCACACCCCGGA
>DDRA01000111.1 GCA_002343545.1 Bacteriovoracaceae bacterium UBA2428
GCTCAAGGGCGCGAGCGGCATCGAGAAGGACTACCACGTCTACGCGAACGACGAGGTCGACGACGAAGAGCTGCGCCGACTCGAAGCCGGCATCGAGATCGAAGGCCGCCCCACTCGCCCCTGCCGTATCGAGCGCATCGGGCCCCGACACTTCAAGTTCACCCTCATCGAGGGCCTCAACCGGCAGATCCGCCGCATGCTGGAATCCGTGGACCGCCGCGCCCAGCGCATCGTGCGCGTTCGCATCGGCAGCGTCACGCTCGGCGCGCTCAAAGCCGGCGAGCTTCGCGAGCTCGACGAAGCGGCGGTCGAGAACCTGCTCGCGCTCAAGGGCCGACCCTCGCGCATCCTCGAAGGTCAGCACGACCCTCGGCGGCGTTAGCGGGTTCCGACGGGACGTGATGCGACTCGCGACTTGGATTCCTCGCGGCTTTTGCTAATGTCGATCCTCCATGTCGAAGCTCGAATCCCCTCGTCACGATGAGTTCGCCGCCGAAGTCCTGCGCCTCGCCGCGGGGAACGTCGCCCAGGGCGGAGGTCCCTTCGCCTGCCTCGTCGTCAAAGACGGCCGTGTCGTCGCGAAGGGCGTGAACCAGGTCACGCCCCACAAGGATCCCACCGCGCACGCCGAAGTCCAAGCCATCCGCGCCGCGTGCCGCGCGCTCGACGACTTCGAGCTCCGCGACTGCGAGATCTACACGAGCTGCGAGCCCTGCCCCATGTGTCTGGGCGCGATCTACTGGTCGCGCGTCAAAGCGGTGTACTACTGCGCGACGCGCGCGCAGGCCGCCGCCGCGGGCTTCGACGACAGCCTCATCTACGACGAGGCCGCCAAGCCGTTGGGCGCTCGCCTCATCCCGTTCCACCGCGTGGGCGAGGCGACCTCGAACGCCCCCTTCGAAGCCTGGACCAAGCTCGCCGACCGCACGCTCTATTGAGATACCCGGTCGTCGGGCACGCCCCCATCGACCTGGCAGCCCAGAATATGCTTCGCCAGGTACGCCTCGATTTCGGATTTGTCGGCCGCCGGGATTTTTCCTTCCGCCCAAAGGCGGTTGTAGGCCTTCATCTTGTCATCGTAGGTCATGCCGCGCACCGGATTGATTCGGCGTAGGCCCTCAAAGACCTTGGCCTCCGCCATTTGGTCCTCGGCCGGGCGCGCATCTCGGAAAATCCTGATCCCCTCTTTCGAAATCCCTTCGGTGTTCAAAACCAAAAGGCTCGCGTCCTTGACCTTCTCGCAATGCTTCGGAAATTGGGCGGAGCGCCAGGGCCCGTAGAGGATCGCATCGACCCCCATGCTCCGTAACAGATCGGAGAAGAACTGACGGCAGGCCGGGGCGACCGTCTTCATGAACAGGTTCCGAGCGGAGATATCCCCTGGGCATACCGAATACAGATCGAAAACGTGCTTTTGAAGTTTCGAGTGCACGCTCGGCTGGGCTTTGAGCGACCCGTTGAGGTCCAGGATTCGCGTTCCCTTGGGAATCTCGAACCTCATCAAGACCCAGTCCTCTTTGCCCCAAGCCCGACTGCTCAACGGCTCCAGCGCGGCGTAAAGCCCTTGAGCATCCTCGCCCCGTCTCGGCTGCGCCGGATTGAAAAACCATTCCGACCATTGCGCTAAATGCGTTCGCGCCTCGTCCGCCCCGAAACGATCGATCTCCGCCGGCGCCAAGCGAAGATCGCCGCTTCGACTGACGTAGTGGTAGACGAAGAAAGCCCTCGGAATCTCGATGACGTTCGAGCTCAAATCGCTCGCGAGACGCTGGGCGAGTTTCTCCTTTGTGAGGCTCGCCGGAACTCGGCCGGAAGCGGGCTCGGGAAGGCTGGAGCAAGCCACCGAGCCGAGTAACAGAAGCAAGCACGACCAGGGAAAGCGTCGAGACATCATGTCCGACTTATCGTCACGAGACGGGGGCCCCTTGGACGGTCGCGGCGAGCTTCACGGAATCTTCATTTGTTTTATTGACGCATCGAGTCTAAATTCAGGAGGTCCGAATATTTCCGAGGCCTCGCTCAATGGATGTACGCGACGGGAGAGGGCCCCGGACGAAAGTGGCTTCGGCCAAATTTCGTCAGAGGGATTATGCGCGTACGACAAAATCCGTTCCGACCCGTGACCGCCTTTAGCTTCGCCCTGCTCTTCGCGGGGTGCGAGCTCCCGCTCGGCGGAGGCGGCGGCAAGCAAGATCCCGTCGACGAAACTCCCGTCGAGATCTGCGAGGCCGGCAAGGATTGCGAACTGCAGTCGGGGCCGAATTGCTTCGAAGAATCCCACACCCAAGGCTCGGACTCCACGGCGACGAACAAGGTCGACGTGCTCTTCGTCGTGGACACCTCGGGCTCGCTCGTGAACGACCTCGACAAGATCGCCGACAACTTGGACCGCTTCGTCGGCGCGCTTCCCCAGGACTCCGACGCGCGCTTCGCCGTGACCCTCGCGCACGGGCCGCTCTCGCCGTACTACGGACGTCTCTTCCAACGGAGCGGTAGCGGTTCGTCGTTCTGCTACAACTTCGGCGGCAAGTGCCGCAACTACTGCGACCGTCTGCCTTCGAAGGGCAAGGTCGACTTCCCCGTGCTCGGCGAATCGCTCGGCATGACGCGCGACGAAGTCCGCGAGCGTCTGCGCATGAAGCTTTCGTCCCTTCCGACGGATCTCGCGAGCGCCGGCGGCGAGCTTGGACTTATCGCCGCCCGCCGTGCGCTGCACGACTCGCGGGTAAAGCTGGGCCAAAGCCAAGGCTTCTACCGTAAGGACGCCGCGCTCGCGATGATCTTCATCTCGGACGAGAACGACATCTGCGCGCAGTATCCCGACGGCGTGAAGCCCAATATGGGCCTCGACTTCTTCCTCGAGAAGGCCGCTAACGCGGTTTACTGCAAGAAGTGGTCGCTCGAACACGCGCAATCGAAGATCGACTTCCACAAGAAGCGTTTCAAGATTCGCTTCTCGGAGCGCTACAACTTCCTGCGCGACATCGTGCAACGCGCCCAGGACGCCAAGGGTTCGCAGCCCTACAGCTTCTCGGCGATCATCTACACGAACCCGAACACCGTCCCCAAAGGTTTCCTGAGCCAGGAAGAAGTCGGCTACGGTTACAAGGAATTCGTCGAAGGCACGAACGGCACGCTCGTCGACCTGGCCCAAGCGAACTTCTACAACGACATGGACCATCTCGGTGAACAGGTCGGACGCACGATCATCCTCAAGAAGGACTTCGTGTTGTCGAACGCTGAACGCATCGACGTCGCCTCGATCCGCGTCACGGTCGACGGCCAAGTCGTCGAGCACGCTTACGATGCCGAGACGAAAACCGTGCACATCGAAGACGCGGGTCGCGACGGCTCCGTCGTGAAGATCAACTACTGCCAGCTGCCCGCCCCGGAACCCACGCCGACCCCAAGCCCCACGAGCTCGCCGACGCCGGAACCGAGCCCCACCGTGACGCCGGATCCGACTCCGTCGCCCACGCCCACGGCGAGCCCGACGCCGACTCCCAGCCCGACCGTGAGTCCGTCGCCGACGCCGAGTCCGACCACGAGCCCCTCGCCGACGCCCAGCCCGACTCCGACCGTGAGTCCGACGCCGTCGCCGACTCCCACGCCCAGCCCGAGCTTCCCGGGCGGATGTAACGCCCTGGACTGCGACGGTACGGGTATCTAACGAGACGCGCCTTCCAAGGCGAGTCTCCCGCCCCGGTCACCGCTCCCAAGAAGGACGCGGGGCCGGGGCGGCGCTTTTTCGGACGGCACGCCGGGATTTTGCCCGCCCCGGCCCCCTCTGCTAAGACTCGGGGCATGCCGCAAATCATTTACACGATGAAGGGCCTGACCCGGGTTCACCAACCGGCGAAGACGGTCCTCAAGAACATCTACCTTTCCTTTTTCGAAGGCGCCAAGATTGGCGTCCTCGGCTTGAACGGTTCCGGTAAGTCCTCGCTCCTGCGCATCATGGCGGGCGTCGACAAGGACTTCCAAGGCGAAGCCTTCCTGGGCGAAGGCTACACGGTCGGTTACCTCGCGCAGGAACCGCAGCTCAACCCCGAGAAGACGGTCAAAGAAAACGTCATGGAAGCCGTCGCCGAGACGGCCGACCTCCTCAAGCAGTTCGAGGAAATCTCGAACAAGTTCGCCGAGGAGATGAGCCCCGAAGACATGGAGAAGCTCATCGAGAAGCAGGCCAAGATCCAGGAGAAGATCGACGCCGCCGACGCCTGGAACCTCGATCGCAAGATCGATATCGCCATGGACGCGCTCCGCTGCCCGCCGGGCGACAGCCCCGTCACGCAGCTCTCCGGCGGGGAAAAGCGTCGCGTCGCGCTCTGCCGTTTGCTTCTCGAAGAGCCGGATCTCCTTCTGCTCGACGAACCGACGAACCACCTGGACGCCGAAAGCGTCGCCTGGCTCGAGCGCCACTTGGCCGAGTACAAAGGCGCCGTCGTGGCCGTCACGCACGACCGCTACTTCCTC
>DDRA01000011.1:0-4169 GCA_002343545.1 Bacteriovoracaceae bacterium UBA2428
CGCGTTCAACGGCCGCTTGGGCTTCCGAGTCCGAAGACATTTCCACGAAGCCGTAACCTTTGCTGCGGCCCGTGTCGCGATCCATGATGATGTTCGCGGACTCGACCGTGCCGACTTGCGAGAAGAGTTGACGAATCTCTTCTTCCGACGAGCGGAACGAAAGGTTACCGATAAAGAGTTTCTTACCCATGATGACAGGACCTCCTAGTACTTACCTTGGCCACAAAGAAGGATCGGGGCGTCACTGGGGCCTGAAACTCTTTGAGCCTTACTCCTTTGATCCTAACACGGAGCCCTGGCGCTCTACATCGGGTAAGCGTGATTTCTCTTGACTGGAGTTTGGACGAAGGTGAAAAAATTTTGAGAACAATTCTCATAATTCAATCCCCCGGGAAGGACCTCACGATGCCCTTCAAAACCCTCGCCCTCGCCTCGCTCCTCGTCGTTTCGATCGTCGCTCCGGCCGCCGAAAAGCCCGTAACTCCTCAGAAACTCGTCATCTATACTTCGTCTAAGGAACCTTTCATCAAGCCTATATTTGAGGCGTACACGAAGGCCACGGGGGTACAGATCGACTTCGTTTCGGACGGCGGCCCCGTTTTGATCGAACGCCTGAAAGCCGAAGGTCCCAAAACTCCCGCCGATCTTTTCATGACCGTTGACGTCGGAAACCTCTGGCTGGCGACCGAAGCCGGACTTTTGGGTTCCTTCAAGAGCCCGACCATCGAAGCCGGGATTCCCGCCCCTTTCCGCGATCCGCAGAACCGCTGGATCGGTCTTTCGATGCGGGCGCGGACCATTTTCTACAATCCCTCCCTCGTGAAATCGGAGGAACTTTCGAGCTACGAGAACCTCTCGGACGCGAAGTGGAGCAAGAAGCTCTGCCTGCGCACGAGCAAGAACGTCTACAACCAATCGCTCGTCGCGAGCCTCATCGAGCATCGCGGCGACAAGAAAACCGAAGAGATCGTGAAGGGCTGGGTCAAAAACCTCGCCACCGACGTCTTCCCCGACGACACCTCCCTCCTCAAAGCGATCGACGCTGGCCAGTGCGCGATCGGCATCGCCAACACCTATTACTTCGGACGCCTCGTCGCCGAGAACAAGCGCAACTGGAACATCAAGATCTTCTGGCCGAACCAAAGCGGCGCGCAAGCCGACGGCCGCGGCACGCACGTGAACGTGATGGGCGGCGGCGTCGTCGCGAGCTCCAAGCACAAAGAGCAAGCCGTCAAGTTTCTCGAGTGGGCGACGCAAGCCGAAGCGCAGCAGATGTTCGCCTCGAAGAGCTACGAGTTCCCGCTCAACCCGGCCGCCAAGAAAGACGCGCTCGTCGCGGCCTGGGGCGACTTCAAGGCCGACGCCATGCCGCTCTTCAAAGCGGGCGTCCACCAAAAGAACGCGGTCAAGCTCATGGACCGCGTCGGTTTCCGCTAACGCGTATCCCAAGATCTCGTCGTGCGCCCCAGGATCAGGATGCCGTTTCGCGCGCTGGTCTGGGGGCCCGCGTTCCTTCTCTTGCTTCCGATCGCCGCGCTCGCGCTTTTCGCGACGCGCGCTTCGGGGGAGATCTTCGATCACCTCGCCGAAACGGTCCTCGCGCCCGTCCTCTGGAATACCCTCCGGCTGAGCGTTTGCGTGGGGCTCGCGAGCGGCGTCCTCGCGCTCCCGGCGGCGTGGCTCACGAGCTACGCCGATTTCCCCGGCCGCCGCTTTTTCTCGTGGGCGCTCGCGCTTCCGCTCGCCGTGCCCGGCTACATCGTGGGCTTCGTTTGGATCGGCGTCTTTGACTACGCCGGCCCCGTGCCGACTTGGCTGCGCGAACACGCGCCGCTCGTGGCCGAGCATTTTCCGCGCGTGCGCAGTTTCGGCAGCGCCGTCGTCGCGCTTTCGCTGAGCCTCTATCCCTACGTCTACATCCTCGCGCGCAACGGCTTCGGGAGCGTCGGGGCTTCGGCCTTCGAAGCGGCCCGCAGCCTCGGCTACGGCCGCGCGCGATCGGCCTTGGCCGTCGTCTGGCCGGCCGCACGCCCCTGGATCGCGAGCGGGCTCGCGCTCGTGCTCTTCGAGACCCTCGCCGACTTCGGCACCGTGGCCGTCTTTAACGTCGACACCTTCACGACGGCCATCTACCGCACCTGGTATTCGCTCCAATCCCTCGAGGCGGCCTCGCAACTCTCGCTCCTGCACCTGGCCATCGTCCTGCTCGTGGCCTCGGCGCTGAACCGACACCGTGGCCGCTCGCGCCACGCCGATCGCTTCGCCGGAAGGAGGACTCCCGCCCGCGTCCGTCTCGGCGCCAAGGGCTCGTGGCTCGCCTTCGCGTTTCTCGCGACGCTCTTCGCCTTCGCGTTTTTGCTTCCCGTCGCGCAACTCTTCTACTGGTGCCGCGAAAACGAATTTCGCGGCTTCGAGTTCTCCCTGGCCCGCCACCTCGGCAACTCGCTCGCGCTCGGCGCCGCCACGGGCCTCGTCGTGATCGCGGGCGCGCTCGCGCTCGCCTCGGCGCGACGCTTCCTAGGCTCCTCGTTTCCCGAGAGCGCGGCGCGCTTCGCGACCCTGGGCTACGGCATGCCGGGCACCGTGCTCGGCGTGGGACTCATGGTGGCGCTCACGTGGTGCTTCGGATCGCTCTACGCCTGGCCGGGACAGGCTGTGGGCTCGCTCCTGCTCGGCCTCTCGCTCCGCTTTTTCGCCGTGGGATACAAACCCGTGGCGAGCGGCTTCGCGCGTCTTTCGCCTTCGCTCGCCGAAGCCGCCCGCAGCCTCGGGCGCGGACGTTTCGCGACCTTCGCCCGGGTCGACGCGCCCTTGCTGCGCGCCTCGACGATCTCGGCCTTCGTGCTCGTCTTCATCGACGTCATCAAGGAGATGCCCCTGACCGTCATGCTCAAACCCTGGGGATGGGAGACGCTCGCGGTCCGCGTGCACCAGTTCACCTCGGAAGGCCAGTGGGTCGAAGCCTCGGCCCCCGCCCTCGCGGTCATCGCCCTCGCTTGCGTGCCGACCTGGTGGATGGGTAGAAAGGGCGAAGCGTGAAAGTCTCCGTTTCTCCCCTGGCAAGCTCCCCGCAGAGCCTCCGCGTCCACGACCTGCACGTCGAGCTGGGCGGGCGGGCGATCGTCCGGGCCGTGGACTTCACGCTCGAGGCAGGCCGCATCGGATGCCTCGTCGGCCCGAGCGGTTCCGGCAAGACCACGCTCTTGCGCGCCATCGCGGGCTTCGAAGCCGCGACGCGCGGAGAGATCCGCTGCGACGACGAAGTGCTCGCTTCCGCGCGCGGCGGCCTTCCGCCCGAAGCGCGGCAGGTCGGTATCGTCTTCCAGGACTTCGCGCTTTTTCCGCACCTGAACGTCGCCGAGAACGTGGGCTTCGGACTTTTTCGCGTGGAGCCCGAGGCGCGCAAGCGGCGGGTGCGCGAAATGCTCGATCTCGTGGGTCTCTCGGCCGAGGCCGCCAAACATCCCTACGAACTTTCGGGCGGCCAACAGCAACGGGTCGCCCTTGCGCGCGCGTTAGCCCCCGCCCCGCGCCTGCTCCTTCTCGACGAGCCCTTTAGCCAGCTCGATCCCGATCTCCGGGCGCGACTCGTGGAATCGCTCGGGCGCATCCTTCGCGAAGTCGGCATCACCTCGCTCGCCGTGCTGCACCAGCAAGAAGAAGCCTTCGATCTGGGCGACCGGCTCGGCGTACTCGTCCAGGGCCGACTCGAGCAATGGGGCACGCCCTTCGAGCTGTATCATCGACCGGCCACGCGGGACGTCGCGGACTTCTTGGGCCAAGGCGTATTTCTCCCGGGGCGGGTCGTCGCCCAAGGCCTCGAAACCGAGTTCGGTTTACTCGCGGGGTCGCCCGCGTATCCGGTCGGAAGCGAAGTGGAGCTGCTCGTGCGACCCGACGACATCGTGCACGACGATGCGAGCCCGTGGCGGGCCAAGATCCTCAGCCGCAGCTTCCGCGGTTCCCACACGCTCTTTCGCGTCGAGCTCGCGAGCGGGCGCCAGGTCCTCGCGCTCGCCCCCTCGCATCACGACCATGCCGTCGGCGAAAGCCTCGGCCTCCGCCTCGAGATGGACCATCTCGTCACGTTCCCCCGCTATTGAGCTCCGCACAAATAAAGACATCTGGATGCGAAGTGGATTTTCCCGTCGGCTCGGAAGGCGACGACC
>DDRA01000011.1:4307-13060 GCA_002343545.1 Bacteriovoracaceae bacterium UBA2428
CGCAAGCGACCGAGGAGCCTTCCGAGCCGACGGGAAAAGACCGAGCAGAGAGGTGTCTTTACTTGTGCGGAGATCAATAGACGGCGTCGTAGTGGGGGAGGCTCGCTTCTTCTTCCTTGGCGAATTTGACCCACTCCAAGACGACCGGCAGACGCCAGACGAACTGGGCGTAAGCGCGACTCTCGGGCGCGAGCTCGACCCGGTAACTCAGCAGGCGCGACACGACCGGCCAGTAGTAGGCGTCCAGGATCGAGAAGTCTCCCAACAAGAAGTCGCCGTCCGACGGGCGCGCGGCCCGCGCCGCGGACCAGATCTTCTCGATGCGCGCGATGTCGCGACGAACTTCCTCGGGCCAAGCGGGGGTCTTCTCCAGGAAGCGACGCACGTTCATCGGCGCGTGCGAGCGGAGCGCGGTGAAGCCCGCATGCATCTCGGCGCACCAAGCCCGCGCCAGGGCACGCAACGCCGAATCGCGCGGCCAAAGATTCTTCTCGGGAAACTTTTCGGCCAGGTACTCGCAGATCGCGAGCGAGTCGTGCACGCGAAGGTCGCCGTCGACGAGCACGGGCACCCGGCCCGAAGGCGAGACCTTGGCGATCGCCGGGCCACTCTCCGCGCCGAGCAGGATCGTCTGTTCGATGAAGGGAATGCCGGCCTGCTTCAGGAGAAGCCAGGGACGCATCGACCACGAGGAGTAGTTCTTGTTCGCGACGAAAAGCTGCAACGCCATGGCCGGAGCTTCGCACACTTTTCACGCCGCGCCAGGAAATTTCACGCCGGAAGCGCGGCGTTCGTCCCGCGCGAAGCGAGGGTGCTCCCGCGCCCGCTCCCTGCTAAGCTCACGCATATGGCACTTATCCTCCCGCACCACGGCATCGAACCGCGCCTGTACGGCGCGCTTTATCTCGCGCCCAACGCCACGATCGTGGGCGACGTCGAAATGGGGCCCGATTGCAGCGTCTGGTTCGGCAGCGTTATCCGCGGCGACGTGAACACGATCCGCATCGGCGCGGGCACGAACGTCCAGGATCTCTCGATGCTCCATGTCTCGTACCGCCGCGCGGGACTCGTCGTGGGTGATGACGTCACGATCGGCCATAGCTGCGTCCTGCATGCGTGCACCGTGGGCAGCCGCGTGCTCGTGGGCATGGGCACGATCATTATGGACAACGCCGTCATCGAGGACGACGTGCTCATCGGCGCCGGTTCGCTCGTCACGGAAGGCACGCGTATTCCGTCGGGCTGGCTCGCTATGGGTCGACCGTGCGTCGCCAAGCGCCCGCTCACCGACGAAGAGAAAGCGTTCTTGCTCCGCTCGGCCACGCACTACCGCCACGTCGCGCGCAGCTACACGGGCGGCCCGTGGCCCTACGCCGGCCCGGGCCTCCACGGGACCTAGCGGCGATCCTTAAGCTTCATCCGAGACTGGTCCGGAACTTGTAACGGCGAGTTCGCCCACGGACGGGTCATCGCCAAGAAGGCGGCGTGACGGAAAGGAGGTGCCGTATGGCCCACCCGGAAGTCTTCGCTTTGATTCTTGAGATACTGAGGGTTATCCAGCTGATAGCAGTCATCTGGATAACCGTAAAAAGACCTAAGCCCTAACCAAGCTTAGGTCTTATCGTCGGGTCCTCACGAAACTTGAGTCCAACGCGATCCAGTCGCGGCACTCAGGGAAGAGGGACCCGTTCGGGGGCGCCTAGCCGGGGGCCTCGCCGGCCGCGCCTCGCCGGCCGCGCGCAGACCGCTACCTAAGCGGCCGGCGCGCGCCCCTCCCGAGACTTCGAGGAACTACTTCAAATCTTTCTTGAGGTTCGCGAGGACAGCAAAGGGGTTGTTCGAGAACTTGCCCTTCGGACCGCCGCCACCTTGCGGGGCGCCACCGCCGCCGCTGAAGGAACGCGGGGGTTCGGACGGACGCGAGCCCTTGTTGTTGCCGAAGGCGCCGCCGGGACCGCCCGAAGGACGGAATCCACCCGGACCACCCGCTCCGCGAGCTCCGCCGCCACCGCCGGGTCCACCCGGACCGCGCGGGCCGCCGCCGAAGCCGCCGCGCATATTGCGATCGCCACCAGCGGAGCCGCCGCGCATATCGCGCGAGGGGCCACGGTCATCGCGGGGACCATTGAAGCGACCGGGGCCGGCGCGATCGTCTCGCGGCGCCGGACGTTCCGCGCGCTGGACGCCGCCGCTCTCGCGACGGGGCTCGCCGCCCACGTTCTTGTGCGGGTTGAGACCGCGCATCGAAAGCGAAATCTGGTTCTTCGCGAAGTCCACGCCGAGCACCTTCACCGTCACGCGGTCGCCCGGAGCCACGACGTCGCGCGGATCCTTCACGAAGCGATCCGCGAGCTGCGACAAGTGCACGAGGCCGTCTTGGTGTACGCCGATGTCGACGAAGGCGCCGAAGTTCGTGACGTTCGTCACGATGCCCGGCGCGATCATGTCGGGTTTAAGGTCTTTCACTTCGTGAATGTCGTCGCGGTACGCGAAGGGAACGAAAGTATCGCGCGGGTCACGGCCCGGCTTCTCGAGTTCGCGGATGACGTCGTCAAAGGTGAACTCGCCGATCTCGGCTTTGAGGTCCTTCTGGCCCTTGAGCCACGTCACGCCTTCGCCCACGAGATCTCCGGCGTGCTTGCCGTTCTTCTGCGCGTGCGCCTCGAGCATCGCGTAGCGCTCGGGGTGAACGCCCGTGTTGTCGAGCGGGTTCACGCCGCCCGGGATGCGCAGGAAGCCCGCCGCCTGCTCGAAGTTCTTGGCGCCGAAGCGCGTGACCTCGAGAAGATCTTGGCGCGACTTGAAGAGACCCTTCGAAGCGCGGTGGCTCACGATGGATTTTGCGAGCGCGGGGCCGATACCGGAAACCTGCGAGAGCAAGTGGTACGACGCCGTGTTCAGGTTCACGCCGACCGAGTTCACGCAGCTTTCGACGACTTCGTCGAGGGACTTCTTAAGGCGGCTCTGGCTAACGTCGTGCTGATACTGGCCGACGCCGATGCTCTTGGGGTCGATCTTGACGAGCTCGGCCAAGGGATCCTGCAAACGCCGCGCGATCGAGACCGCGCCGCGCACCGTGACGTCCTTGTCGGGGAACTCTTCTTTCGCGACTTCGCTCGCGCTGTACACGCTGGCGCCCGACTCGTTCACCATGACCACGGGGATCTTGGTAAGCTCGGCCTCCTTGAGCCATTCGCGCAGGTAGGACTCGGTCTCGCGACCCGCGGTGCCGTTCCCCACGGCGATGGCCGCGAGCTCGCGGCGCGCGACGAGCGCGGCGAGCTTCTTCTTGGATTCCTGCTTGCCGACTTCGGTCTGCAAGTAGATGACGTCGTCTTCGAGAAGCGCGCCCGTCGCGTCGATGACGGCGAGTTTGCAACCCGTGCGGATACCCGGATCCACGCCCAGCACGGTCTTCGCGCCGTACGGAGCCTCGAGCAGGAGCTTCTTCACGTTCTCGGCGAAGACGCGGATCGCAGTTTCGTCGCCGATCGTCTTGAGGGACTTATGGACTTCGGCCTCGAGGCTCGAAAGCACGTGGGCTTTGAGCGCAAGCTTGGCCGCCTTCGCGAGAACCGGCGCGCCGGGAGAATCCGGCACGGTGCAGGCCGCGCGCTCGAAGGGCTCCAGGAGCGCGGGTTCGAAACCTTCGTCACCGGGCTCGCCGCCGATCGAACAGGTCAGTTCTTCTTCCATCCAACCGCGGCGAAGCGCGAGATAGCGGTGCGAGTTCTGCGGCAACATGAGCGAGCCCACGGGCTCGAAGTACTCAAAGTAGTTGGAGTACTTGCTCGGTTCCTTGGCTTTCTTGCCCTTACCCGTGCGCACGAAACCATGTTCCATGAGCATCGTACGGACGTGCTGGCGAAGCTCGGCCTGCTCGGCGAGGCGCTCGATCAGAATGTCTTGCGCGCCTTCGATCGCCTTCTCGGCGGTCGGGATCTCGGCCTTTTCGTTGCGGAAGGTCATCGCCCAGACTTCGAGGGTCTGGCCGGGTTCGGGCTGCACGGTGCCGTGGCCGGTGTCCCAAATCCAGTTCGCGAGGGGCTCGAGGCCCGCGTCCTTCGCGATGGTCGCCTTCGTGCGGCGCTTGAGCTTGTACGGGAGGTAAAGGTCTTCCAAACGGTCGAGATCGAAAGTCGTCTCGATTTCCTTCTTGAGCGACTCGGTGAGCTTCTTCTGTTTGTCGATCTCGGACAGGATGAAGGCTTGGCGCTTGAGAACTTCGTCCCACTCGGCCTTCGTATCGATGACGTGGCGAATATCGGTTTCGTCCAGATTCCCCGTCTGCTCCTTCCGGTAGCGCGCGATGAAGGGAACGGTCGCTCCCTCTTCGGAAAGTTTCAGGACGGCTTCGGCCGAGCGAAACGGGATCTGGGCATGGTGGGATTTCAGATACAGTTCGAAATTCACAGCCGGTGAGATTGTCACTCGTGCTCAAGGAAAGCAAGAATCTGAGTGAGGGCTTGGATCTCGTCGAACCAATATTTTTCCCTTGAATTTTCTCCGTCGAGATGCGGGAAGGTGCGCGGGAACGAAGGATCGCTCCAGCGTCTTGCAATCCAGGCGGAATAATGGATGAGCCGAAGCGCCCTTAGTGGCTCGATGAGGGCGAGCTGCACCCACGGGAAAGGCCGCATTTCCTCGTAGCCCTCGAGCAAATAGTCACGATCCCGCCGCGCATCGTCGTCGCGTCCGCGCACGATCATCCAAACATCCTGAACGACGGGCGCCGTGACCATATCGTCGAAATCCACAAAAAAGGGCCCGAACTCGTTCCAAAGGACGTTGCCAATATGGCAGTCGCCGTGGACGGACTGAGCCGGAAAGCCCTCAAGTCGCGGCGCAATACCGCGTAGGACACGTTCCGCCACGTCGAGGTAACGATCCCGTGATTCACCCAGAAACCCCGAATCGTCCAGATAGTCGAGCGCATCCCAGCCGAAGGTCTCCACGTCGAGGGTGAGTCGATGGCGGAAGGGCGTCGTCGAGCCGACGTTATGCAGACGAGCGAGAAAACGCCCAAGTTGGCGCAGTTCGTCGGGCTTGAGTTCGTCGCGCAGGCGACCGCGTAGCTTCGGAAAGACCGCGAAAAGGATGCCGTCTTCGGTGCTCGACAGCGAACGACGAACCGGAAAGTCCACGCTCGCGACGACGTTCGCTTCGAAGTCGAAGGGCGCCACGGTCGGAACCTCGGCCGCGACGAGACGGGCCAAGAAATCGTGTTCCTCGAGAATCTGTTCCGGCGACCAGCGGCCGGGGCGGTAGAACTTGGCAACGACCGAAGTTCCGTCTTCGAGTTCAACCTCGTAGACGCGGTTCTCGATGCTGTTCAGCACGATCGTGCGCCCCGTCGCGCGCAGTCCGCGCTCCACGAGCCCAAGCGACCGCTCGACCGAATCCAGGACCCGGTCCGGAACGAGCGAGAAAAAACTTTCGCTACCTTCCATCACCGCCGCTCCGCCGAAACCCTCATCGCCGGAGTAGACTAACACCCCGGGAGAACGAAGTCCCCCGGGGGACGGCGTGCTTCAACTACGGGTACATGCCGGCGGGTCCGCAGCTTCCGAAGGACTGCAAGCGGAGCACCGTGCTGTAGTTCGTGCGCTTCGTGCCTTCGCGCGGTCCGTCGACCACGACGAAGACTTCGCCGCGGGCCTCGAGGCGCTCAATCTGGTCTTCGTCCAGAACGCTCGCGTGGATGAGAGCTTCGCAACGGTGGCTCGGCTCCGGATAGTCGTTACCCAAGCGCACGCCCAAACGAATATCCGCGAAAGATCCGGCTTCGTTGCCCGCCGAGAACTTGCCGAGCCGAAAACCGTAAGCGCTCAGGCGTCCGAAAGACGGGATGCGGAAGCTGCGATTCCTCGCGCTGGGATGCCGGAGCAAAGGCCCCAGCGCCTGCTCGGCGCGCGTCGTCAGGTAAGACTCGAGTTCCACGGGCGGCAGCAAGGTCGCCGACGAGCTCGGCAGCGAGTCCAAGATCACGGAGGCGAGATGCCCCATCGATCCGTTGCGACACACCATGAAGCCTTCCGCGAGCGGCGCGCCTTCACGCCCGTCCCCTCCGGTCGGCACGAGGCGGAACTCGATCGAACCTCGCTTGGAGAGCAAGTCACCGATCACGAGATGCAAGGGCTCGGACGTGTTTCCGACCCGGTTGCGGACCCGCAAACGCACGGCTCCCAAGTATCCGTTCCCCTGATCCGAAGGATGACGGACCGCAACGGCGTTCATTCCTTCCGTGACGAGATCCCAACGACGCATTCCCTCCGTGAGCTGGATCCGAAAAGCTTCGGACGAAGGGGCCTCGATGCGTAGATGAGCCGGACGATTTCCGAGGCTGTCCTGACAGACGGTCGTTTCGAAGCGCGCTGGCTTCGAGAAAACGGGGGCCGCCTCCGACGGCAGCGAGAGGAAAACCAAACTGAAGGCGAGAACGGATGCCGAGTGATTCATGAGTATCTCCTTGTGACTCCCCGCATTAGCGAAAACGTATCTTTCAGAAAATTTCAAAATTTCCCGCAAAATCATCCGATAATTTTTAACGATTATGAAAAGCGAACAACTCCAGCAATTCCTCGAGGTCGCGCGGCAAGAGCATCTCGGGCGCGCCGCCGCCCGCCTGCGTCTCACGCCCAGCGCGCTCTCGCACGGGATCCGGCAGCTCGAGATCGACCTGGGTCACGCGCTCTTCGAAAAACGGGGGCGCCGCATCTTCCTCACGCCGCACGGACGGACGCTCGTCACCCACGCCGAAGCCATCCTCGGCCGCATCGAAGAAGCCCGCACGACGCTGCGAAGGCCCGAGCTTCCTTGGAAGGGACGCCTCGTCCTGGGCGCCGGCCACGGCCTTCTCGTCGGGAGAGTGGCCGCCTCCCTCGCCGACCACGCGGGCGATGAGATCGAGTTCACGCTTTATTCCATGCGATCGGCCGACGTTCTCGGAGCCGTGCTCAAGGGCGAGCTCGACTGGGGTTTGGCCCTTTCGTCGAATCCCCATCCTCAGCTTCGACGATCCGTCCTCGCCAGGCTTCCGCTTTCCGTCGTCGTTCGCAAAAAGCACCCCCTCGCCGGGAACGCCGACCCCAAGCGGCTGGGCTCGCTTCCTTTCGCGGCGCCCCGCGCCTTTTCGGGCCTCGAGGTTTGCGAGCGACATCCCGAACTCGCCCGCCGCGGGATTGAAGCCGATCCCGTTTTTCTCTACGACGCCTACGATGTCGCCGCGCGCTGGCTCGGCGCGAGTGAGGGGTGGACCCTGCTCCCCTTGGATCTGATCGAAGGATCGCCCCGCAAGGAGCTCGTCGCGATGCCGATTCGGGGATGGAAAGCGAGCGTCGAGATCCACGCCGTCTCGTTGAACGAGCGTCCCCTGCCACCGCCGCTCACGGCACTTGAAAAACGGATTTCGGGGATCTGGCCCTGAGGAGCTCCCGCCCGACGAGATGCGGGCTCGCTAACGCAGCCAGGCGCGGAGCAGGAAGAACGCGAAGGCGAGTCCGGCCGCCGCGAAGGCGAGCGTGAGCGCCACGCGGTAGCGCAGCGATTCGGGGCGCGCGAAGCGACCCGCGCGGAAAGCCCGGAACAAAAAGTAGAGCGCGAAGAGGGACGAGATCCCCGGCAAAAAGAAGAAGCCCAACACGGCGCAGGCCGCCGCGCGACGCAGCTCGACGTCGGCCGGCAGGAAGGCCGCGTCGGGATCCTGGTCGGGCTTGGGCGGTCGCGCGTCTTCCTGGATGACTTCGTTCATAGCCATCGCCGTTTCCGAGACGAAAGCGCGATGGGCGCCCGACTCGAGAAGCTCGCGCGCTTTGCGCAACTGGGTCTCGCGCACCATAAGCCGGACCGTGGAATCGTGGAGGTGCGGCAAAACGTTGTTCACGTGCACGCCGAAGAGCTCGACGTGGATCCCTTCGCCCTTCAGGAAGCCGGCGATGAGTTGCGCGGCGGGCGCGTTCGGGAACCTGAGCAGCTCTGTCCAAGCGTCCATTCGTGGACTAACTTAGCATCGCATGAGCGAGAAGTCCGTCCAGGAGCGCTACGCTCCGCAAAGCGCTTGCTACGGTTGCGGTCCCGCCAACGACAAAGGGCTTCGCATCCGAAGCCACGACCGCGGCGATCGCCTCGTTTGCGATTGGAAGGCGGAGCCTCACCACGAGGCCTTTCCGGGCATGGTGAACGGTGGCATCATCGGCTCGCTGCTCGACTGCCACTCCAACTGGACGGCCGCGTGGCACCTCATGAAGCAGGCGGGCGAAGACGCTCCGCCTTGCACCGTGACGGCCGACTACCACGTCAAGCTCCTGCGCCCCACGCCGAGCGGAGCCACGCTGCACCTCGAGGCGCGCGTCGTCGAGTCCAAGCCCGATCGCGCCGTCGTCGAAGCGACGCTCGAGGCCGACGGCAAAGTCTGCGCAACCTGCCGCGGTCTCTTCGTCGCGGTCAAACCCGGCCACCCGGCCCACCACCGCTGGTAAAAAGGCGTCCGGTTCCTTTTTTTCAATTGCGGGAGATGAGGGCCTCGAACTCCTCGCGGCCCGTGCGGTTTCCGAAGAGCTCGTCCATCCGCAAGACCGTGAGGCCCGAGTAGCCGCCTTCGCGGAGTGCCTCTTCCATCGTGCGCCAGGCCTCGCGTCCGCCGAGCGTCCCCGAGAGAGCGTTCTCGCCTTTGATCGTCAGGCCCTGACGGACGGCCTCTCGACCGACCCAACGAACGAGACTGTTCGCGAGGGACTGCGCGCGCGGGTCCCCTT
>DDRA01000011.1:13168-13504 GCA_002343545.1 Bacteriovoracaceae bacterium UBA2428
AAGTGAAGTGCAGGACGAAGGGCGGGGATTTGGGCGACCGCGCGAGCCGAGAGAACATCTCGAGCAACGGCCGGTAACCGTAGCCCTTCGCTTCGCCCCAATCCCGAAGATCCGCCGAGATAAGCCCCGCCGTGATTTCCGCGCCGCGATCCGAGAATTCCGCCCCCGCACCCCGACGCGTCCCCATCCGCCAATGGATACCAGGAATCTTCGCGCCGATGGGAATCTCGCGGAGGGTCGAACGTTCGGCCCCGAAGATCTCGAAGGCCGTCCTCAGAATGCGCTCGCCGTGCCGGCGAAGGGAGTCCGCGTACCACTCGAGGAAGTCCCGCCGAC
>DDRA01000011.1:13651-32188 GCA_002343545.1 Bacteriovoracaceae bacterium UBA2428
CCCACTCGAGGAAGTCCCGCCGACGCGGATTTTCGCTCGATTTGGCGCTCCCGAAAACTTCGCCCGCCCCGCTCGGCGGCATGACGTCGTCCCAACCCCGCAGACCGGAGAGTCCGTACTCTCGCTCGACCCGAGACGTGGTTCCGTAACGCCGACGAAGGAATTCGCGATAGTCCCGCAGCGCGAGGCCCGAGTAGGCCTGAAAAGCTCCTTGCGTCGGGTAACCCGTCCCCACGTCGTGTGAGTTGTAGGAGGGATACCGAAGTTCCCCGGCCGGCCCGAGACTCACGTTGATCTCGGCGATGAGCGAGGCTCGATCCGCGAAGGCCAGCTGGAAACGCGTCATGAAGTCCCGGTACTCGACCAACGCTCGCTGGCTTCCCCAGACCGAGATCGATTCGCGACTCAGATTGCCCTGCTTGCTCTTGAACTGGACCCCGTCGGGAGCGAGCGAAGCGTACTTGCGCCAGATCCACTCCGGCAACGGCACGTCGCAGGTGTCCCCCACGTTCCCGCCGCATTGGTGGAAAGAAAGGATCGGTACCCACTTCAGGCCCGCGGCCGCGATGTGATCGGCGATTTTGCGGTAGTAGTCCCACCGAAACTGGTTGTCCCGGGGCTCGACGAGCCCCCACCAGACATCCGTCGAGACGGCCTCGACGCCGATGCCCTTGTAGAACGCGAGTTGCTCCGCAAAGCGCCCCCACTCCCCGGTCGACTCGATCGCCCGGACCTGGTCGGGCCGCCCGACGAGCAAGGGCCCCATGACGGCGAAACTGCGGCGGGCGGGCATCGTGGCCCCGGGCAGCGCCTGCGGCCGACGATCTTCGGAGGGACTCATCGTCTTTGGGGTGGCGCAAGACACGAAAAGGGCGAGCACGATCGCGAACGGTGTCTTTCTCATACCCCCATGATCGGTAGGCGGTGCCGAAGACACGAGGGACAAGGAGCATAAGTTTCTTCAGACTTGGGTCAGGCGCGAACGGAACGACCCTTCCCTAGCGAGAAATCGGAACGACGTAGCTCCCGAGCTGCACGAGCTCCTCGGGGTTCTTTTCGTCCTGCAGCCAACCGATGATCTCGTCCTGAAAGGCCCTGACCCGGCGCTTGAGTTCGGGGAGCTTGTCCTTCGAAATGGGGATGTTGACGAGCCCCAATTCACGTTCGCTCGTTGCGAGGCCCTCGAGCAGACGGATCCAAGTCGCGAGCGTCTCGCGGTGAAGCCCGAGCACGCGAAGCGCGTCAAAGCCATCCGGCGGCGTTTCCACGACGGGGTCCTCGCAAACGAGTCGCCCGCCGCGCTCGACGAGAAATCCCGCCCGCAGGAGCGTGCGCAGACCTTCTTCGGCCTCGCCGGGCGTGACGAGCCCGCGCAGTTTCGCCGAGATCCAGTCTCCCGACGCCTCGAAGTCCGGAAAAAGGCAGAGCTCGCGGATCGGAAGCAAGTACCACTTCGAAAGCACCTCGGCCCGCGCCGTCGGAATCGTCTTCGCCACGAGGACCTTGGCCAGCCGCAGCCGTTCCCGTTCGCTTCGCTCCCGATCCTCGCCGCTCGAAGCGTTCGCGTTGCGAACGAGCGCCACGAAGTACGCCGCTTCGCTCGACTTTAGCCCGAGGGCGCGCGCGACCCGAGGCGCCGAGTCCGTCGAGAGGTTACGCTTCCCCTGGATGACGAGCTGCAGGTAGTTCGGACTCGAGAAGCCGGCCTTTTCGGCAAAGGAACGGAACGAGAAGCCCGCCCGTTGCGACTTCCGATGGCGATAGAACGCCGCCAAAAACTCCCGATAGTCGCCAAAGGCGAGAAGATTCGGCGGCGGCGTCACGGACTTCAGTGCGGCAGCGCCCAAGCGCAAGCTCCTTCCCCGAGTCGCATGGAGCGCAAGATCTCGCGCATGCCCCGCTGCACGTCGGGATCCTTCTCGCCGAGCAGCACCAGTCCGCGGCCGCCGCCCCACGTCGTCACGACTTGGTAGAGCGAACCTTCCTCGCTCGCGAAGCCCAGGAGGCAGTCGTCCGCGGTACGTAGTTCCCACCAAAGTTTCTCGGGTTGCGCCAAGAAGACTTCGCGAATGTTTTCGGCCGAGAGGTTCACAAGGTCGGGAAAGAGCCGCTCGAAGCGCTGAAGCCGGAGCTTGTAGCTTCTCGGTTCGCCCGTCGGCCATGAGAAGCGTGGGGGCGTCTGGAGCTCCAGGGCCGAACCATCCGCGAGCGCCCGGAAGATCGCAAAACCCGCCGGATAATCCGAACGAAAGCGGGTCGCTTCGTCCACGATGCTCGAGTTTCCGACCCGAGAGATGGCTCCCGCCGTCGCGGCCGCGCCCAAGGAAAGAGTGAGGGCGAGCACGCGCAGTGAAAGAAGCCTCATGGCGTCGACTTCCGGGTCGGCGCTACTTTCGAGAACTCAATATTCACGCGAAAGGTCACGAAGCTCTCGCTCGACCCGCTACGGAAGTGGGGCCACGTATCGGCGCTCAGCAGGATACCCGGGCTCTCGAGGTCTTTGGTGAAAGCACTCGCGCCAGACTGCCGTTGGCCGTCACGTACGCCCGGAGGCAAACCGCCTTCGCCGTCGTCGATGTAATAGCTCGCGTAGAACCCACGCAGATCATGCCCGGGCGCCAGCCCCGGATCGCGACTTCGAAAAATGACCGATGCCAAGTTCACTTGCAGACGTAAAGTACGGTTATTTTCGTCGACCGAGCGCATCTCGACGCGACTTCCTTCGATGGCACGTGGCGGCCCATTCGGGTCAAGATCGCGAATATCGTAAACACGTTGGAGAACCGTGAAGCGAGAAACCACTTCCTCGGTACTCCGGCAATTCGTCAGGTTTTCCGTCGTGTGGCACGACCACTGGACACGAACGATAGTGCCTTGCGCGGATTCGAGACGAACGGGATCCACCGGCTCGCGCGGTTCTTCGGCCGTCTTCGTGGCACCCGACAGGGGGTACGCCCAAGTAAAGGGAGCCCTTGCTTCGAACTCCAACCCAGAGCCCGCAAAAACCGGCAGGCTTAGCGCTAGTCCCAGAGACGCCAGAGCATTCTTCCATCGTTTCATTTCGTTCCTCCTGATCCCAAGCTACCGGAAGCCGCGGGCGACGCCAGCCGACAAGAATACAAAGCGAAGACTTGGAGAATACACGAAAATCTCCGAACCGAGACGTCGTGCTAAACTCGGCGCATGTTCTTCGTGGCGGCGGCAAAACTCGTGCTCGATTTCTACGGCAACGACGAAGTCACGGAAAAGCGCGCGCAGCTCAAGCTCCTCATCAAGAACGTCCGCAAGGAATTCAACGTTTCCATTTCGGAGGTCGAGGACTTCGATGACCCCGAGCGCTGCGTGCTCGGCCTTTCGCTCTGCGCCGCCGAACGCGACGAAGCCCGTGCCAAACTCACGCAAGTCGCGAAGCACATCGACGAAACATCCTTCGCCCGCGTCGTCACCGAAGAAATCGACGTCCTCGGCTTCTGAGGGGCGTCAGGCGCTTTTTGGTAGCGCCCTCGCGTCATTTGACGCAAGCGCGCTACCAAAAAGCGCCTGACACCCTTAGCGGACGCCCTTAGCGATAAGCGCGGCGGAGCCATTGGCCCCAGTTCGTCGTGCGGTAGAGGGTCGACGTTGAAAAGTCGGGGTAGCGGGCGCGCAGCTCTTCGGCGTTCGGCGGCAGCCACATCGAGAGGCCGCGGTAGCCGAGCAGGAAGAGGTCTTGGCCAGGCTTCGTGTAATCCGAACCGAAGGCCGTCGCGACGACCGCGCGTCGGAGGGCGTCGTCCACGTCGTTCAGCGCCTTGCGAAGGTTTTCGGTGGGGCGATCGAACTTGCCGGGATCAACTTCGGCGCGATCGAGAAGCTGGCGCACGAGCGAGGAAAAGGCCCCCAGATCCTGCGCGCTGCCTTGGTAGCTGCGCGCGTCCATCTGTCCGAGCACGGCGCGTACGTCCAAAGTCCGGATCGAATCGCTCAGCATCCACGCTTCCAAGGCGCGCGCGAGTTGCGGCAACGCCTTTCGCACGAGTTCGCTTTCGAGTTCGCCCAGGTGGTAAGAGCTCGAAGTGAGCGTCTTATACGAGTCCGCGTCCACCCGGCCTTGCGTCGAGCGCCCTCCGTTGAGACTCGCCTTGAAAAGCGTCGGGATCATCTTCGCCACGAGATAGGCATCGTCCGCCGTGGGCGGCGCCGAGCGCTTGAGCCCCAGGTAGGAATTCTTGTTCATTTCCCAGAGCAGGCGACGGTACGGCAACCCCAGATGGGATTGGATATCGGTCGTCCCGACCGCGTAACGGGCCGTGGGCGCGAGTTCCGTCAGTACCTCGGCCATCTGCATGAGGCAGGCATCCATCGAAAGCACGTCGATCTTGCGGCCGCCGCGCGCGTTCTTCACGAAGTCCTTCAGGCGCTCCGCGAGCGAACCGACCGCCATGACGTCGCGGCTCGTGTCGTCGAAGGCGATGCCGCCGGCCGCGATCTTCGCGTCGCTGCCCTCGCGGTGACGCCGCGGCTTGGGGCTCCAACCCGATCCGTGCCCCCAAAGGACCACCATGAGGTTCTCGGAGGGGTAGCGTTCGGCGCCCCAGGCGAGAAAACTCTCGAGCGTCGCCGGATCGGCCGAATTGGCCTCGGGGAGCGTTTCGACGAGCGGGGACTCTACGCTGGCGAAATCCGCGCGCCGGAAGTCCTCGAGGCGCTTCGTCACGAAGGGGCGCGTGCCCTGGAACATATGGTAGCGAGCGAGGCCGCCCGCGCCGGGCGCGTCGAGCTGGACGACGACGTCGAGCTGCGGCGTGGAGCCCGCGCGACGCGTGGCTTCCCCGAAGGCCGCCTCCATTTCGTAGAGGTCCCAGAAAGCGTAAGGCCCGAGATCGTTATCGGCCGCCATGTAGACGAGGATCGTCCAGGGCTTCACGCAAGCCTCGCGCTGAACGCGGGTCCGATAGTCGGCGTAGGCTTCGTCCCGACGGGGTGCCGCGTCCGCGGATCTCGTCGAGCAAGGCGGCGGACCGCGCGTCGCCCACGCCGTCGCGGTCACGCCGAAAAGGAGGGCCGCCGAGGCGGCCCGCGCGAGAAGGATCACCGACCCGGGTTACCGCCGAAGGAAGACGGTCCCGCTTGGTGGCGGGGACGGCGGGGAGCTTCTTTGCCCGAGGTACGACGCACGAGTTCCGCGACGACCTTGAGCAAGGGCGCGCTTTGCGAAGCCGAGGCGCGCTGAGCCGCCATCGTCCAGGTCGCCGGAGGCGTCGACCCCGTCCATTCGCCGCGCGCCGCGCTTTCGTAGCTCGTCGCGGCCTGCTGTTCGGGATCGAAGGTCCAGAGGAAGTCCGGGTGCGCGTTCGTGTACCACTCGCCGCCGATGATGTTGCCGCGATCGTCGAGCTCGAGATCGTAGGTCAGGCGCATCGAGGTCAAGCCGTCGCGGTACTCGGCGTCCGTGTCGAGCAAGGTCGGATGGGTCTCGACGACGTAGACGATATCCATCACGACGCCCACGACCTTGGCCGCGTTGCCGCGCAAGCCGGGGAAGCGATCCTTCGTGAAGCTTTGCACGGGCACGATCGAGCTGGAGAGCGGCCCGCTCTGCATCGTCTGCGGATTGAAGTACGAGATCTTGTAGCTCTTGAGGGGGTGGTTCCAGACTTCGTAGTCGAAGGTCGCGTCGATGACGAAGCTACGCTTGGCCGCGCCGACTTTGCTCACGACGGCCTGGTGCCAGCTGCCGGGGTTCGTGTCGAAGCATTCCTGGCTGAGAATGCGGCCCGCGGCGTTCTTGCGCGGGTCCTTGTCGTTGCAGCGGCCGCCCACGAAACGAGCCGGCGGCGCGACCGTCGCCCAGATGTAGGAAGCGAGCGCCTTGACGTCGGCCGGGTAGAAGTAGATCGGCTTGCCGTCGATGACCGAGTTCACCTCGACGCCCTTCACGGGGCGGTCGAACATGTAGGCCGCGGGAGCCCAACCGTGGCAGATGCCCATCCAGGTCTCGACCGTGCCGCCGCTCGGCGAGTAGCCGCGGGGAGCTTCCCACTGACGATTCGTGAGCGTCATGTTGCGATCGCCCACGAGCAGGTCGTACTTTTCGGAAGGCGAAAGGCGATCCGTCGCGCGGCCGCCTTCGCTCGATCCCTTCATGAGCAGGTCGATCGCGGGCGTCGCCTTTACGACGTCATGGTAGGGCTTCCAGCGGTCACCGCTGACGTTGCGGAACACCGGGTCGCCGTAGCGGGCGCCGAGCTGCCCGCGGTAGATACCCCAGTAATCATCGGACCAAGGTTGAACCGCGACTTCGCCCGCGGAAAGGTTGGCTTTCTCCATCTCGAAGAGGTTCGTGTAGAGCTTCTCGCCGGGGGACATGAGACGCCAAGGCTCATCGCCGTACTGGATCGGCGCGCGGCCCGAGCGGATCTGCGTCGTGGTGACCGTGTGCTTCTTCGTCACGCGACCGCGTTCGTCGCGTTCTTCGACCAGCAGCTTGAGCTTTTCGCGCTCGGCCTTCTTGGCCTCGAGGACTTTTTCCAGGTTAACGCGTTTGCCGCGCACCAAGTTCTTGTCCCGGCTCGAACGCTCGGAAGGCTTTTCGCCCGCGGGGCCCTCCTCGACGAGGCGTTTGACGAGCGGCTCGTCCATGACCTTCGCGAAGCTCTGGTCCGTATCGCCGTAGCGGCGGAGCCAGGTGTTGATCGGCATCTTGGTGTCGGCCAGGGCCAACCCTTGAGTCACGACGAGACCGAGCAGAGACCCCTTCAGACAAAGCGATTTCATGGATGCGTCCTCCCAACCCTGAGTTTAGGGGCGAAACGAGAGGAAGTCGGTGTCAAAAGCCAGGCGATCCGCTACAGATGTCCCTATGTTCGCGGAACACCTGTTTATTTCGCTGATCTGGAAGACGCCGAAGGAATGGGCAGCGCTCGCGCTCGATCAATTCGACGAGTTCTTGCTCGACCACGCCTCGGCCGAGCGCAAGGCCAACGCGAGCTGCCTGATGATCGCCACGCGCTACCCCGACCGCCGCGACGTCATCGAGCTCGGGCTCGCCATGGCCGCCGAAGAGCTCCAGCATTTTCGTGAAGTCGTTGCCCTTTTGCACGACCGCGGCCGCCGTTTCGAAGCGAGCCGGCCCGACCCCTATATCGACGGGCTCCTGGGCCAGCTGCGCAACGACCGGGAGCTCTGGCTCCTCGACCGCCTGCTCATGTCGACGATCATCGAAGCCCGCGGTTGCGAGCGCTTCGGGCTTCTCGGCGACGCGATGGCCCTCGACGGGCGCTTCGCGAAGGCCGAGTCGCCCGAGCCTTTTCGCTCCGAACAAAGTCGAAGCCTCGCGGACTACTACCGCGAACTCAGCCGCACGGAGGCACGGCACTACGGGACCTACATTCGTTTGGCGAAGGCGCATTTCCCGACGGAAGTCGTTGAGACGCGCCTGCGCGAGATGATCGCGCGGGAAGGCGAGGTCCTGGCCTCGCTTCCCCTGCGACCGTCCCTTCACTAGGACTCGTTATCGGCAGCACTCGACCGCGGTCATGAACTCGAGGCCCGTGTTGTCTTCCCAGACGCGGCCATTCCAGATGGCACCCACGCCCGAGGTCGAGTCGACACCTTTGACGACGGCCGTACCGGGATAGCCGTTCTCAATGCAGAACTGCTGCGGGCTCGCGCCGCGGCTGAACACGACCTTGCCGTTCACGCGGGGCGAGTTGAAGAGACGGCAGCTCGGAGCCTGCTGGCGCAGGGAATCCCGCAAAGCCCGTTCCGCGTTCGTGAGCGCGTCTTGCGCTTGGCGAACTTGCTCGAGCGCGCTGCGAACGAGTTGGTTGTCCGCCGCGAAGCTCGCCGACGAAGCCAAAACCAAGGTTCCGAAGAAAAGTGCTTTCATAAAATCTCCTTCTCCCGACGTTCCTAGCACCATGCCGTCAAAGCGCTACCGATTCCCGGTGAACTTCGTCGTCGGCGCGCGATCCATGCCGAAAGAGCCTAAAAAAACGCGATCTACTCGAGCTAACCCGACTACCTTTTGCGAAACTTTTCGAACGCCGCGAGGGCCCGTTGCCGACCGAAGGCGTGGTCGACGACGGGACGCGGATAAGTGCGGCCGAGTTCGATCCCGCAAGTCGCCAAGTCGACCGCCCTCGCTTCGAAGGGGCGGTGAAGCAGCTCGTTTGGCAGCCGCACCAACTCAGGCACCCAGCGTCGCACGTATTCGCCATTGGGGTCGAACTTCTCGCCCTGCAAGATCGGATTGAAGACACGAAAGTAAGGAGCCGCGTCGGCCCCGCAGCCCCCGGCCCATTGCCAACCCAGGGTGTTGTTCGCGAGGTCCGCGTCGACGAGCGTGTCCCAGAACCAACGCGCGCCCTCGATCCAGGAATGCAGAAGGTGCTTCGTCAAGAACGAGGCCACGACCATCCGCACGCGGTTGTGCATCCAGCCCGTCGCCCAGAGTTCGCGCATGCCGGCGTCGACGACGGGATAACCCGTGCGCCCGCGCCGCCACGCCTCGAGAGCAACGGGATCACCGGCCCAAGGGAAATCCCGGTACTCCGGACGCAAAGCGCGCTCCGCCGATTCCGGAAAATGAAAGAGCACGTGGTGCGCGAACTCGCGCCAACCGAACTCCTTGCGGAAAGTCTCCCATCCTTCGCCTTCGGAATCCCGAAAAAAATCCCACGCCTGCCGAGGACTGATCTCGCCGAAGTGCAGATGCGGCGAGAGACGCGAGGTTCCGTGCCTCGAGGGAAGATCGCGGAGCTCGTGGTAATGATCGCCCGCCTCGCGGCCGAAGGTTTCGAGAGCACGACGGGCCCCCTCTTCACCCGGCTCGAAGCGTTCCCAAAAACCCCGGTCCCATCCCAAGCGCGGCGACAAGCCGAGTTCGACGATTTCGAGGGACGCCGGAGACGACGAGGGTGCTTCCCACGTCTTCGGCATCCCGAGCGCGGGCGACGGGGTCGCCACGGACCTCACCGCTTTCCAAAAAGGCGTGAAGACCTGATAAGGGCGCCCACTTCCGGTCTTCGCTTCCCAAGGTTCGTAGAGAAGCGCCCCGTTGAAGCTCTTCACCTCGATCCCGTCGCTTTCGAGCGCGAGCTTGAGCTTTCGGTCGCGCTCGACCGTCGCGGGGTCGTAGAGGCGATTCCAATGCACGGTCTTCGCCCCCGTCTCGCGGATCAGCTCGGCGAGAACCTCGCGGGGCGAGCCGCGACGTACGACGAGTCGGGACCCGCGCTTCCGCAGCGAAGCCTCGAGCGAAAGCAGCGAACGCCCCAACCAGGCCTTCGTTGCTCCGCCGGGAGCCCAAGCGCCTTCGTCCTCGGGCGACCAGACGTAAACGGGCAGCACCGGACGACCCGAGGCGGCGGCCTCGAAGAGCGCGGGATTGTCGCGCAGCCGAAGGTCGCGCCGAAACCAAACAAGGATTGGAGCCTGCATGGTTTCGCACTACACTCCGCCTCCAAATGGACATCAAGTCGCCTTCACCCAAAGTCGCCGTGATCGGGGCGGGGCCCGCGGGACTCGCGGCCTCCCTCCTGTTGTTGCGCGAAGGCTTTCGCGTGGCGCTCTTCGAATCCCACTCCAAACCCGGCGGATGCGCCTCGTACTTTCGGCGCAAGACCAGCGACGGGCGGGCGATGACCTTCGACGCGGGGGCGACCGTCCTGAACGGCATGGCCCCCGGCCAATGGCTGGAACGGGCGCTGGAGAGCTGCGGCGTGGCGCTGCCCGCTTACGAGCCCCTCGGACTCCTGCGTCTCCGGCTTCCGGGCGAAGACCCGCGAGACCTCGATCCGCGTGACGACAAGACTTGGATCGCTTCGCTCCTCGGGGCCTTTCCCGAAGAAGCCCCGCGCGAAGCCTACCTCGCGCAAGCGGCGCGCTCGGCCCGGCTCTTGGGCGAGCTCCTTCCTCGCGTTCCCCACCTCCCGCTCGAGAAACTCGCGGATTTGCGCCTGAGCCTCCCCACTCTGGGCGGAGCCCTTCGGCTTGCCCCCGACTTGCTCAAAGGGTTTCGGCGCAGCTTCGCCGAAGAACTCGACGAGCAAGGTTTCGGACCCCGTTTTCGTCGTTTCGTCGAGATGCAGCTTCTCATTACGCTCCAAGCGGGAGCGGAATCCGTGCACCCCCTTTACGGTCGCATGGCCCTTTTCTTCTACCCCCAAGGCAGCGGCAACGTGCGGGGCGGCTTTAAGGCCCTCATGGACGCCATGCTCGGCGCCGTGGAGAAACACGAGCGCGGCCACGTCGCGATGAGAACGCCGGTCTTGTCGATCTCGCCGTCGAACGACGGCTACGAGATCCGGACCGAGGCCAAACGCTGGGGCCCCTTCGACCACGTCATCTCGACTTTGCCCCGTTTCGACACCCTCCGTTTGCGCTCGGAGGGCCAGGCCGCCCACGCGTGGGAGCGCCACCGGCACGAGTGCTGGAGCGCGAACGTGGCTTACCTCATCGTTCGCGATCATCCCGAGCTTCCCGCCGCGCCTTTCGGCGCGCATTTGAGCTCGGCCCCGGACGCGACCGACGCGCCCGGGGGCGGCGATGTTTACGTCTCCTTTTCGAGCCGGGGGGACGCCGAGCGGGGTCCCGCGGGCTTGCGCTCCGTGACGATCAGCACGCACGCGCATCCGGACGCTTGGCGCGACGTCGCGCGCGGCACGCCGGGCTACGCCGCGGCCAAAGCCGCGGCCGGCGCCCCGCTCGTGGAGGCCTTCGCGCGATCCTTTCCCGAAGTCGAAATTCTCGTGCGCGAGTTCGCGACGCCCAAGACCTTCCAGCGCTACACGCGGCGGCGCGAGGGAACGGTCGGCGGCTTGCCGATGACCTACGCGAACACTTTCTTCCGTTCGCCGTCGCAGCGCACGGGCCTGAGGAATTTCTGGCAGATCGGCGACACGAGCTTTCCGGGACAAAGCGTCTACGGCACGGCGATCGGAGCCGCGGCTTGCGTCGAAAAGATACTGGGACGAAAGCTCAAGATCTAAGCACGGCCCCAAGGCCTTCGACGCTTAGCTCGAGGGGCAGACCGTAGGCCTCCGGATGGTCTTCGGGCGCAAAGCGCAACGCCACGGAACGCAGGGCCACGCCTCCGCGCGGCCAAACAACCTGCGAGCCGTAAAGCTCGTCTCCCCAGATGGGCGCGAAGCGCTTCATCATCTCGAAGCGAAGTTGATGCGCGCGGCCCGTAAGCGGCTCCAAATCCCAGAGACGCGCCGTCCGGTCTTCGACCTCGACGAGGCCACGGTCCCGGGCCCGGGTCCGGCTCGGCTTGCCGTCCGGGCGCTCGAAGGCGCGGCGCTTGCCGCGCAGAAGCTTCGATTCCCACGCGCGGGTTTCGGCGCCGGGGGCTTCGAGGGGAAGCGAGATACCCGCCGCCTCCCGACCGCGGCCACGCTCTTCCTCGAGGGTCAAAGCCTCGTAACGTTTCTGCACGCCGCGTCCTTCGAAGAGGGCGGAAGCCCAACGATGCGCCTCGGCGTTCTTCGCGAAGAGCAGAAGCCCCGAGACGTCCTCGTCCAAGCGATGGACGGGCCAAATCCTCGTGCCCAAGACCCGTTCCAGTTCGAGCCCGACGACGGGGCGCGTTTCGGCGCGTCCCAGGCGGCTGGGAACGCTCAACCACCCCGTCGGTTTATCGACGACGACGAACTGCGCTTCCTCCCTGACAACCCGCATGAAGCCTCTTACAATATCTTCGATGGCCAATGACAAGTTCGTACCGATCGAACTTGAGAACATTCCTCGCGACGCCTTCGGCAACGTCGGCACCGATCTCTACGTGCATTTGCCCACGGCGAATCGCTTCATTTGCTACGTCATCAAGGGCGACGAGCTGAGCCCGCGCAAACTCGAAGCGCTCAAGGCCCACGTCGAGCCCCGCCTTTACGTGCCCGTCGTCGAAGCGCCCCCGCCGACACCGCCGGCCCAAGACGTTCGCGAAGGCGTCCGCATCGACGCCATGAAGAACGACTACGTCCAGGTTTTCCGGGGCGCCGGCATTTCCGAAGAGAACCTCAAGCTTGAGCTCATCACGAAGGAGGCGGAAGCGGAGCTCCGCCAAGTCTTCGAGTCCGTCCTGGACCCTTCCGCGGCGG
This sequence comes from Bacteriovoracaceae bacterium UBA2428, assembly GCA_002343545.1. Classification (GTDB taxonomy): domain Bacteria; phylum Bdellovibrionota; class UBA2428; order UBA2428; family UBA2428; genus UBA2428. The sequence continues at coordinate 25,735 of DDRA01000011.1, forward strand.
AGAATTCCTTGGTCGCGGAAAAACTGCAGAGCATGGCCGACGACATCGTCAAGGTCATCGCGCCCGAGATCGAGGACATCAAGGGTCACCTGCTGCGCAACACGAAGTACCTGAAGGTCATGAACGATTCGTCGGCGATCAGTTCGCTCGCCGTGCTCTTCGGCCTCGCGAACGGCTTCGACACGCAACGTTCCTACAAGGAACTCGCCTACGCGACGCTCGTCATGGACATCGCCATGACCGAGTTCGACGAAACGACGATCAACGCCTACTACCGCAACCCCGACGCGTTGGACGCCGCCACGCTGCAGAAGATCAAGACTCATCCCGTGAAGTCGCACCAGCTCGCGACCGAGAAGCTCAAGTCCATGACGGAAGTCACCAAGCAACTCGTGCTCACGCACCACGAGCTGCGCAACGGCAAGGGTTACCCGCGCGGGCTGCGGACCGACACGATCTTCCCGATCGCGCGCGTGCTTTCCCTCGCGGTGGACGTTTTCGAGAACCTCAAGCGCGACGAGCTCGACTCGAGCCGCAGCCTGACGATCCAGGATATCCTGCGCATGTTCATCGACCCGGGCATCGAGCCGCATTTGCGCCGGCACGACACAAAGATGGTACAGACGATCCTGCGCTTCATGGACCCGACGCCTCCCGAAGGAGCCGACGGCGCGCCTTCCCGCGCCTGAGACCGCCTAAGAGCGGGCGCGGCCCGGCGACACGAGCGTGAGGAACTCCTTGCGCGTCGCCTCGTTCTCGCGGAACTCACCGAGCATGCTGGACGTCACCATCCACGAGTTCTGCTTTTCCACGCCCCGCATGACCATGCACAGGTGCTTGGCTTCCACGACGACGGCGACGCCGCGCGGCTGCAGCACCTCGTTCAGCGTCGCGGCGACTTCCTCGGTCAGGCGTTCTTGCACCTGGAGGCGACGCGCGAAGACGTCGGCCAAACGCGCGAGCTTGGAGAGCCCCACGATCTTGCCGTTCGGGATGTAACCGATGTGGATACGCCCGAAGAAAGGCAGCAAGTGGTGCTCGCAGAGCGAGTAGATCTCGATGTCCTTGACCACGACCATGTCGTCGTAGCTTTCGTGGAAGAGCGCCTTCTCCAGGATCTGGCGCGGGTCCTTGCGGTAACCCGAGGTCAAGAAGTCCATCGCGCGCACGAAGCGCTCGGGCGTCTTGGCGAGCCCTTCGCGACGCGGATCCTCGCCCACGCCCTTGAGGAGCGTGCGCACGGGCTCGATCAAGTGCTCGAGTGGGGGCGGGACGTCGGGACGCTCGCGCTCGAGACCGACGTCGTCGTCGAGCTCGATGTCCTGGGACTTCTTCGGCGCCGCGGCTTTGCGAACGACGGGCTTAGCGGCTTTCTTCTTGGTTGCCATCGCTATTGGTCCTTCGACGAAATCGTGGTCGTCGTGTCGATGCCGCCGCGGGTTTGGTAGACGACCGTAAGGGTCATTTCCTGGGGCGAGAGGAGCTTGTGGAGGTCGCGATAGATCCGGCCCGTCGCGTGCTCCTGGTAGATGCCGACGTCGCGGTAGCTCAGGTAGTAGTACTTGAGCGACTTGAGCTCGACGACCTTGTTCGAGGGGATGAAGTCCACGGTCACGGTACCGATGTCGGGCAAGCCCGAGAAGGGGCACACGGCCGAGAACTCGTTCGTCGTGTAGGTCACGCGTTGGCGCGGGCCTTCGTACGGAAAGGTCTCGAGCACGGCCACGTCGATCGCGCTCTCGTCCTTGAACGGAATGGATTTACCTTCGGCCTGCGCCATTTTTGAACTCCTCGTAGCCTTTCTTCCTGAGCCCGCAAGCGGGGCAGGTGCCGCAGCCGTAACCCCAAGCGTGGAGCTCGTCGCGGACGCCTTCGTAACAAGTGTGGGTTTCGCGCACGACCTCATCCAAACGTCCGAGTTCATCGGCGAGCGCGAAAGTTTGCGCCTTATCGAGACGCATGAGCGGGCGGTGAATGCGGATCGGGGAATCGAGGCCGCTCGAAAGCGCCCGCTCCATGTCGGACATGAAGACGTCGCGGCAGTCGGGATAGCCCGAGAAGTCCGTCTCGCAGGCGCCGATCACGAGGTCCCGGATCCCGCGCGTGGCCGCGTAGGAGGCCGCGAGCGTGAGGAAAAGAATGTTGCGACCCGGCACGAAAGTCGAGGGCAGGTTCTGGAAGCCGCCGTCGGCCTTGACCGGCACGCTCGGATCCGTGAGCGCGTTCGACGCGAGCGCCGAGAGCGAATTCACGGGCACGAGCTTATGCGCGGCGCCGACGGCCTTGGCGAGCCGTGCGGCGCACTCGAGCTCGATGCGGTGGCGCTGGCCGTAGTCGAAGGTGATCGTCTCGAGGCGCGTGAAACGCGGTTGCGCCCAGTAAAGACAGGTCGCGGAATCTTGGCCGCCGGACAGGATGACGAGCGCCGAAGTCGACACGTCAGACCCCGCGCGTGCTCGGCTCCCAGATGTACTTGTGCATCTGGACCTGGAAGCGGAAATCCCGACGCGATTCGAGGATCCACTCCACGAGTTGCTTGTTCTCGAGCTTGCCGTGCACCGGCGACATGAGACAGGTGACGCCACGGCTCAGCAAAGCGTAACGGCGTTCGACGTCGAGCGCGTAGTCGAAGTCCGCGCGGTCCCCCACGACGAACTTCACCTCGTCGCGACCGGCCTTCAGGTTGCCCATGTTGTCCCAATGATGGCGGTGGGCTTCGCCCGAGCTCGGCGTTTTCACGTCGAGAATGACTTGGACCTCTTCGGGCAAGGACGCGGTCGGATAGGCGCCGCTCGTCTCGAGCAGGACTTCGTAGCCTTTCGCCACGAGCTCGCGCATGAACGGAATCGATTTCGGCTGCGCGAGCGGCTCGCCGCCCGTCACCTCGACGAGCTTGGTGCCGTAAGCGGCGAGCGTTTCGAAGATCGCGTCGAAGCTTTTCGCTTTGCCTTCGTAAAAGGCGTATTCGGTGTCGCAGTAAGTGCAACGAAGCGGGCAACCCATCAGGCGCACGAAAGCGCAGACTCGCCCTCCGTGCGTGGACTCACCCTGAACGCTCAAGAAAATCTCGTTGATGTGCAGCGTTCTGGACCGGTCCGCGCTCGGTTTATTCGTTGAGGTTTCAAGGCCTTGCACGGATGCGCGAATCTGCCCGAAGCCCCGTGCGAACACAAGAAAGATTCACGTCCGGGGAGGCCCCAAAAAGGGGGGCGAAACCCCGAAAGATCGCATTTTTGGGATCGGAGCCTTCCGAACCCTCGTCGGACGCAGCACCCCGTAATTTTACTTAGTCAATAAATTCATTTATTTGCCGCTACTAGCCATAAAACGAGTCCAGGGGAGGGCTTTCGTAAACGCGGTTCTTCAGGTTACCTTCGTAGCCGTGGCATCCAAGATCACATCAAGCTCAACTGCTGAATATTTCTCGAAAAACCTGCAACAAGTCGGTTTTTCTTCGGGTACGAAGGCCGTTCTAACGACCCTCAAAGAGGCGGTCGATAACTCGCTCGACGCCTGCGAAGACCATGGAATTTTGCCCGAGATTTGGATCGAAGTGCAAAAGATGGGGAACGGAACCCAGAAGAACATGGATTCCATCCGGATCCGGGTCACCGACAACGGTCCCGGTCTCGATCCCGACGATTTACCCCGGGTTTTCGGCGAGTATTTGGCCTCTTCCAAGTTCGGGCGGGGCCGCTGCTCGCGCGGCCAACAGGGTATCGGAATCTCGGCCGCGACGACTTGGGCCCAGCTCACTTCGGCCAAGGGCGTTCGCGTCATCACGAAAACCGCCAAGATGCGCCAGGCCCTCACGGGACTCGTCGAAGTCGACATCAAGAACAACCGTGGCGTCCTGAAAGACAAGGAATCCGTGAGCTGGGACCGCGAAAGCGGCGTCAGCGTCGAGTTCATCATCGACGGTCGTCTTCAGCTCAACGGCGAGGCGGGCCTGATGACCTACCTTACGGGCACGAGCATCGTGAATCCGCACCTCACGCTCCGCTACCAGATCAACGAAGATCCCGTCGTCGTGATGGAACGCGTGACGCAGGAAAAAATCCAGATCCCCGAGCCCGTCCCGCCCCACCCGCACACGATGAAGCTGGGTGAATTCATCTCGCACGCCCATCTCTTCGGCAAAACGCCGCTCGGAAACTTCCTCAAGAAAGGTTTCTCGCGCATCGGCGACGATACCCTCAAAGAACTCGTCAAAGACCAGGGCATCAAGAAGGCCTGGATCGACACGCCCGTCACGCAACTCGAGGACGCGCAGGTCCGCGCGGCCTACACGGGATTGCAGAATCTCAAGCTCATGGCGCCCTCCACCCGCTCGGTCTTCTCGATCGGCGAGACGGGGCTTTCCGCGTCGATCAACCGCCTGGGCGAGGTCGACTTCTTTAGCGTCGTCTCGCGCAAACCAACGATCTGCGACGCCAAACCCGTCGTGGTCGAAGTCGCGGTGGCCCGCTTCAAAACGGGCGGCGGCGATGCCGACGACCCGGTCCAGGTTCTCCGCTTCGCGAACCGTGTGCCGCTCCAGTTCGACAAGTCGGCCTGCGCCATCGTGCGCGCCATCGAGTCGGTGAACTGGAAGACCTACGGACTCGCGCAACCCAAGAACTCGATCCCGCTCGGCCCCTACGTCGTGGCCGTCTCGGTCGTTTCGCCCTTCATCAAGTTCAAGAACGCCTCGAAGGAAACGATCGACGCTTCGGACGAGCTCGTCGAGGAGCTCCGCCTCGCCCTCATCCAAGCCGGCCAACGCCTCTCGCGCTACATCAACAAGGAAAAGCGCGAAGCCGACCTCGAGCAGAAGATCCGGCATATCGAACAGTTCGGCCCCGTGCTCATCGAGGGCATCGGCCGCATCGTGAAGGCCCCCGAAACCCGCCTGCAGAAGGCGCGCGAGGGTCTCATGAAGCTGCTCGGCCGTGACGCCGCCGCCGCCGAAGACGAACTCCAAACCGCCGTCGAAAAGCACGCCAAGATCGCCGCCAAACAAGCCGCGATCCTCGGTGAAGGAGAGAGCCCCGAAGGCGACGGCGAAGACACCGAGAACGGCAAGGGCAAGAAATCTAAGAACGCCAAAAACCCGAAACAGGAGAGCTTACTGTGAGCGCTCGTTCCAGCCGCGATAGCGATTACATCCCGAAACACTCCAAGGAGATCTGCCTCAAGATCCTCGAGGATCTCGAGAAGGCCCGCCGGCCCGTGCTCGAGGCCACCAAGTGCTCGCTCGACAACGCCTTCTACAACCCGAAGCTCGGGTACCTCACGCCGGGCGAAAAGACGGTCAAGACCGAGCTCAACGTCTCGAGCGTGCAGAAGATGGCGCGCTCGATCTTCTTGCTCGAGATCCTGCTCCGGAACATCGAGACGGGCGGCGTGAACACGAAGCGCGAGCTTTATTACATCGCCAAGGGCGAGTGCAAAGGGAACCCCAAGCTCAAGCCCCTCGACTTTTCCGACCAGGACGAGTCCGACTCGATCATCGACTTCATCTGCGAGATGCTCGAAGTCTACCGCGAAGAGATGAACTGCTTCGCCAACGATCGCGGCGGCCAGACCTACAGCCAAAACTTGATCGTGACGGAAGACCTGCCCGACGGCACGCAGGCCACGATCGATCTTTCGACGCTCGGCACCTCCTTCTTCCAACCGAAGAACCGCCCGCAGTCCTTCAAGGTGAAGCCCAAGAAGGGCAAGATCGACTTCGCGCTCGTCATCGAGTCCGAAGGCACGGCGAACACGCTCGTCATGAACGGCTTCACGAAGCGCCACAACGTCATCTTGATGGGCGCCGGGGGCGTGCCCTCGAACGGAGTGCGTTCGTGGTGCAAAACGCTGCAGGACCAGCTCGAGATCCCGATCTACTTCTACGGAGATCTTGATGCCTACACCGTGCAGAACATCTACCGCACGCTGAAGGCCGGCTCGGCCGCCTCGCTCATCCGCAACGCCGATTACTCGGCGCCCGAAGTGAAGTTCCTCGGCGTGCTGCCGGAGGACGTCAAGAAGTACGACCTCCACGCCTACGACGTGAAAGAAAACGACGCTTCGGACGCGCGCTCGCTCAAGAAGGCCCAGGACGTGCTCAAGAACGACCCCTTCTTCAAGGACAAGAAGAACAAGGGCGTCGTGGACATCCTGAACTGGCTCATCAAGAACAAGCAACGTTGCGAACAGCAGTCGATCTTCTCGGTCGCACCGCGCGATCCGACGATGCCCGAAAAGATCATCCTCGATAAGATCAAACGCGGCAGCTACGTGTGAAGAAGACGAGGACCCTCGCGCTCGGCGCGCTCCTCGTCGCCTCCGCTCCCGCGGCGCGCGCCGCCGTTTCGGACATCGTTTCGGCGGCCAACGCCTTCGGCTTCCGCGTCCTTTCGACCGAGGCGCGTTGGGCGGGCCCCGCCAATCTCGTCGTTTCGCCGGCCGCGACTCACCTCGCGCT
>DDRA01000011.1:32296-33716 GCA_002343545.1 Bacteriovoracaceae bacterium UBA2428
CTCCTGCCCGGCACGAAGTCGACGGCGTTGACCCGCCTCGACCGCGCCATCCGCGCGCCCCGTATCCTCGACGACTACGCGCAGGACATGCAGCTGCTCCGGCAGCAGCTCGCCAACGCGGCCGAACGCTCGAACACCGAACTCGGACTTTTCTACCGTCTCTACGCCGACGCGCTCGGCTTCGAAGCCACGCCGAGCTACTCGAATATCCTGTCGAAAGGCTGGGACACCGACGTGCGCGAGGTCGACTTCCGGAGCGCCGGGCGCGGCGCCCGCGAACGCATCAACGCCGACGCCGCCTCCGCGGACGCGCGCCTCGGCGTCTACCTACGTCCCGGCTCCCTCGCCAAAACGGATCGTCTCGTGCTCGCCTCGGGGCTCGCGTTCCGCGGCATTTGGGACGAGGCCTTCGACCCCAAGCTCACGCGCGCCCAGGCTTTCCGGCTTCCCTCGGGAACCCGCAAGGTCCCCCTCATGTCGAGACGCGGCGACGGCTTCGACTACGCCGAAACCGCCTCGGGACGCTGGTTGCGGGTGCCGTACCGGCGCGGAGACTTCCATCTCGTCATCGGCCTGCCGAAGAAGGCCGGCGCTTCTCCGACTCCCCTACTGAAGGAGATCCCGGCCTCGGGACTTAAAGCGCTGGCCTGGCGGGGGCGCGACGTCGACTTTCGCCTTCCGCGTTTTCGCCTGGACCCCCCTGCCCACGCGCTCGGTCGCAGCCTGCGGGAGCTCGGCCTAGCCCCCTTGTTCCGCCCGGGCCGGGCGGACTTTTCGCCGCTCTCGGCCGGGGAAGGGTTGCAGCTTTCGGAGCTGCACCAGAAAGTCTTCCTGGAGTTCAACGAGGCCGGCAGCGCTCCCCCCTCGGCCAAACGCCGCAAGGGTAAGGGCCTCGCTTTTCACGTCGACCAAGGCTTCGCGGTTTTCGTCGAACACGCTTCTTCTGGACTCCTGATGGTCGCGGGACTTATCAGGGATCCCAGATGAGCGACGGCATCCGCATCAACAAGTATCTCGCCGAGCGCGGGCTCTGCTCGCGTCGCGAAGCCGATCGCTGGGTCGAAGACCGGCGCGTCGAAATCAACGGCCGAGCGGCCGGTCCGGGCGACCGCGTGCGCGACGGCGACGTTGTGCGGGTCGACGGTCGAGAGATCGCGACGGAAGCCGGGCGTCGGGTCGTCTACGCTTACCACAAACCCCGCGGCATCGAGTGCACCGAGGACCGCGACAACCCCGAAGCCTTCGTCCACCACGTGCGGACGAACGAGCGCGTCTTCAGCGTGGGCCGGCTCGACAAGTATTCCGAGGGGCTCCTCCTGCTCACGAACCGCGGCGAGATCGTGAAAGACCTGCTCAAGGGCGCGAGGGGCATCGAGAAGGACTACCAAGTCTAACGCAACGACGGTGTCGGCGACGAACA
>DDRA01000044.1:0-579 GCA_002343545.1 Bacteriovoracaceae bacterium UBA2428
CGAAGTGCGCAAGCTCGCGGAGCGTTCCTCCCAGGCGACCAAAGACATCACCAAGCTCATTAACGAATCGGTCAAGCGCGTCGCTCAAGGGGGCCGAGGCGAGTTCCCTCGGGATTCTCGGCGAGGCCTTTCGCGAACTCAGCCCCGGCTTCCGCTACGAGATCCTGGGGACGGATATCTCGGCGCGTATGATCGAGCTCTGCCGCGAAGGAGTTTACGGGGGGCGGACCCTCGAGAACTTTCGGGCGACGCGGCCCGACTGGTTCCGTCGCTATATGCGGGAAACGGGACCGGACCGTTACGCGGTCGTGCCCGAGATTCGTCGTCGCATCGACTACCGAGTGCACAATTTTTTTGGACCCCTCCTGGCGACGGCGCCCTTCGATCTCATCCTCCTGCGAAACGTCTTGATCTACTTCGCGCGACCGGATCAGGAAAAAGTGTTGGCTTCGATGAAGCCGCGCTTGGCGACGGGGGGACGGCTCATCGTCGGCGAGTCGGAATCGCTCTCTTACCTTCAGAATGACTTCAAACTCGTCGAGCCTTTCGTCTACGCATCGGCGGGCGAGGCGGACGCGG
>DDRA01000044.1:735-1362 GCA_002343545.1 Bacteriovoracaceae bacterium UBA2428
CGGTCGAGAAAGGGAATGCGGCATGAGTGAATCGGAGAACGCCGAGGTGAGGGACTTCGAGGCGGGCATCTTCGGATCCTTTTGGTTGGGCGAGGCCGAGTTTGCGCTTCCGGTCAATCACGTTCAGGAGGTCGTTAACCCTCCGAGCGTCTACACCCCCGTTCCGCTCTCTCCCCCTGACCTCGTCAGCCTGTTCAACCTGCGCGGCATGGTCATCCCCGTCGTCGACCTGCGAAGGCTACTCGGGCTCTGATGTCGAGGCCTTGTACGCATTGCAGAACGTTCCCAAGCCGAATCCCGAGAGCGGCCGTCGTGCCTGCGAGGCCTTTGCTCGACGCCGCGGGAAACGTCACCAGTGCATTTCTTTCCGCGTCGGGCGCTCCCTTTTCGCCCTGGGCATCCGAGAGATCCAGGAAATCCTCAAGACGGAGCGGGTGCAAGAGAGCGCCTTCGCCGTGCACGATTGCATCGGTCTGCTCGACGTCCGCGGCACGACGGTTCCCGTCATTGACTTCGCCGCCCTCCTCGGAACGCGCGAAGCCGACCGCGGTTCGGAAGCCACGGCGGGCGATCGTCGGATCGTCGACGCTCGCGCGATGTACGCGAAATCGGCGGCGCCTTCGGCGG
>DDRA01000044.1:1466-3516 GCA_002343545.1 Bacteriovoracaceae bacterium UBA2428
TCGGGCGCGGAAATCGGCGGCGCCTTCGGCGGGGGCGAAGGTTCTCGTGTTCAAGCGGGACCGCGTTCACTTCGGTTTCGTGGTTGACGGCGTGAATTTCATCCTCTCGGTCGCGCCGCAGAAGAAGATCCGCTTGCCGGGTTTCCTGCAGGAAACGAGCGAGGGCGGCTGTCGGAAGACGTCGCCGAAGTCGTCTCGTTGACCGACGAGCAGCACCAAGGTCGCAATCTGCTCATCCTCAATACCGAATTCGTGGCGAAACGAGTCCTCGCGGCGTTGGCGGCATAAAAATAGTCTCGGGCGGTACCGTCGAAGCTTTCGACACTCGTGGCCGATCCAGGGCCGTGGATTGATGGCGGATCTCTAAGTGCCGGATTTTGGGTCCGCTCCCGAGGCATCCTTCGTGCATCGTGATCTTCCGGAGGATTCCGATATGCAAAAATCATCGAAGTTTCTGGGATTCGCCTTTGTCTTCGCCGCGACTTTCGCGGGGGTGGCGGGCGAGGGTTATGTTTCGCGCTCGGTCGAGCTTCGGCTCGGCGAACGGGGCGCGGAAAGCGTGTCTCTCTCGAGCCTGCTCGACCTCGCGAACGCCGGGCGCGTAAACAGCGTCATCGTCATCGCCGCCTCGGAAGGACGCTCGAACGCCGTCGCCGAGATCCTCTTGGACCGCCATGTCCTTTTGTCGCGTCGGCTGGGTGGCTTCCTCGAGGTCATCCAGGTCAACCTGAGCGAAGCCGAAGCCCGTTCGGCTTCGTCCCTCTCGATTCGCGGTTCGGGTGCCTTGCGCGTGGTTTCCGTCGGCGTCACGGCCGACGATATCTCCTCGACGCCCGACCCGACGCCGCCGAGCGGGGAGCCGTACGAGCTTAAGCAGATGATCCACGGAGCTTCCCTGTCCACTCGCGACGCCGCCCTGCAGAGCCACGTGGAAGCTTGCGACGCGTTCAAGCGCGAAGCCCAGTCTTTGCTCCGTCGGCGACTCCGCTTCGTGAGTTGCGGCGAGGCCAAGGACATCGCCCCGTCCGGTAGCTACCTCTTCCAATCCGAGGGCAAGATCCTCATCGACATCGTATCGCCCCCCGAGACCCTCGAGGTCGTCGTCGGCGGTCTTTCCCACTCGGATCGCGCCGCGGCCCTCGCGGACTTCCAGGCCCGTTGCGCCGCCTTCCAACGCGATATGGCCCTCAATCTGCGCGAGCGCTTCGTCTGGGCGAGTTGCGGCGAAGGGAAGGACGTTGCGCCGAGCGGAAGCTACCGCTTCGAGGCGAAGGTCCGCGTTCTCGGGTCCTTCCGCGTCGCCGATCTGAAAACCTCTACCGAGAGCATCCGGGGCGCGAGCGCCTCGAATATCGAGCTCGCCCGCCGGTCCTTCGAGGGCCGCTGCGAAGAGTGGAAGCAAGAAATGCGGGCCCGTCACGGCTCCCGCGTCGTCCTGTTGAACTGCGGCGCGCCCAAGGACATCGCACCGTCCGGCAGCTACCAGTTCTCGTCCAACACCGAGGCTCGATTGCTTCCCTGATCGGAATCCGTCCTTCGTTCGATGGAACGGGCTCTCCTTCGCGGGAGGGCCCGTTTTTTTTTGCCGATCTTCGGCGTCGCTCGGCGTGAGCGCGACGCCGCCCAAGCGGCCGTCCGCTCGGTCGGCGAGCTAGCCGTCGGCATCTTGGCTTAATTAGCCTTTACTGACACCTTGTTGACGGAGAGCTGCTTTTTTTCCGACGATCGTGCGCGCATCCTGACCCCTGTCGGTTCCGTTCCGGCGCCGGCATCAAGTTCTCATGGGGGAGGTCACTAATGATCAACTGGAAACGCTGGCTCGGAGTGACGATCGCGATCGTCGCTTCGGTGCAGGCATCGGCCATGGTTTCGGCCGACAAATCCCAAGCCGTCTCGAGCAAAACGGCCGAAGCGGTCGAAGGCGAATACGTCGTCAAGCTCAAGTCGAGCGGCGGCATAAGCGTCAAGGCGTTGTTCCACGTGGTGTCTGCGTAAGGCATCGAAGTAACACAAACAGTACACGCCTCCCAGGGTGTGTTCCGTGACCACG
>DDRA01000168.1:0-181 GCA_002343545.1 Bacteriovoracaceae bacterium UBA2428
CTACAAGTCGCTCAACGAAGCGCTCGTGCACGCGGCCGCCGGGCACAACGCCAAGCTCGAACTCGAGTACGTCGACGCCGAAATTCTGGAGAAGCCTCAGTACGAGGGCGTCGACGTGCGCCGCGACGTGCTCGGCCACTTTGACGGCATCCTCGTTCCGGGCGGCTTCGGCGTGCGCGGC
>DDRA01000168.1:337-4264 GCA_002343545.1 Bacteriovoracaceae bacterium UBA2428
CAAGGTGCCGTACTTCGGCATCTGCCTCGGCATGCAGCTCATGGCGATCGAATTCGCCCGCCACGTGCTCGGCATCAAGAACGCTTTCTCGGGCGAGTTCGTGCCGAACCCGCTCAAGAAGTCCGGTCTCGTCATCAACTTTATGGCGGGCCAGTGGAACAAGGACAAGGGCGGTACAATGCGACTGGGTTCCTATCCCTGCAAGCTCGCTAAGGGATCGAAGGCCGCCGCGGCCTACGGCGCGCCGCTCATCGAAGAGCGTCACCGTCACCGCCTCGAGTTCCAGAACGAGTTCCGCGCCCGCTTCGAGAAAGGCGGCATGCGGATCTCGGGCGAATGCCCGAAGCCGAAGCTCGTCGAAATCCTGGAGCTCAAGGACCATCCGTGGTTCCTGGGTTGCCAGTTCCACCCCGAGTTCAAGAGCCGTCCCGAAGATCCCCATCCGCTCTTCCGCGATTTCGTGGGGGCCAGCATCAAGGCGCGGGAATCTGCTTCGACCGGCGCTTGACGCGGACTTCGACGTTCCGTTCCCGCGCCTCGCGTGACGGCGTCGACGTTTTGACGGACTCGCGCGCGCGTCGGGCGGGTGTAAACTCGAGGGGATGAAATTTTTCGCGCCCGCGTGGGTTTTTCTCGCTTTGTTTTCCGCGTGCTCGTCGCGCGTGCCTTCGAGCGAAGGCGGGATCCACCGTGGTTTCGAGAAGGTCAAGATCGGACGCTTCCAATCGCGCGCGCTCTTTCGCCCGGCCGACGTCAAGCTCTTCGGCGATCGCGCGCCGGTCGTGATCATGCTACCGGGCTCGGGGCCGAATGGTCCCGAAGAAGCGATGCCCGGGACGACGACCGTCGACGGCCAGGATAGCTTTCTCTTCTTGCGTTACGCCGAGGCGCTCACGAAAGCGGGCTTCAACGCTCTCCTCGTGGGTAAACCCGGCGTCGAGTACCACTCGGGTTGGGGCGAAGGCTCCCGCTTTTACAACGCCGAGATGTACGAGAAGCTCAAGTGGCAGGATCTCATCGACAACGCGCGCGATGCGATGGAGTGGGCGCAGACCGACAAGCGCGTTCACCCGGACCGCGTTTGGGTGCTGGGCCACTCGGAAGGCACGCAGGTCGCCGTGGACTTCGCCACGACGCTCGTTCCCCTGGAGGGGCTCATCCTGCTCGGATTCTCGGGCGAGGACCTGAAGACGACTTTGGAGTGGCAGCTCGTCGAGCGCCAGATCGAATGGTTCGTTTCCCGCGACGTCGACAAGGATCACGATGGGTTCATCACGCGCGAAGAAGCCGCCGCGTGGCCCGAAGCCAGCTTTCCCTTTCGCGAGGGCGAGAAACGCGTGAGCGTCGCGCGGACCCGCGAAGCCGTGCGCGCGATGCCGGAGATCAAAGCGATGATCGAGAAGTTCGCCCAGAAGCCCCTCTACGGCTACGGCGTCTTCGACCGCGGATCGCAGTACGTGAAGGCCGCGCTCGTGCCGCCCGCGATCTACGCCTTCACGGGCGAGCTCGACGTGCAGACGCCCGCGCGCGAAGCCAAGAAACTCGCCTCGACCTGCAAGGAAGAGGGCAAGTCGATCTGCCACGTGAAGATCTGGCCCGGCGTGGGCCATGCCTTCTCGCCGCCCAAGTCGCCGCGCGCCCAACCCTTCCTGGATCTCACGCTCGGACCGCCGGCGCCCGAGTTCCTCGATGCGCTCACGACGACGATGCGCGAAGCGCTCGGGACCCCGTCCGTGAACGTACCGGGTCCGGCGCCCGAAAACTGGGACTGACGGGTTCCCGTGCTTAACTTTCGGCACCGAATCCTTGGCCTCGCGCTCGGGCTGCCCTCGACCGCCTTCGCTTCGCTTTGCGCGCCGCTCCTGGCGGATGCGGCGGTGGCGCGTCCGGCCGCGGCGATCGACACCCTCCGCGCGCATTTTTCCGCGGACCAAAGCGCGGGCCACGCTGCGCGAGATCGACGCGGGGTGGGTGCTGGGGCCACGGGTGCCCACGCTTTTGCTCGAGCTCGCGGAGAGCGCGACGTTCAAGGCGAGGCGAGTGCGTTTCAAGGGCAACGTCGAGGGCGAAGTCGTCGGGGAGTTCGAGCGACAGTTCGCGAAGTCCCAGGAGATCCGCCTTCGGGGCGACGCGGCCGTCGCGGCCGTGCGCGGAAAGCATCCGGAGTTCTGGGAAGCCGCCGAAGCGCCTCGCTTTTGGGCCGACCTCGAGCGCCTCGGTTGGCAGTCCTTCCTGCGCCCGAAGGTGGGCGGGCCGCGCTCGTTCAAGTTCTCGTTCGAGGCTGGCGCTTTAGGGGGACAAAAGCTCGAAGCGTTGACGCCTTAGCGAGCTTCTTGGCGGCTTTGACGTTTTTTTGACCTGTGCGTCATCCGGGGCATGGCCGACAATCGGAGAGGATGAGAAAGAACTTCCTCAGAAGCATCGCGGCCGCCGTTCAACTTTCTTTCGCGACGGTCGCGCTGGCGGGCTCTCCCAAGGCGAACCTTCCCTACGTCGAGCGGATGGTCGAAGTCGTTAATTTCAGCGCGGAAAGCTATCGTCGCCACAAGGATCCGCAGCAGTTCTTCTGGGCCGTCGACCTTGAGCACGTGCCGGCGGATATCCGCGTTCCCTTCGCGCTCGTTCTTTCGCATACGCAAGGTTCCCTCCCGAAAGTCGAGACGAAGGCGGGCAGCGGCGTGCTTCGCGTCGTCGGCGAGAAGAGCCAAGTCACGATCAAGATCCTCGACGCCGCGGCCGGCCTCTACGAAGTGCAGGGCCGTCCCTTTACGTGGGACGCGCAAAAATCCTTCGAAGCCAACGTCATGGAGCTCGAAAAACACCTGGGCGCCACGACTTCTTCGCTCGAGGGAATCTGGTCCGAAGGCCTCGCGCTTATCGGCGAGTGGCTCGTGCCCTCGGTGAACGCGGGCGATGCCGTCCGAAACGTGCAGCCGGGACCGGGCTACGGCATGCGCACGAACCCGAACAACATTCCTCCGTACGGCGATGCGCCGGGCGAGGGTGGCGGTCTCTTCAGCAAGTGGTTCAAGAAGAAAGATAAGGCGCCGGCCGATGCGGCCCACCCGCCGGCCGATGCGCAGACCGAGGCGAAGAAGCGCTGCGACCGTTTCTACTGCAAAAAAGGATTCTGGTTCGGCGTCGGCATCGTCGCCGTCATCGCGGGCATCGCGATCGCGCTGTCGTCGAAGGGCGGCGGCGGTGGCGGCGGTGGCCCGAGCTTGCCGACTTTGCCCAAGCCCGAACCGTGGGTCGACGCCCCCGGCGGCGTCACGAGCCCGGCCTCCGCGCCGGCGCCCATGATGCCGGAAGCCGGATCGCACGGCGGCTAGGCGTTCGCGGATCGTCGAATGTGGATTCAAGAATCGAAGAGCGAGGGTTCCGGAATGGCGAAGGTCGCTAGGCAGCTGTTTTTGGGGGCAGGACTCAGCGTCTCGCTCGCGGGATGTTTCAAGAAGGTCGAGACGATCGGCGGCGAGTCGCCGGTCGCGCCGCCCGTCCTGAGCTCGGTGACGAGCGGACCGACCTGCGCCTTCACGACGGCGTCGCGTCCGTGGGTGACCACGTCGAACGTCGACCTCGACTTCGCCTGCAAGCCGGTCTCGGCGGAAGCCACGGCGGCCGTCGCGAGCGTCGAATGCCGCATCGACGGCGGCGCCTGGGCGGCCTGCGACTCCTCGACCCGCCATCGTTTCACCCTCGCGTCGGAAGGCGCCAAGCGCGCCGAAGTCCGTGCGACCGCGGCCTCCGGGCTCGTGGGCCCGGCCGCGCGGCATAACCTGAACGGCGATTGGACGCCGCCTTCGATCGACCAGCTCAACTTCGAAGGGCAGGGCGGCAACGTGCCGACTTTCCGCGCCGTCGCGAGCGACGGAACGAGCGGCGTCGAGTCCCTCTCCTGCCAGACCACGGCGAACGGAGTGGCCT
>DDRA01000168.1:4404-4749 GCA_002343545.1 Bacteriovoracaceae bacterium UBA2428
AAGAGTGGCCTCGGCTTGGACCGAATGCGCCCGCGGCGACGAGCGGGTCATCCGCCTGCGCGGACTCCAGAACACGACGAGCTACGACCTCGACGTCAAGGTTCGCGACCGCGCCGGGCTGGAGTCGCCGCCGACGCGAGTTTCGTTCGTGACGGCCTTCGTGGCGCCTTCGCAGGCCTGCGACATCACGCCGCCCGTGAGCCCTTCGCGCCTGCGTAGCCTCGCCGCGCAGTTCGTCTGCAACTCGACCCACCCGATCGCGCGCGTCGAATGCCAAGTCGACGGGGGCGCCTGGACGACCTGCCAAACCCCGACGACGCACACGATCTCGGGACTCAACGAAGC
>DDRA01000045.1:0-643 GCA_002343545.1 Bacteriovoracaceae bacterium UBA2428
CTTGAGGACCTTGCCCGAAAGCGGCGCGTAGACTTCGCTCACGGCCTTGACGCTCTCGACCGTGCCGAAGCTCTCTTCGCGCTTGAGCACGCGGCCGACGGCCGGCAGCTGAACGAAGGTCACGTCGCCGAGCGCGGATTGGGCAAAGTCCGTGATGCCCACGACGACGTGTCGCGGGGTCGAGGATTTACGCACCCACTCGTGGCTCTTGGCGTACTTGAGGTCGGATGGAATCGAAGACATCGTTTCAGGCTCCTTGCTTCTTGTGGAAAGGTCTCTCGGTCGTTTCGAAGGGGATCTTTTCCCCGCGGATATCGACGAAATAGGGGCCGGGCGCCGAAGCCTCCACGAGCGCGAGACCGATCGCGTAGCCGAGCGAGGGCGCGAAGGTGCCCGAAGTCACCTCGCCGACCTTCGCGCCGGCGGCGTCGTGCACGGACATGCCGGCGCGCGGCGCTTGCCGCGAATCGCGCTTGAGCGCGACGATCTTGCGACGGGGGGCGAGACGCGAGCGCTCGATCGCGCCCTTGCCGACGAAGTCCTTGTCAAAACTCACGGCCCACTCGAGGCCGGCTTCGATCGGGTCGATGCTTTCGCTGAGTTCGTGACCGTAAAGGCTGTAGCCCATCTCGGTGCGGAGCGT
>DDRA01000045.1:759-2964 GCA_002343545.1 Bacteriovoracaceae bacterium UBA2428
GTAGCCCATCTCGGTGCGGAGCGTGTCGCGCGCGCCGAGCCCGACCGGCTTCAAGCCGAAGGGCGCGCCGACGCGCATGAGCTCGGCCCAGAAGTCCGACGCCTCGGACGACTTCACGAAGATCTCGCCGCCGATCTCGCCGGTGTAACCCGTCGTACCGAAGCCGACCTCAAAGCGTCCGAGGAGCCGGGTCTCGAGATAACGGAAGGGGCGCGGCCACTCGCCTTCGAAGCCCATGGCCTTGAGGATCTCGGGAACCTTGGGGCCTTGGAGGGCCAAGATCGAAAGATCTTCGAAGCGGCTCGTAAAACGCACCCGATCGGCGCCCGGGAGCGAACGCAGATGGGCGAAGTCCTTGTCCTTGTTGCCCGCGTTCAGCACGAGACGGAAACGCTCGGGGGCCAAACGGTAAACGATCAGGTCGTCGACCGTGCCGCCGCCTTCCAAACAAAGGAGCGAGTAGACCGCGCGGCCGACGGCGACGCCGACCTTACGCGTGAGGGCGTGGTTGAGGAAAGCCTCGGCGTGGGGCCCCTCGACGTCGAGGGCTCCCATATGCGCGACATCAAAAAGACCGGCCGCCGAACGCACGCTTTGGTGCTCGTCGACGACGCCCGTATACTGCACCGGCATCTCGTATCCCGAAAAGGGTACGAGGCGGGCTTTCAACTCGACGTGACGATTCCAAAGCGGAGTTTTGCGCAGCGATTCGGACATGCGCGGAGTTCATCAAAGGGGGGCTAGCTTGTCGAGCGAGCAGCCGTCGCCAGCGCAGAGCGTTAGACGCGGAAACCCGCTATTCGATCTTCACCGTCACCCGGGGTTGGGCCGGCGGCCCCACCGGAACCTGGGCGGCCACGTCCCCCGAGCGTTGATTGCCCGGCACGTACTTGATGGCTTCCGTCACGCCGCCCATCGAAGGGCGCGGAGCGGCCGACGCGGATTGGCCCATGAAGGCCGGCGCGGGCGCGGGCGTGACGCCGCCGACCGAAGCCGGGGAACGGCCGCCCGGACCTTCCGTCGTCGCGACCGGCTCGCGCGTCAGGGCTCCCGGAGGCGGAGCGTCCTTCGAGGGGGCCGAGGATTCGGGCGCCGACGCCGCGACGCCGCCTTCGCCGGACTTGCCCGAAGTCGAAGAAGAGGATTCGGATTTGGCCGAGCCGGAACCCGAGCTCGCGCCCGACGAAGCCCCCGCCTCGCCCGAAGACGAAGCGGCGGCGCCCGCTTCCGCGCCGCCGAGGTTCTGGATAACTTGCTTGAGCGCGGGGTTCGAGGCGATCGGCTTGGGCGCCGCGACGGAGCCCACGGCCGCGACCGACGCGAACATGCCCGGATTCACCATGACCTCTTGCTTACCCGTGAGGCCGCGCACGGCGACGGCACCGCGCTCCGTCGCGACTTCGGTTTGCCCGCGCGCCGTGAGGCGCGTCAGGAACACGGTCCCGCGCACGCCGGCGACGGCGTTCTTCGTGCGGACCTCGAACTTGTCGCCGCCCTCGCCGGAATACTTGCGGCGAACGTCGGCCCGGACCTCGCCCGCGGCGAGACTCAGGGTCGTACCGGCCTGGTTGGGGTTCGCGGCCGTCGCCGCCCGCTCGATCTTGAGCACGGCCGTCGCGCCGAGCACGACGCTGTTCGAGCCCTTCTCGCCGCCTTCGGCGAAGACAAGCTTCACCCGGCCGTCGGCGCCGGTCTTGATCGTTTCGCCCAGAAAGAACTCGGTACCTTTCTTGATGGCGCGATTCGTCGGCTTGCCCTTCGTATCGAGGATAGCGACGCTTCCCTTGAAAAGATCGACCGTGCCCACGGGACTTTCGGCGAAGACCGCCGTCGTCGCGAGCGCGAGACCGAGCACCGCGGACTGGAGAAAGATACGAAAGCTGACGTTCCCCATATCCCTAGTTTACGGAAGAGCCGCGCGAAAATCTGAAGGCCCAAGCGCCCGAACGGAACGGCGACGGAGGAAAGTCGCGAAAGACTTAGGGGATCTGCACCCCCATTAAGTTTAGGTAAACCCGGTCCAAACGGCGTCAACCTGAATAGGCGGCGTCTAAAGCTTAGACACCCCGCCCACCCCCCGACCCCACCGAAGCCCCGTCCGGCCCGGCATCGGCCTTGCATCTCCACGGACAAACACTTTTTGGGGAGAATGAATATGAAACCACACCTCCTCGCCATGGCCCTCGTTTGTTCGAGCGTTCGTAT
>DDRA01000035.1:0-360 GCA_002343545.1 Bacteriovoracaceae bacterium UBA2428
GACGGATTTTTCGCCCACGACGAAGAGCGCGTGACGTCCCGACTCGGGATCCTCGATGCGCAGGCGTCCGCGCGCGTAGTCTTTCGTGAAGGCGAGGTTGAGGGGACGAAGCAGGTCGTCGATCGCGACGAGCGGCGTGCCGCGCAGACCGCCGCGACGGGGCACGCGCAGATCGCGCGTCGGCGCGTGAAAGACCCAAGTCTTTTCTTCGAGATTCGCGCGGGCCTCGCGGGGGGCGATGCCGAACGCCAGGACGCCGAAGAGAACCCGTGCCCAGTCGCGAGGGAATCGGCGACGAAGCACGGCGTCCGTCAGACGTTGAAGCGGAAGTGAAGGACGTCGCCGTCCTTGACGATGTAT
>DDRA01000035.1:487-8769 GCA_002343545.1 Bacteriovoracaceae bacterium UBA2428
GTCGCCGTCCTTGACGATGTATTCGCGGCCTTCCGTGCGCAGGAGCCCGGCTTCCTTGACCTTCGCTTCGCTGCCCAGACGAACGATGTCGTCGTAGGCGAAGGTCTCGACGCAAATGAAACCGCGCTCGAAGTCGGAGTGGATGACGCCCGCGGCTTGCGGGGCCTTCCAGCCCGTTTGGATCGTCCACGCGCGGACTTCTTGCACGCCCGCGGTGAAGTAGGTCGAAAGCCCGAGGAGACGGTATGCGGCGGCGATGAGCTTATCGAGGCCGGACTGCTCGATGCCGAGATCCGTCAGGAAGGCTTTGCGTTCGGAAGCGTCGAGTTCCTGCACTTCGGCCTCAACCTTCGCGCAGATCGGGATCGCCTGGGCGCCGACCTTTTGTGCGTATTCGAGCAGGCGAAGGTAGTGGGGATTCTTCATTTCGGAACCCGAGCCCGCCGTGCGCTCGTCGATATTGCCGACGAAGAGGAAGGGCTTTTGGGTGATGAGCTGAAGATCTTTGATGAGCTCTAGATCGTTTTCGGAGAGCGTGACCGAACGCACCGGCTTGCCGTCTTCGAGCGCGGCCTTGACGCGCTTGAGCACGTCCATCGTGGCGATGCCGACCTTGTCGCCGGATTTCGCGATCTTGGCGGTGCGGTCGAGCTTCTTGTCGACGTTCGCGAGGTCCGCGAGCATGAGTTCGGTATCGATGATCTCGATGTCGCGGATCGGGTCGACGCTGCCGTTCACGTGCACGACGTCGCCGTCGTCGAAGCAGCGCACGACGTGCGCGACGGCGTGGCAGCTCTTGATGTGGCCGAGGAACTGGTTGCCGAGTCCTTCGCCTTTGCTCGCGCCCTTCACGAGGCCGGCGATGTCGACGAACTCCGTCGAGGTCGGCACGGTTTTCTTGGGTTTGACGAGTTCGGTGAGCTTCTGCAAGCGCTTGTCGGGAACTTCGACGATCCCCACGTTCGGGTCGATCGTGCAGAACGGGTAGTTCGCCGCTTGCGCTTTCGCCGTCGAGGAGAGCGCATTGAAAAGGGTGGATTTGCCGACGTTCGGGAGACCGACGATTCCGCACTGAAGAGCCATGCCCGAAAGCTCGCACGGAGCCGCGCCCCAAGCAAGCGTCGCGGAGCCCGGTCTTAAACCTTTGCGGCGCGTTCCTGGGCTTTGGCAAGGCCCTCCTTGAGGAGAGTACTCGCGACGGCCAGGCTCCCTTCCACGAGGGAGATCAATGTGTCCTGTTCGTCCCTCCGGAAGGGCATCAAGACGTGGTCGGCGAGTTGGACGGAGGAACCCGTC
Source organism: Bacteriovoracaceae bacterium UBA2428 (assembly GCA_002343545.1). GTDB lineage: Bacteria > Bdellovibrionota > UBA2428 > UBA2428 > UBA2428 > UBA2428. Next base: position 1,784 of record DDRA01000035.1, read on the forward strand.
GGAGGCTTCCCGACCCCCATCCGAATTCGGTAGAAATCGCCGTGTCCGAGGCAGGCGCGCAGACTACGGAGTCCGTTGTGACCGGCGTCGCCGCCGCCGAGTTTCACGCGGACACGTCCGAAGGGAATGTCGACCTCGTCCTGGAAAACGATGAGCGGTTTCGTTTTGAGATCGCTCTGACGCTCGTAAAGCGCGCGCACCGATTCGCCCGACAAATTCATGAAGGTCTGCGGTTTCATCAGCAAGAGTCGTTGGCCATCCCACTCCAGCTCGGTGAGGTGGGCTTTGTATTTTTTGGCGGCGGTCGAGTCGGTTTCGAAGCGGGAGCGAAGCTCTTGCGCCAAGACGTCGAGCGCGATGAAGCCGACGTTGTGGCGGGTCATCGCGTAGCGCGCGCCGGGATTGCCGAGACCAACGAAGACCGCGTCGAATGCCATGCTGAGCGAAAGATAGCGGAAAAATCCGCCCTTCGAAAAACAAAAACCCCGCCTGGATCGCTCCAAGCGGGGTTTCGAAGATCGGGATGAGAAGAAGGGTTACTTCTTCGCGGGAGCCTTGGCGGCGGCGGCCGGAGCGGCGGCAGCGCCAGCGGCCGGAGCGGCACCGGCGGCCGGAGCGGCGGCACCGGCGGCGGGCTCGGCGGCCTTCTCGTCTTCCGGACGAACGACGGCGACGAGGGCGTAGTCGGATTCATACATGAATTCGAACTTGCTGCCTTCCATCTTCTTGGCGAGCTCGGAGATGTGGATCGAGTCTGTCACACCGAGGTCGGAGACGTCGACGTCGATGTGGTTCGGGATCTCCGTGGGGAGAACGCGAATTTCGACCTGACGAGCCGAGATCGACATGAGACCACCATCGGCGAGACCCTTCGCCTTGCCGATGAAGTTCAGGGGAACCGTCATGCGGATCGCCTTCTTGAGGTCGATTTGGTGAAAGTCGACGTGCAAGAGGGTGTTCTTGAGCGGGTGGGTTTGGAGATCCTTCACGAGGACCTTCGTGCCGTTGAGCGAAGCTTCGGCGCCTTCGATCGTTTGCAGGGTGATGAGACCCGTGCGGCCGACCTTGCGGTACATCGGCACGAAAAGAGCGGGATCGATGTGAACCGAAACCGGCGTCTTCATGTTCGGGCCGTAAACGACCGCGGGCACCGACTTGGCGACGCGAGCGCGGTAGGCAGCGTTCTTGCCGAGAACCGGGCGGGGCTTCACTTGAAGCGAGAAGTTTTCTTGGGTCGTTTGGCTCATGGTTTCGTTATCCTCAACTTATCGATCCGAGTAACGGCGTTGCCTCGATTTCAGAACAGCGAGCTTACGGACTCGTTGCGCTGATTGCGGCGGATGGTTTCCGCGACGAGGGGGGCCACCGTCAAAACTGTGAGGTTCTTAAGCTTTTTAAAGCTCTCCTGCAAGGGGATCGTGTCGGTCACCACGACTTCGTCAAAATCCGCTCCGCTCAGGCGTTCCAAAGCGGCTCCGGAGAAGACGCCGTGGCTCGCGCAGGCCACGATTTTCGAGGCCCCTTCGGCCTTCAATAGCCGTGCGGCTTCGGTCAAAGTTCCCGCCGTATCGATCATGTCATCTAATAATATCGCGCACCTACCGCGAACTTCGCCGATGAGGTTCATCGCTTTGGCCTCGTTCGGGCCCGAGCGGCGCTTGTCGACGATGGCGAGCGGAGCATCGAACATCTTGGCCATGATCCGGGCGCGTTCCGTCCCCCCGGCGTCCGGGCTCACGATCGTGACCGGCTGGGACGAGTACTTTTGCGAAAGGTAGGGAAAGCTCACGGCGGACCCGAAAAGGTGGTCCACCGGGAAGTCGAAGTAACCTTGGATCTGGCCCGCGTGGAGGTCCATGCAAATGACGCGATTGAAGCCGGCCGCCGTGATGAGGTCGGCAACGAGGCGCGCCGTGATCGGCGTGCGCGGCGCGGTTTTGCGGTCTTGGCGGGCGTAGCCGTAATAAGGAATCACGGCGCAGACGCTGCGGGTCGAAGCCCGCCGGAGCGCGTCGCCCAGGATGAGCAGCTCCATGAGGTTCGTGTTGCACGGGCTGCTCGTCGATTGAATGACGAAGGCGTCGTGTCCGCGAACGTTCTCTTGGATTTCGCAGTGGATCTCGCCGTCGGAGAAGGTTCTCAGCACCCGCTTGCCGAGTTCGACGCCGAGTTTGTCGGCGATCGCCTGGGCGAGTTGGGGATTCGAAGAACCAGAGAAGATTTTGAAAGGGCGTTCTTGGAAAGACGTCGCCATCACGAGAGCTTGTCTAGCAGGCGGCCCGCCTTCTCCCAAGGGTGCCGTTGGCAGACAGGGTGAAAACTTCGGGTTGGCACGCGCGGCGTCGCGAGACCGGAACGCGATGACCAGACCTTTGACGCTTCCCGTAAGGCGCGGGATCGGTATGATCTTAGGGATGCGGGCTTTGCTCTCTTGTTTGCTGGGATTGATGGGGACGCACGTCGTCGAGGCTTCGTCGCCTTCCCATTCCGCTCCGAAGGACGCGCTGCTCGAAAAAGGGGGCGCCGCGCCGTCCGCCGGGGGGCCCTCCGTGAAGGCGGAATCTTCGCGGGAGACGGCGCAACCCGCGGTGGCGCCGGCCTGGAAGCTGCCCGTCGAGCTCGCGGCCCGGACGCGGAGCAGCCGCGGGCAGTCGGACTTTGCCGCCCTCCGCGTGACCTCGCAGATCCCCCGCATCCGCAGCGTCGCCGAAGGGCGTCGCTACTTGAACGACGTTCGCAATAAGGTCGAGCGGCGCTACGGCAAGGCGTTCCTCGCGGGCCTTACCGCGGAAGAGGGGCGCGGCCGTCTCGTCAGCGCGCTCGAGAAGACGCTGCCGTCCACGGACCTCGGTTTTCTCGCGCTTATCCTGACCTCGCTGGGCGAGGCGCGCGGCCAGGTCTCGGCGGAATGCCGGGGAGCCGGCAAGCTCGCCAAGTCGATGGATCTGCGGCGTCTGTGCGTGAACGACCGCCTCGGCCGCAAGAACCTCTTGCTCGTCATGCGCATCATCGAGAACCGCTCGGAAGAGCGTCGCTTCGTGACCCCCGAAGCCTTCGGCCAGCCCGCGGGGCTTCGCCTTTGGGCGGCGGTCACGATGCCGCTCAAGTACTCGAGCTGGAATCCGGGCTCGCCCAATCTCGCGCACATGATCTCGTTGCTGAAGGGGGCGCGCTCGGGCGGCCACGCGGGCGATCTCAAGAACGGCGTGGGACTCACGGTCGAGGATTCGGTCGCGCTCGACCGCGCCTTCTCGGTCTACGCCGACTACATCTCGCCCGAGACCCGCTACAAGGATTTCGAGAAGCTCGTCGATTCGCAGCGGCTCAAGGCGACGCACATGCTGAACGAGGTCGAGAACGAGAACCCCGCCTCGGTCGCGTGGACGCTCGCGGCCATCCTCGAGGGACGTCGCTCCCTCGTGAAGACGGGAGCCTTGACGCCCGAAGGCGAACGCCGCTCGATCCTCGTCGGGATGCGTCTCCCGACGGCCGAGATCTTCCTGCCCGGCGAGAAGGAGGCCGCGACGAAGGACGTGCTGGCCCACATCCCGGTCTACATTCGCTCCGTCTCGGAACCCACGATCGCGCGGCTCGAGTCGCTCGCGAAGGAGGAAGCCCGATGAGAACTCCCGCTTGGCGCGCGCTCGCGTTGGGGTTCGTCCTGCTGTCGGGCGCGGTCTCGGGAACCTCGGTGACGACGCCGTGGCGGGTCGAACTCGAGGGAGACGAATACCTGGCCGTTTTCGATGCGGACGCGCGGTTGCGCATCCCCCTGCGCTTCGAGATCCTGCCCCCGCGGATCGTGACGTGGGAGGCTTCGCCGGCGAACCCGGACGTCTGGGTCCTGACCTACGACTCGGAAGGCGCGGGGACGCAGGAGCGCTTCCGGGAGACCCGCAAGGTCGTCGTGCACGTGGGAAGCCGCAAGGTCCTGGGTGACTTTCTTTTCGAGGCGAAGAGCCTGAAGGAAGGCCCCGCGCCGTTGCGTTCCGAGTGGACCTGGGAGAAGGGCGGTCTCAAGATCGAGGACGCCGCGTTCGGCGGCAGCCGCAGCATCACGTTCTGAGCCGGTCCGCGAAAACGGATCTTTGACGGGGAAAACGGACGTCCTTCCCGTAGACTTTTTTCTGTGAAAATCCGCGTCGCGAAATCCACCTGGCTCGGTCTTTCCCTTTTGGCGTGCAGCCACGCTCCGACGACGGGGCCGCGTCCCCTCGACGAAAGCGAGCTCTACGGACGGAGCGAAGCCCAGTCCGTCGACGAGATCGCGACGGAAAGCACGCCGCGTCTGCCGGCCTCGAGGCTCGAATGGCGCCCGATGCCGATCGAGCTGCGGCACCTCTCGCGTCCCGGGCTTGAGTGGCGGTCGAGCCCGACGCACGCCTACTCCGCGGAGTTCCGGGCCCCCGTGCTCGGGCTCAAGAAGTCCGTCGAAGCCGAGCTGCCCAAGCTCTTGGCCAAGGACGTCACGGTCGCGTCGCTGACGCCGACCCAGCGCGAGTGCTTCAACGCCCTCCTTTCCGGGGCTTCCTCCTGCGATAAGACTCTCCCGGCGCCGAGCGCGCTCGCCCGCCATCGCGGCGACGGACCGCGCGATCTCGATCTTCTCGTGTACGGCCGGGAGCTCGCGCAGGCCCAAGGCATGGCGCGCGCGCGCGACGCCCTCGCCCAGCTCATTCCCGCGCAGGGCGACGACGACGGCGCGTTCGAATCCGCGATGGCTTCGGCCGCGCGCGATCCGGCCTTCCGCGTGCCGAACTCCGTCGCGGACCTTCCCATGGAGAAGCGGGCGCGCATCGGTTTCTTCTTCGCCTACGGGATCGGCCACGCCAAGCTGAAGGCCCCCAAGCTCATCCGCAGCGCGGCGCTTCGTCTCGAGGCGCAGGGCTTCAAGATCCATCTCTTCGACACGCTTTCGGCCGGCAGCTCCGACGAGAACGGCCGCATGATCGCGGACCAGCTCGACGAGAAGCTCGATCAGCTCGACGCCGTGGTCCTCGTGACGGCCTCCAAGGGGACGCAGGACTTCGTCTACGCGCTCACCAAACACGCCCATCGCATCCGCCCGGACCGTTTCGCCAAGCTGCGCGTCGTGACCTCGCTTTCGGGGGTCGTGCGCATGAGCCAGTTCGCGCGTTGGATGATGGGCTCGCCCGAACGCAAGGCCAAGTTCACGCGCTGGCTGGCCATCAATCCCGTCTACTCGGTCTTCGAGAGCCTGGACGGCGTGCGTTCGCTCGCGCAGGACCCGTGGGATTTCGTGACCGAGGAGCAGGTCCGTTCGCTTCGCGAGAAACTGACCTGGATCAACTTCGTCATGCTTCCCGATACGCCCGAAGGCTGGCCGACGATGACCTCCTTCATGGAATTCATGAAGACGTCGATCTACAAGGAGCTTCCCGCCACGGGTCCCTACGACATGCTCGTCGAATCGGCCGCGTCGATGCTGCCGCCCGGCACGGGCATCCGCCAATGGATCGTGCGGGCGGAAGGCTCCCACGGCCTCGTGAACGGAAAGTTCCTGGACGGCACGCCCGCTTCGGCGGTCTTTGCGCGCGAAGGCGCGAAGGCGAACCTCGAAGCCGCGGTCGAGGTCATGGAGACCTTCCTGCGCGCGATGCCGCGCACGATCCTGGACTAGCCGTTGCGGATCAGCGCGCGAGGCGCGTGTACTTCTGCAGGACCCAGAGCGGGCCGATGAGAAGGTGCTGGGCGTTTTTGAAGAAGGCGGGGGAGCGGCCCTCGTAGTAGTGGCCGACGCCCTGGATGACCCAACCCGCGACGAAGAGCGCGAGCAACCAGGGCCCCGCGATCCCGCTCGCGCCGTAGAGAAGCCCGAGCGAGACGATCGCGAACGCGGCGCCCAGACGCGCGTCCAGCGACAGGTACCATGCGTTCACCGCGAGCCACAGGAGCAGCCCGTAGTTCGGCCCGAAGAAGCCGAAAGTTCCGAAGACGATGAGCGGGATCCCGATCGCGTGGAGGCGTTGGTTCGTCTCGTTCCGGTGGTAGTCGGCGTAGTCCGAGAAGGCCTCGGCGAGCTTGGCTTTCATGGCGTTCCTATCGGCGCTTCGACGGGAAAAGCCGAGGGCGTCAAAATTCCGACGCCCTCAGAAAGCGGAACGGTACTCCGAGGGCAGGTGGCCGGTCCGTTGCCGAAAGGCCGCGAAGAACGACGAGAGGGATTGAAAGCCGACGTCGAGCGCGATGTCGGTGACGGCGCGATCCGAGCTCGAGAGGAGGCGCTGGGCTTCGTCGACGCGGAGCCGGGTCAACACCTGCTTGGGGTTCTGTCCGACTTCCTTCACGAAGAGCCGGGTCAGGCTTCGTTCGCTCAAGCCCACGAGCTTGGCGAGCTTGGGGATGCGAAGTTCCTCGCGGTAATGGACCTCGATGAGGTCGAGGGCTTTGCGGACCCGGGGATCACGGGCGCGGGCGCGCGCATCGACTTCCGACGCGGCGTTCGCGAGGGACTCTTCGAAAAGAAGGCCGAGCGTCTCGACGAGGGCGCCCTTCGCGCGGGGGCGCACCGGACGCAGCAGCAGGTGCAGCGAGAGCTCGCGCAAGAGGGGGTCCGCCGTGGCGAGCGCGGCTTCCTTGGGCAGCCGGCGGTGAAAGGCCGGCTTGAGCAGGTAGATGAGCCGTTCCCCTCCTTCGTCGCCGGAGTCGAAAGCGTGGGGAATGCCGGAAGGCAGGAAGAGAAGGCGTCCCGGCGAGCAGCTCCACTCCCGGTCCCCCGTCTTGACGAGGACCTTGCCGCGCAGGGGGAGGATGACGTGGTGCTCGGGGTGCGAGTGCTTGGCGAGCGAGAGCTTGGGTTTATTGTGATGAATGATCTCGAGCCCCTTGAGCCCGATCGAGATGTCCGCGCCCGGCTTCATGCGCCTTCAGTGTACGGGAGGAAGGCCGGGGCGACCAGCTTCAGGGTTGCGGCTCGGGGTTCTTCTCTTCCGTGTAGAACTCTGAGTCCAGGTTGCGGTTGAGGA
>DDRA01000122.1:0-3151 GCA_002343545.1 Bacteriovoracaceae bacterium UBA2428
CTCCGGAGCGGCTGCGCGACTTTCATCGTGACCTCGCGCGCCTCGGCCCGCGGTGCGCCGAAGACAAGCGCCGCGAGCAGCGCCCCCCAAAGCGCCGGCCGGAACACTTGGCGCGGAATGCGGAAGTGCCGGCGCGGGAGCTCCGCGAGTCCCTCGCCGTCGCCCTTCAGCAAGGGATGTTCGAGCAGCCACGGGGAATGTCGCCGGGATTCTTCCATGTAGCGCCGGACTTGCGCCTTGTACTGCGCGGGCGTGGGCCCGTGGTGGCGGTGCGCGCCCTCGAAGCGGCGCAGGTCTCCCCGAAGCGTCGGATGCAGATGGTAGATCTCGTGGACGATCGTCTCGAAACGTTCCTCGGGCGTGAGCCGAAAGAACTTCGGCACGAGGAAGGTCATGATGTAATGCGCGCCGGGTTGGTGGCGATCCACGTCTTCGCTCGCGAAGCGGTAGAAGCCCGGCAGACCCAAACGAATCCCCCGACGCTCGAGGCCACCGCCGTAATGACGCAATGGAACGACGTAAGCCCAGACCCCGTGCTTCTGCTCTCCGCGCGAGGCGCTCACCGAGACCGCGATGCGCCCGAGATCGTAGTGCCGGAAGGCTTCGATCGATTCACAAACGAGCGAGATAAGAACTCGGAATTCCTCGTTTAATGGGCGTTTTTTTGGTGTCCTAAGCTTCTCCAAAACTCTCCGTAAACTTAACACACGTTCCCGGAAAAGATGTGTAGGATCATGAATGTAACCCAGTGCGTCAACGACGCAAAAACGGAGGAAGCGACTTGTCCACCCTCGAGCAACTTGGCCCCAGCCTGGGCATTGATCTCAGCCCGGACTGGAACGTCCTCATCATCGAGGACGAGCCGCTCATGTCCGCTCTCATGAGCCGCTACATCGGCAGCCTCCCGGCCCCGATGCGCGAGCAAATGCAGATGGGCTTTCTGTCCTCGGGGTGGAAACTCCTGACCTCCGACCTGAGCCCGATCCGGGTGGCCGTCGTCGACATCCTGCTGCCGCAGGTGACCGGCGTCGACCTCATGAAAGATTTTCGTCGCCGCTACCCCGGCATCGGCCTCGTGCCGGTCACCGGCATGGCGACCGAACCCATGAAACGCAACCTTCGCGAGGTGCTCTTCGAGCACGAACGGATCCTCGAAAAGCCCCTGCGGCGCGAGGACTTCCTCGAGCTCTTCATGGGGGCCTGGAACCTGTCCGATCCAAAATCGATCCAGCCGCGCTCGCCCGAACGCAGCCCGTCTAAGGAGGCGGGACTCGATTCGTGGTCGGTCGCGATCAACAGCAACCCGGGAATCACCGTCGAAGCACGGCGCAAGCTGACGCGCCGGAAGACCGCGGCGTGAGCCGCATGGTCGCGGGATTTCCAAACCGAAACCCAGGGGGGACGTTCATGGTACGTAAAAACGGGCGCTACAGGCTGCTGGAACTTCAGGTCGGAAGCGGCACCGGTCCGCCCAAATAACTGACGTGAGTGGGCCGGTGGTGACAGCGCCCTCGCTCAGGCCTCGAAAGCCATAGAAAATCGAAGGGGACCCCGGCGACGCCGCCGGAGTCCCCTTCGTCATTTGGGGACTGCGATCACTCGCCGCCCGAGAAAACGCAGCGGCCGGCCGGGGAGCACTCCGGATTCGGAGGGAACCAGTAGCTGCAGTCCGAGACGAGCCCATCGCTCCTTTGGAACTCTGCCTTCTTCGCGTTGTAGGCCTCGATGCGAGCGGACAACGGCAGGGCCCCCGCCTCCAATTCCCCTTCGAGTTCCGACGCGGTCAACGCCGCGAAGTAACCGCCGCAAGGCTTCGGTTCGATCGAGAGAATGCGGCAATCGTCCGAGCTTCGGCAAGCTCCCTGCTTGGCGGCCAGGCGGATGATCTCGCGAACTTCGTCGTCCAAAGCGACGTTTCCGCTCGGAACCAAAGTCCCGGCCAAATAGAGAGCGGGCGCTTCTTCGGCACGTTCCGTGACGGCCGCGGGTTTGACCTCGTCGGCGTGGCTGACGGGAAGCGGGATCGTCTCGCAAGCGAAGAGCGCCACGAGCGAGCCCAGGAAGGTCAACAGGAGGGAGCGCAGGGAGTCCGAGGGCTTTGGCATACCGCCAGCCTAGGCCGGCCCCGCGACGCCGATCCAGTGAAGAGACCGTAACCCGCTTGGACCGCTTCCGCCCCACCCGCGGGCCTCCTCGCCTTCCCAAACGGGCCGCGCGCAGGCCGTTTTTCGAAGCAAAATTCACGTTTTGGCCTTTGACTCCCTAGGGAGGCCCCTCTAGCTTCGCCCCGTTGCGTTGAGCCTGGCTACGGCCGCGGACTTGGCGTCACAGAAGAGGAGTCCCTAAAAACAGATCGAATGAATACGAAAACTTCCCCCACGACCGCAGAGAAACCCAAGAATACCGGTGCGAAAGGCTTCACGAAAGTCTTCCGCGACGATGACGAAGATACGTCGTCGTACCAAGAGAATGGTCTGACCTTCGCGCAGCTCTTCGAGAGCTCCGTCGAGCAAAACCCCGTCGCCGAAGGCGAAGTCGTCCTCGGACGCGTCGTCTCGATCGGCCAAGACAAGGTGCTCGTCGACGTCGGCTACAAGTCCGAAGGCGAAATCAAGATCAACGAATTCAAGGGCCCCAACGGCGAAGTCGACGTGCAAGTCGGCGACGAAGTTTTCGTGCTCCTCGAGCGCGTCGAGAACGACAACGGCCTCCTTTCGCTCTCCAAGGAAAAAGCGGACGTTCTCCGCGCTTGGGACGAAATCGCGGAAGCCTGCGAGCGTAACGAAATCCTGGAAGGCGCCGTCACCGGCGTCGTCAAGGGCGGTCTCTCCGTCGACATCGGCGTGAAGGCCTTCCTCCCGGGTTCGCAAGTCGACGTCCGTCCGGTTAAGAACCTGGACCAATTCGTCGGCAAGACCTTCAAGTTCAAGGTCATCAAGTTCAACAAGAAGCGCGGGAACATCGTTCTCTCGCGTCGTTCGGTCCTCGAACTCGAGCGCGACTCGCTCAAGAGCTCGACCCTCAAGCAATTGAAGGTCGGCGCGGTCGTCCGCGGCACCGTGAAGAACATCACGGACTACGGCGCCTTCGTGGATCTCGGCGGCGTGGACGGTCTCTTGCACATCACCGACATGAGCTGGGGCCGCATCAA
>DDRA01000122.1:3333-3605 GCA_002343545.1 Bacteriovoracaceae bacterium UBA2428
CGACATGAGCTGGGGCCGCATCAAGCACCCGAGCGAAGTCGTGCAAGTCGGCCAAGACATCAACGTGCGCGTTCTCCGTTACGACTCGGACAAGGAGCGCGTCTCCTTGGGTCTCAAGCAGACCCTCCCCGATCCGTGGCAAGAAGTGCAGACCAAGTACATGGTCGGCCAGCGCATCAAGGGCAAGGTCGTCTCGATCACCGATTACGGCGCCTTCATTGAAGTCGAGCCGGGCGTCGAAGGCCTCATCCACGTCTCGGAAATGTCCTGGA
>DDRA01000137.1:0-6606 GCA_002343545.1 Bacteriovoracaceae bacterium UBA2428
CCGGGATGGACGAACCTCTGGTGTTCCAGTTGTTCCGCCAGGAGCATTGCTGGGTAGCTAAGTTCGGATCAGATAACCGCTGAAAGCATCTAAGTGGGAAACTGACCTCAAGATAAGATCTCCCAAGAAGTTAATTCTTGTAAGGGTCGTTGTAGACTACAACGTTGATAGGCTGGGTGTGTACGCACAGTAATGTGTTTAGCTGACCAGTACTAATCGCCCGATTGGCTTGCTTTATTTATATCTCTCTTTTAGAGAGAGATTCACTTGAGCGTATGTTGATTGTCGACGAAAGTTGGCATGAGATTCAGCATTACGGATTAGTGGCAAAAACCAAGATTTTTCTTGGAATCGCAAAGACTTTTTACTTGCTTCATAATGCGAAAGCAGTAAGCACTCACTTAGTTTTAAGGAACCAAAATTTACCAGTTTTGGGGTGTCCATAGAGCGGGGGAAACACCGGATCCCATTCCGAACTCCGAAGTTAAGCTCCGCATCGGCGATGGTACTGCAGGGGTCACCTTGTGGGAGAGTAGCACGATGCCCCTTATTTTTTAGAAAGGCTCAGATCGAAAGATCTGGGCCTTTCGTTTTTCTGCGTCTTGCCTTAGTGCGTTCGTCATTAAGGGTCCTAGTTTAATTTTTGTTAGTTCGGCGCTGTTCAGTTCGCGCTTGTTTTGCGCCGAGCTGAAGCCGTTATTTAGGTGTTGCCGCCATTTTCAATCGTTGTCTTCCGTCGTAGAAGACCCCCATGTCGACATTTCAATGGCCCAGAGAGCCTATTGCCTCGGAAAAGGGGCGATTGGCGCTTCGTCAATCCATTCTAGAGCAGATCTTTCTTGCGAAGTCGGGGCATCCCGGTGGTTCGCTCTCATTGGTCGAGATTTTAAGCACGCTGTACGATGGCATCGTGGTGCATGATCCAAAGCACCCGGAACAAGCGGATAAAGATCGTGTTGTGCTATCAAAAGGGCATGGTGTCCCGGCTCTCTACTCTGTGCTGAGCTACCTCGGTTATTTTGAAGCGAATGAGTTAAAGAATTTGCGCCGTCTTGGGCATTTTCTTCAGGGACATCCGGATCGCGATAAGTACCCTCTTATGGAGGCTTCCACGGGAAGCTTGGGGCAGGGAATTTCGGTAGCGTTGGGGCTCGCTTTGGGCTTGCGGCTTCAGTTTCAGTCGAAAGAGATTGGTCGTTTGCCGCGAGTTTTCTGCATCTTGGGCGATGGCGAAATGCAGGAAGGCCAAGTTTGGGAAGCGCTTATGGCAGCCGGTAAGTTTCTGCCTTCCAACCTGACTTTCATTCTGGATTACAACAAAGGGCAGATTGATGGCCCTGTGGCGGAGATCATGAATCTAGAGCCGCTCGCGGAGAAGCTTTCCGCTTTTCATTTGGAAGTGAAGCGTGTCGATGGACACGATACGAAGGCGCTCAAGGTGGCTTTGGACATTCCGGCCGGGACGGGAGAGGGGAAACCTCATTTCGTCATTGCGGATACGCTGAAGGGGAAAGGCATTAGCTTCATGGAGCACCCCACGAAGTGGCACGGGGCCGCTCCGAGTCGCGACGATATCGAGAAGTGCGTTTTGGAACTCTTTCAGGGGCAAGCCTCGCCGTTCGGCCGCTTGGCTCCGCTCTAGGACATCGACATGACGATTAAAGAAGACATCATCGACGGCAGCCAGAAAGCGAAAGCTTCGCGTCTTTCCTTCGGCGAAGAGCTCGCAGAACTTGGCGCTAAGGATGCCCGTATCGTGGCGCTGGATGCCGATCTTTCGAAGTCGACCCGAACGGACCTTTTCGCGGCGAAGTTTCCCAATCGCTTTTTCAATATGGGGATCGCGGAGGCCAATATGATCGGCACGGCCGCGGGGCTTGCGCTGTCGGGGAAGATTCCTTTCGCGGCTAGCTTTGGCGCGTTTTTGACCGGTCGTTTTGACCAGATTCGCATGAGTATTTCCTTCACGGGGGCGAATGTTCGGTTGGTGGGAACCCACGCCGGCGTCGCGATCGGTGAAGACGGACATTCTCAGATGGCCCTGGAAGATCTCGCGTTGATGCGTACGATGCCCAATATGTCGGTTTTTCAGCCGGCCGATGATTGGGACACCCGAGAGTTCATGCGCTGGTCACTCACTCATAAGGGGCCCTGCTACATGCGTCTTACTCGGCAGAATCTGCCGGCGTTGAAGCGCAAGGCGGGGACGACTTTCGTGCCGGGGCGTTGGCAGACGCTGTGGGATCGCGGCGCCGAAGGTCCCATCGTTCTCCTTGCGAGCGGTGGTCTCGTCGGGCCGACGATCGACGCGCTCGAGATCCTCGCGAAAGAGTGGGGACCGGAAAAGCTCGTTTTGGTGAACGCGAATTGGATCCGTCCTTTGGACGAGTTCCTGTTGATGGAACTGATGAATCGTAAAGCGAAAGCTTTCGTGACTTTGGAAGATCATTACACCGTGGGGGGCCTGGGCGGGGCCGTGGCCGAGTTCGTAGCTTCGCGTGCTTCGGGGGCTCGCGTGATGCGGATCGGTCTGGAGGAATTCGGCCAATCGGGAAGTCCCGAGGACGTCTATCGTTTCTACGGGTTCACGGGGAACGGTCTCGCGGATCGCATCCGTTCTTGGTTGGGTTAGAGAAACGTGACGGGAGTGGAAGGGCGTGGCGCCGGAGCGCGCCCTTGGACGGAAAGGCTTCGCGAGACCATCCTCGTTGGCGTTATCGCCAGTCTGTTCCGCCTTCTACGTTTGACCTGGACCTTCGTTGAGGCGGACTACCCCGACGAAGTCCGCTCCCGTCTAGCGGACGGCAAGGCCGTGGTTTTCGCGCATTTGCACGAAGACGAGTGGGCCCTGCTGGGCGCCTACTGCGAGCGGCGAATGGCCGTTCTGGTGAGCCTGAGTCGAGACGGAAACATGATGGCGCGTTTTCTGCGCCGTTTTGGATTTGAAATCGTTCGTGGAAGTCCTTCCCGTAATGCCGTCGGAGGTTTTTTGAGTCTAGTTCGACGAGTGCAGGAGCTGCCGTTCAAGGCGGTTTCGCTGGCCGTAGACGGTCCGAAGGGGCCGAGAGGCCAAGCGAAACGGGGCGTAAGCCGTTTGGCCGCGACACTCGAAGCCCCGATTGTTTGCGGAGCGGCCCATGCCGATCGGGCTTGGGTCTTCCGCCGTTCGTGGTCGAAGGCCTTCGTTCCCAAGCCTTTCGCAAAGATTTTCATCGCTTACGGCGATCCTTTGCGCCCGCCGAATGCGACGGAAGAAGAGGCCGTCCTTCTGCAGAGAGTGAGCGAAGGGCTCGCGTCCGCCAAGAAAGTGGCGAGGGACGCCGCTTCACGACAAAGGACTGGCGACGGTCCGGGCGCCTAGAACTCACCGCACTCCCTAAAATAGAGGAGTGCGTCTTTCTCTTTCGTATTGGGGTTCGCGCGTCGCTTGCTTGGGTGTGGCGGGTTTCGCCATGTTTGCAGCGACTAGCCCGGCGAGGAGCTCGGAGATCAGCCGGGTCGAGGCGCGTCCGCTCTCCGAATGGTCAGTGGAGGAAAAAGCCGGTCAGCTTTTGATGGTCGGTTTTCGTTCGGTCGAGCAGGTGAAACGGATTCGTCCTTCGGGAGTCATTCTTTTCGCCTGGAATATGCCGAGCGTGGAGAAAACGAAGAAGCTCACGGTAGAGCTCGAGCTTCTCGCGAAGCGAGATCTCAGGGACGGGCTTTTCATCGCGACCGACCATGAAGGCGGCGAAGTTTTGAGGCTTCGCAAGGGCTTGACGGGATTTCCGGATGCGGCCGCGGTCGGAGCGACGGGCGATGAGTTCACGGCTTTCCGGGTTGGTAAGGCGATGGGGCATGAGCTGGCCGCGCTCGGAATCAACATGAACCTTGCGCCCGTTTTGGACCTCGGGAATGCGCGATCTTTCTTGAGGAATCGGGTTTGGGGGAACACGGGCGGAGACGTGGCCCGGCTGACGACGGCTTATATTCGTGGCCTCCAGTCGGCGCGTGTTCTGGCCGTGGCGAAGCATTTTCCCGGCCACGGGGGATCGGCGGAAGACTCTCACTTTGGCCTGCCGAGGGTCACGAAACCGTTCGAAGACTTATGGCGCCAGGATCTTGAGCCCTTTCGGCAGGCCGTTAAGGAAGGGGTCCAGGCCGTGATGACGGCCCACGTGGAAGTGCCCGCCATCGACCGGGGGCCCGCGTCCTTGAGCCCGAAGTTCGTGACGGGAATCTTGCGGCAGACGCTGGGCTTCGAAGGATTGGTCCTGACGGACGACGTGGAAATGGGGGGCGCCACGGGCGTGCGCGGAACGCCCGCCGAAGAGTTGGCGCTAAGGGCGCTGAGGGCCGGCACCGACATCGTCATGGTCGTTTGGAGCGAAGACAAGCAGCGAAAGATTCGGGATCGCATCGTTCAGGCGGTACGGGACGGGGAAGTGACCTCGCAATGGTTGGACGAGAAGGTCGAAAGGATCCTCAAGGCCAAAGCCAGCTACCTTGCCGCCGTGGGAAGCGAGGAAAGAAATCCGTACTGGCAGGAAAATCTCCGGCGCTCGGAAAACTTGAAGCTCGCCGCCGAAGTGTCACGTCGCGGAGTCGTTTGGATGGCGGGAAGTCAGTCGGAACTGATCGGGGCTTTCAGCAAGGCCTGGGAGCGCCCATGGCAAGTCGTTTTGCCGGAAGGTCGAACGACCCGCTATTGGCAAGAAACGCGAAGAACGGACGAAGTCTTCTCCTACCGCCGAAATCCAACGTCGGTCGCCTTGGAGAGCCTCAGGCGAACTTTGCGGGACGCGAAGAAGAGCGGCGAACCCCTTTTGGTCGTGACGGGACCCCGTTCCTCGGCCGCCGAAGCGAGCTTTCGTGTCATTCGCGAAGAATTGGGCCGCTCGAGTTTGAGCGCCGAGACATCCGCCCCCGTTCTGTGGGTTCATCAAGGGGCAAAACCCGTTGAGTTTCGACGGGATCCGGCCTCCTTGAGAATCGGCATCGTCGGCTTGCATAGCGCTTCGATCGCGAGTTTGATGGCGCTGTCCGAGTTCTTGCGCGGAGAGACGCTACAAACGATGTCCCGCTGATCGATCAGAAAGAGCCATGGAACTAAGTTTTGGAGAGATAGTCGTTCTAGCCATCCTGGCATTCGTTGTCTTGGGCCCCGATGAGCTCGTGCGCCAGTCACGTCGTTTGGGGCGTTTCGTCGGGAAAATCCGGACGGAAGCCCGCAATTTTCGGATCATGGCGGAAGAGGAAATCCTCTCCGCAGATCTAAAAAAAGATCTTATGGCCCCGATCGCGATGCCTGAGGCCGAGCTGAAGGCGCGCGAGGCTCCGAAGAAGGAGGGCGACGGTGAGCGATCCTAAGCGTCCGCTGCTGAGCCATCTCGAAGAGCTGCTCTTTCGCGCTCGAAGGATTCTGATCTACATCGTGCTGGGCTTCATGGGTGGTTACGCCGTATCCGAACGCTTGGTGTCGGAACTCGAGGCCCCGATCCTGGCCCGTCTGCCGGAAGGGGCAAAGCTGATCTTCACGACACCCTTCGAAAAATTCTGGGTTTATATGCGAGTTTCCTTCATCGCCGGCGTCGTCCTGGCGCTGCCCCTGGTGGTGTACGAGATCGTTGCCTTCGTCACGCCCGGGCTGCGCGGGCGAGAACGCCGTCGCATGCTTTCCTTGCTCGTCGTGTTTTCGATCGTTTTCTTTACGGGCTGCTATTTAGGTTATCGCTTCGTGCTTCCTCCGCTCATCCAGGCGGTTTTGAACTTCGGATCGGCCTCGATCGCCCCGTTCCTGACTTTGTCGTCCTACATCAATACGACGCTCGGCGTGCTTCTGTTCACGGCGCTCTTCATGGAGATGCCGGTCATCATGATTTTCGCTTCTCTTTGGGGATGGGTGGATGCCGGAGCTTGGGCGAAAGGAAGGCGGCTGGCGATCGTCGGCAACGCGACTTTGGCGGCGATCCTGAGTCCCCCCGATCCCATGAGCATGATGGTGATGCTGCTTCCCCTCCAGCTTCTTTACGAAGGTGGCATCCTCGGGGCTCGCGTGGCACAATGGACGAGCCATGGGCGCGCTCAGAATACGTCGCAAACTCTTTCCTAGGGTTCTCGTCGCAGGCCTGCTCGCGCTCGCGGGTTGCCAGAAGGAGCCACGTCCCGTCGATAAGATCGTCCTGGGCGTTCAGCCGAACGAGGCGAAGAAGGATCTTTCGGCGTTCGTGGCCGAGTTGGCTAAACGAACGGCTTTGAAGATCGAGATTCGCGAGCCGAAAGATTACGCGGATCTCGTAAGCCGCTTTAAAAACAAAGACGTCGATTTCGCGTTTTTCACGGCGCTAACTTTTTTGTCGGCGGAACGGGAAGCGGGCGCCAAGGCATTGCTCAAGAAAGTGTACGGAGCCTCGGAGTTTTACTACTCGGCCATCATTGTTCGTAAGAACTCGGGGATCAAAGATCTCTCGCAGCTTAAGGGGAAGACGATCGGTTTCGTCGATCCGAAGAGCACGAGCGGCTATCTTTATCCTCGGATCATGCTCAGGGAGGCGGGACTCGATGCAGGGCCCGAAGCCAAAGCCGGAATGGGGCTCGTAAGCCACGTGTTTTGCGGAACCCATAAAG
>DDRA01000137.1:6745-7708 GCA_002343545.1 Bacteriovoracaceae bacterium UBA2428
AGCCTACGGGGACGAAACTGCGGGGCGCGTGGACGCCACCGGAATTTTCGGATGCGGAAGCCAAAGAAATCCAGGTTCTCAAAGCTTCCGAGCCGATTCCGAACGATGCTTTCGCCGTCCGCCCCGATTTCTACGAACAAAATCCGATGCTGGTTTTCAAGGTCATGGAAGCTTTGATCGGCATGGGCGAAGAGAACGGCGGCGCCTTAAAACAAGCCTTCGACACGAACAAAATGGCGACGGCGACGTCGCGTCACTACGATAGCGTTCGGGCCCTCGAAGCCTTGCTTAAAGAAGGAAACAAACCATGATCCCCGTTCCGCAGGATAAGTTCATCACGGCCATCAGTGCGGACGAGATCCGTAAGATGGTTTTGCGAATGGCCACGGAGATCGATCGGGCCTACGATCCCGCGGAGCCGCTCGTTTGCGTTGGCGTGTTGAAGGGGGCATGGATGTTCCACGCGGACCTCGTTCGCGAAATCCGACGCCCCGTCACGGTGGACTTCATCCGCGCGAGCTCTTACGGGCATGGGACCGAAAGTTCCGGGGTCGTGCGCATCCTTAAAGATATCGAAGTGGATATCCGCGGAAAGCACGTCCTGTTGGTCGAGGAAATCATCGATAGCGGCCGGACCTTGGCTTTCATCAAGGAACGTCTCGCGCAGGGCGGAGCTCTGTCGGTGAAGATCGCGGCCTTGTTGGACAAGACCGAGCGCCGGGTGGTCGATTGCAGCGCGGACTTCTTGGGCACCACGGTCGAGAACCATTTTCTGGTCGGGTATGGCCTCGACTGGGGCGAGAACTACCGGACCTTACGCGATATCTATCGCGTGCCCGAGGAAAAAATCCGCTAAGACCCTAGAGGTTCGCGAACTCCGGGGGCATTTCGAGCACCGGCACGATCATGTGCTTGGCGAGCGGTACTTCTTCTTTGGGAGGATTGAAGCGCAAGCCTTCCGAA
>DDRA01000137.1:7809-9258 GCA_002343545.1 Bacteriovoracaceae bacterium UBA2428
CTTGAGGGCCGGGCCGATATACTTGCGCCATTCCGTTTCGGCGAACTCTTGGAAGTTAAGCTTGGAATCGGAGATGCCGAACTCGATCCAGCCGACGCCGTTTTCCGCGCACCAGGTGCCCAAGTCCGGCTTCGATCCATTCGCGAGCTCGGGGCCCGTGCCGAAGATATAAGTCGGGCGTTCGGCGAGCTCACCGAGACGGGAAACGATCTCGGCCGGAATCGTCTCGGTGTGACGGATCAGCGAATTTCCGACGGAAAAGGAGACAATGGCCTTGGGCTTGTAGGTCTCGGCCCAACGGAGAAGCGTACGAACTTCCGTGGATTGCGCGGCTTCGTGGCCGGACGAATCCGTGGGAAAATCTTCCGAGATCTTCTGCCCAAGCCAGTTGAGCGAACCATTCTTAGGGTCGGCCGCGGCGTTCACGAGCGGAGTTAGGAAAACGTTCGGGAGAGGCTGAATGATGCCCTTCTGGAAGGCTTTCTGTAGGATTCCGATCAAGTAGGAATCCTTCTTGGAGGCGCCTTCGAGTCCACCGACGAACCAGAGTGCCGATTCCTCTTCGGGGGCCGAACCGGCGAAGCGGAGGATTTGCAGCGGGGGAACCGCGCGCCCCGAAAGGAACTCGGGTCCGAGGTTCAAGAACTCGAGGACACCCCACTGGCGAAGACCGGCAACGTTCAACTTGGACATGGGGTCGGAAAATACCCCCAGATAGAGGGTGTGAGAAGCGAAAAATCGGTTTCCAAGGTCTCGAATTAAACTTGCGTTCAGCCACTTTCCGGCTTTGTGATGGGGTATGGCTCTTTTTAGCGAACTGGGACTCTCCCAGGAATTCGTCGATCGCCTCGCGGCCGACGGCATCACCCAGCCCACTCCGATTCAGGCCGAAGTTTTCCCTCTCGTCATGGAAGGGAAGTCCGTCCTTGGTTTCTCGAAGACCGGTACGGGAAAAACGCTCGCGTTTTTGGCACCCCTCGTCCAACGAATCTTCGGTCCCGAGGCTCCGACGAGCAAGGGCATCCGTCTCTTGGTGATGGTGCCGACGCGTGAACTCGCTTTTCAGGTCGCGGAGGAGTTCGAACGTCTCGTCGGGACGACGAGACGCGCGGTCGTCGTGGTCGGCGGTGAGGCCGAAGATCGACAGATCGCGGGCGCTAAGGACGCGGATACTTTGGTCGCGACGCCGGGAAGGCTGATCGATCTCTTGGAACGTCGCATGCTCGACGTTCAGGCCCTCGAGGCGATCGTCCTGGACGAAGCGGATCGACTTTTGGACATGGGGTTTTTACCCGATATCCGTCGGCTGATGGCTTACCTCCCGCCGAAGCGCCAGATGCTCTTTTTCTCCGCGACGTTGCACTTCGGCGTCGACGAGCTGTCCTACGAGTTTGGTGCGGAATGCACGCGCATCGGCGAGCCGGCCGAAGACATCACGGTCGAGGGGCT
>DDRA01000040.1:0-7412 GCA_002343545.1 Bacteriovoracaceae bacterium UBA2428
AAACTTTAGAGATCGAAGCGAAGGCCGCCCGAGAAACGCAGCAGCGAATCCGTGTTCATCGCTTCGTTCGCGTAAGTACGGTAACCGAGCTCGCCCAGCAGGTAGAGAAAACCGGTTACCCTCAAACCGAAGCGCCCGGTGAAATCCATCATGGACGATTTTCCACGGCCCGCCATGCTGCTCGGCAAACCGTAATCGAAGTCCGCGCCCACGAGCCAAGCGTCCGCGAAGTAGAGAGTCGCCGAAGCGCCGAGCAGGAAGCCCTTGGACTCGACGCCGGAGTCGGCGAGCGAGCGAAGCTCTTTGTTGTCGTCGGCGACGTGATTGTGAAACTTGAAACCGCCGCGGAGCAGGAAGCCGTTCGCGACGGGCAAGAGGCGTTGGTAGAAGGCGCCGACGTTCCAATCCGAGAAGAAGACGTTCTGAAGCGGAGCGCCCCCGAAGTTCGCGACGGTTTGCTCGAGGCCCAGGTTCAGACCGACGTCGCGAAAGAACGGCAACAGCCACTCGCCGCGCGCGATCGCCATGGGGGCCAGGTAAAAACTCGAGCTCGCCCCGTTCGCGGTGTCGGCGTTCGGAAACTTACCCTTGGCTCCGCCGAGGAGAAGATCCAACTGGATATCCGCCTTCTCGGCCGGGATGTCGGGACGAACGTGAAAAGTGGCGCCGAAGTAGCGATTGTTGGCGGGCTGAAGGAAGAGCAAAGGCTTCACGCCTTCCCGGGCGCCGGACCAGGCGTAGGTCACCTTGGCCTCGCGACGGCAATCGGCGTCCGCCCCCGGGACCGAGAACGTGAACGCCTCGGTCTGAACGTTCGGGCTGACTTCGATCAGGGTCCAAACGCCGGAACGCAAGACCTCGAGATCGCCCGCACGCTCGGCGCGGGCGACGAAGCCGAGCCCCTCGACGTTGCCGCATTTCGGGTTCCCGTACCGAATCCGCGTCCGACCGCCGCCGAGCCACACGATTTCGTCGGCCGCGTGCCAACGACCCACGACGTACCAACGGGCCGAACGCCAGACTTTTCCGCTCGGGAAAACGAGCTCGGTTCCGGCCCCTTCGCTCCGCGCGGCGGCGTTTTGATTTTCCGGCGGGGCCGGAAGCGCGGCGCGCGGACGGGGCGCGACGCGCTGGCGCGGCTTGATCTGCGCAAGCGCGGAACTCGAGAAGAACGCGACCGCCAACCCCAAAGCAAAGCGATTCATCGCGACTCCGACGCCCGCGGAAGCAGGCTCAAGCGAAGAAAGTAGTTCTTCGCGGTTTCCTCGATGGACCCGAAGCCGGCGTCCGAGAAATCCGCGGACTGGCGGATGAGCGAGTAACCCACGCCCAAAGCCCACTTGCTCGAAAGACGGTATTGCAGCAGGCCTTCGTAGAAATCCGATCGGAAGGGACGGCCCGCGAGCTGACGCTGAAGGGCCAAGTGCCCGGCGACCTCGACCCCGAGACGCGAAAGCCAATGATTCCAATCCAGGAAGGCGCCGAAGGGGAACCAGCTTGCCTCGAAGCCGGCGTACGGCAACGCGGCGGCCGCGATGACGAAGGAGCGTTGGGCGCCGATCTGGTAGACGTTACGGCCGCGGAACTCGCCCATAAGCCCGATCGTGGGAGCGCCCCAGCTCTCGGAGCCGCGGTAGATGGCCCTCAGATCGAACGCGAACTCGCTGTATTGAAGTCCGACGTCCGCGTTCGGAATCAGGCTCCCGAGGTTCTGGAACATCGAGAAGCCGACGAAAAGAAAGCTCACGGCGGGCACGGGAAGCGCGATGTTTCCGCCGAAGACCGGCAACAGCACGACCGGCGAATCGAGCGGGCGATCGGGGTTGTTCGTATTGAACGAAGCGTAACGCGATTCGAAGTAGACCTTCGAACGGCCGAAGAACTCGAAGAAGTTCGAGCTCGTGAAAGACCTCAGCGGCGCCTCGAAGATCAAGTCGTCACGGAAACCGGGACCCTCGACCTTCAGCACGGAAACCGGCGGACGCACGGTCGCGATAAACCGACGCTCACCCGGACCTTCCCCCGCAGGGATCTCGTCCAAGCCTTCGCCGACCACGCGGATCGCGCAGTTCGGCGAGGACTGCAAAGCGGTGATCGGGACCTTCAGGAAAGGACGCCCCTCTTGGTCGTACTGGAGCGTGGTCGGAGCGGCGTCGGAATCGAGCGGATTCCAATGCAGACAGCGAGGAAGCTTGGGCGTTTCGACCGATCGATACTGGAAACTCAGCTTATCGATCGAAAACTTTTGCAAGTGCGTTTGGGCCGCGACCGGAGCCGCGAAAGCCATCGCGAACGCTCCGATGCTACGCCGAAAATTCCCCATGAATTCAAATCAGTATAACATGCGATCCCGAGTTCTCTACGAGGCCCCGGGATTTCGCTTCGACTAGCGGCCGGGTTTGACGCTGGCGGGAACGCGCGAGGAGGACGATGATCCCAGTCGCCGATCCCATTCGCGCAGCCAATCCTGCGCGGCCGCGTCGTGACCGTAGGTCTCTTTGGCGTTCCGCAGGGTTTCTTGCGCCAGGCGAGCGTCGCCGTTCTCGACGTAGCCGCGGAGGAGACCATCGAGCGCGACGCGCGTCGACTCGCTGAAGCCCTCGCCTTGGTAACCCGGCTTCGTGAGGGCGCGCGCCATGAGACGCTTGGAATCGTCTTTGCGACCGGCACGCTCGGCAAAGAACGCCTGCGAGAGATCGTTGCCTTCGGGAGGCGGTGCCCAACGGATCGACGCCGCCTTGCGACGGGGCGCGAAGGAGGTCGGCCGTTCGGGCTCGACGGGAACCGCTTCGGCTTCGGACGCCGGCGCCCGTGCCGCTTCGGCCGCACGCGCTTGCTCTTCGGCATCGGCGACGGCTTCGAAGCCCGTGTCGGCGTTCTGGAGTTCTTCGCGACGCGCGGTCGCGAGCTTGGATTGAATCGCCTCGAGGGGCTCTTCGGGCGTGCCGAAGAATTCCTGCGAATCCTTCGCGACATCCGCCGCGCCGGGCGCGGCTTTCGTCGTCACGACGGCCAGTTTCGCTTGCGTCAGTTCTTTCGCGACGCCCTTGGGAGACACGATCGTAATCTGCGTCGTCGAAGTGGCCGAACGCTCGGCCGTCACGCTACCGCCCAAGACCTTAAGGGTTAGCGCTTCGGTGCTGTCGTCGGTGGGAATATCGAGCAGGATCGTCGAGTTCGCTTCGAGCGTGACCTTGGAGTCGTCCACGAGCGCGATGACGGCGCGCGAACGCGAGGAGGTCGACACCGTCGTGCGGCGCGAAAAGCGCTGGCCGGGGCGAGCGGGCAAAGTCACCGTATCGTTGCCCGGCGTGAAATCCACCGAGCCTTCCGAATCAAAAAGGTAGGCGATCGTGAGACTGCCCTGCCCGGTCAACGACATGAAACGATCCAGGTGCGGGCCGAGATAATAGCGATAGAAGTCCGTACGGGTCACGACGCCCGTGTATTCGACCGGGCCGAAGTACACGAATCCCAAGGCGGCCAACGCCAAGAATACGAGCAAACCGACTTGGCGGAACGCCTTCATCACAAGCCTCTTTCGACTTAAACGAAAGAAAACTTGAGCGGACAAAAAGAAACGGGTGCTTTCGCGTTTTCGCGAAAGCACCCGTTTATCCGAAGCGAAGACGATTTAGCGCGACGCGATAGGTTTCCAGACGAGGTCCGTGCGGCCGGCATACTCGCCCCGTGGACGGTAAATCCGGTTGGCGGCCAACTGCTCGATCACGTGCGCGCACCATCCCGCGATGCGGCTCGCCGCGAAGAGGGGGGTGAAGAGGTCATGCGGCAGGCCCATGCAGTGGTAAACCGAGGCCGAATAGAAATCGACGTTCGGCATGAGGCCCTTCTTCTCGAGCATCGTGTCATCGATCAGCACGCTCATCTCGTAAAGCTCGGGTTGTCCGGCTTCCTTCGTGATGCGTTCGCTGATCTTGCGGAGGATCTTGGCGCGGGGGTCGCCGTTCTTGTAGACGCGGTGACCGATGCCCATGACCTTCTGCTTCCCTTCGAGGGCTTGCTCGACGTAGGTCTTGGCTTTGTCGATCGTGCCGATCTCCTTGAGCATCTTGATGACGGCTTCGTTGGCGCCGCCGTGCAAGGGACCCTTCAGCGTGCCGATGGCCGAAACGACGGCCGAGTGCAGATCGCTCAGGCTCGAAGCCGTCACGCGGGCCGAGAAGGCGCTGCAATTGATCTCGTGATCGGCGTGCAGGATGAGGGCCGTGTCCATGATCTTGACGTGGTCGGCCGTCGGCTCCTTGCCGAACATCTGCCAGAGCAAGTTCCAAGCGAGGCCCTTGCCTTCGACGGGTTCCACGAGGGGTTGGCCCTTGCGGACCCGCTCGTAGGCGCCGACAATCGAGGAGATCTGCGCGGTCAAGCGAAGGGATTTGCGGCGAAGGGCGGCTTCCGAGTTGTCGGCGACCTCGGGATCGCGAAGCGAAAGGGTCGAAACGACCGTCCGCAGGTAGTCCATCGGATGCGTCTTCGAGTTCGCCGCCTGCTGGAGCGTCTTCATGAGCTCTTTGACTTCGGGTTCGAGGCGC
Organism: Bacteriovoracaceae bacterium UBA2428; assembly: GCA_002343545.1. Classification (GTDB taxonomy): domain Bacteria; phylum Bdellovibrionota; class UBA2428; order UBA2428; family UBA2428; genus UBA2428. The sequence continues at coordinate 4,551 of DDRA01000040.1, forward strand.
GAGGCGGCAAAGAGCTCCTTGCGGAAGCCTTCCAGCTCGGCGGCCGTCGGGAGGCGGTCGTTCCAAAGCAGCCAGATCGTTTCTTCGAAATTCGAGTTTTCGGCCAGATCCTCGATCGCGTAACCGCGATACGTCAGGGTGTTCCCCTGGATGCTGCTGATACGCGTCGTGCAGGCGACGATACCCTCAAGGCCTTTGTCGATAGCTTCACGGAAAATCGTAGGTGTGGACATGGCTAAAACCCTAGCGTCAAAGACGTGATCGGCCAAGATCTGTTTTGCGTCAATTCCCTCGCTCATACTGGGGGTAAGTGATTTCGATCGAAACCGAAGCCATCGCGCAAAGCCAAGGGCAGGAACTCCTGACGCCGTGGCTTTTCGAAAACGTGAGCCTCGCGTGGCGCGGACCGGGCGTGCACGTCGTCATGGGCTCGTCGGGCGGCGGCAAATCTTCTTTGCTCAAGACCTTGGGCGGCGTGTGGAAGCCGCGGCGCGGCCGGCTGCTCCTGAACGGACGTCCGCTGTGGGCGCGGGAGGGCTACGCGCAAGACGCCGGCCTGCTGGCCGAGATCGGTTTCGCCTTCCAGAACAACGCGCTCTTCGGATCGCTTCGCGTCATCGAGAACCTGACCTTTCCCCACCGCTGCCGCCATCCTTCAACTCCCGAAAGCGAGCGGCGCGAACTCGCACAATCCTGGCTCGCGAAAGTCGGGCTCGAGGCCGCCGCCCCGCTTTTCCCCCACGAGCTTTCCGGGGGCATGCAGAAGCGCCTGTCGATCGCCCGCTGCCTCATGCTCAAGCCGACGCTCATCTTCCTGGACGATCCCACGGCCGGACTTGATCCGATCACTTCGCGGCAGATGGCCGAGCTCGTGAAGGAGCTCCTGCGCGGCCTCGACGGACTCATCGTCATCGTCACGAACGACCCGGATCGCGCGCGCGACTGGGGACCGAACATCCACTTTCTCGCCGACCGCGAGCTTCACTCGCCGGGCTCGCCGCGGCACGAAGAGCTCGGAAGGATCTTCCTGTGATTCTTTTCGAGGACGTCCACAAGCGCTTCGGGCCGAAAACGGTCCTGAACGGGCTCAACCTTCGGGTCGAGCGCGGCGAGATCCTCTTCGCGCTCGGCCGTTCCGGCACGGGCAAGAGCGTCATGCTCAAGCACCTCGTCGGCCTCCTGCGCTGCGACCGCGGACGCATCGTCCTCGACGGGCAAGACATCACCCAACTCGACGAAGCGGGGTTCGGGCCCGTGCGGCGCAAGTGCGGGCTCGTCTTTCAACTGCCCGCGCTCCTCGATTCGCGCACGGTCTTCGAGAACGTCACCTTCGGCATCCGCACGAAGCCGCTCCGCGAGCAGATCGAGGCCGCGCGCCGGATGCTGCCCGAAGTGGGGCTCGAGGCCTTGGCCGACCGCATGGCCGAGCGCTACCCGCCGCAGCTCAGCTACGGGGAACAGAAGCGACTCGCCCTCGCCCGCACGCTGCTCGTCGACCCGGCCTACGTCCTCTACGACGAGCCGACGACCGGCCTCGATCCCGCGACCTCGCGCCAGGTGCACCAACTCATCCGCGACGTCTCGCGCAAACTCGGCAAGACGGCCATCGTCGTTTCGCACGACATGGAGAACGCGCTCAAGACGGCCGATCGTATCGTCGTGCTCGACGCCGGCCGGGTCGTCGACGAAGGCACGCCGGACTCGATCCGAACGAGCGCGACGACGCTCACCCAAGATTTTCTTCGCGAGGTGCGACGATGACGGCTCTTCTTTCGGCCATCGGCCAACACGTCGAGTTCTTCCTCGGCTTGCTCCGCACGAGCCTTTTCTCCCGCTTCGAGAGCCGGGAGTTCACTTCGCAGCTCGCCTCGATCGGTTGGCGTTCCCTGCCGACGACGCTCACGGCCGGCGTCTTCACCGGCGCGATCATGGCCGTCCAGTTTCACCTGCAGCTGAAGGACTTCGGCGCCGAAGCCACGCTCGGCGGACTCAATACCTCGGGCACGCTGCGCGAGGTCGGCCCGATCCTCATCGCCTTCATGCTGGCCGGCAAAGTCGGCGCCTTCACCTCGGCCGAGCTCGGCACGATGAAAGTGACCGACCAGATCCAGGCCATCCGCTGCCTCGGCGTGGACCCCGTCGCCTTTCTCGTCGTGCCGCGCTTTTGGGCCGTCGTGCTGAGCTCCGTCCTCCTGCTCGCGTTCGGACTCGTCGTCTCGGTGACGGGCGGCATGATCGCCTCCTACTTCGTGGGGGGCGTGAACCCCCAGCAGTACCTCAGCATGATTCCCCGCTTCGCCGCGGCCGAGACCGTCGCGCTCGCCTGCGTGAAGGCGCTCGTCTTCGGCGTCCTCATGGGCCACCTCTGCTGCGCGAACGGCTACTGGACCGAAGGCGGCACCCAAGGCGTGGGCCGCGCCGTGCGCACGACCGCCGTGCAGAGCATGGTCGCGATCGTGCTGGCCGACTTCTCGATCAGCTGGTTCCTCAACGGGATCTTCACGGCGCTGGGGAAATGAGATGAGCCTCGAGGGAAGCCAGAAGAGCCTCTTGATCTCGAATATCCTCTCGGTGGCGGGCCAGACCTTGCGCTCGGTCGCGCGGGGCCGCTTCGCGCGGACCGAAGTCGTCAAGCAGCTCTACGAGTTCGCGTGGGGATGCCTCGGGATCGTCAGCCTCTGCGTCACGTTCACGGGCATCATCATTATCCTCGAGTACAGCTTCCACATGAAGCTCATCCTCGCGAACGACTCGCTCATCCCGGGCTTCGCCATGATCCTGCTCGTGCGCGAGCTCGCTCCCGCGGTCACGGCGCTGCTGCTGACCTCGAAGATGGGCGCGAGCATCGCCGCCGAGCTCGGG
>DDRA01000040.1:7474-9571 GCA_002343545.1 Bacteriovoracaceae bacterium UBA2428
ACTCGGCGCGATGAAGACGACCGAGCAACTCGACGCCTCCCGTCTGCTCGGGCTGAATCCCGTGGACCTTTTCGTCGCGCCCCGTTTCATCGCTTCGACCGTCGCGACGGTCATCCTTTCGGTCGTCGCGCTCTACCTGGCCGTCATGGGGGGCTGGCTCTCGGCCGTGCTCAAGCTGCATTTCTCGACGGGCGAATTCTTCCAAAGCCTTTTCGCCTTCACGACCCCGTCGGACTTCCTGCTCTGCGCGGTCAAGGCGGCGCTCTTCGGCGGCAGCATTCCCATCATCAGCTCGACCTACGGATTTCGCTGCCGCTTCGGTTCCGAGGGCGTCGGCATGACGACGACGGACGCCGTCGTGGCAAACTCCATCTGGATCATCGTCCTGGACTTCGTGTTGACCTACGTCTTTTCGCTGTTCAAGTAAGGCGCGCTTCGCCGGCCCGGCCTACGCGGCCCGACCTACGCGGCGCGATTGATCAAGCGACCGGTCTGACGGTCGCTCTTGCGGTCGAAGTAGAGTTCCACGATCTGCTCGTAAGGAAGGTAGCGCACGGTCTGCCCGTTGCGATCTTTCACGACGACGTGCGGGGCCTTGCCCTCTTCCTTCACGAGCGAAGCGACGAGCCCCGCGTTCACGAAGGAAGGCAGCGCGTTCAGCGCCGCCACGCCTTCGGTTTCCTGCTCGGGACTCAGCTGCTTGGGCCGTTCCTGCTTCTGGTATCCGCCGTGGCCATGGGCGTCGCGCTCGCCGGAGCTCGCGGTTTTCGTCCGCAGCTCGCCGGTCGCCGCCGCGGCCGGAATCCGCGGCTTGATACGATTGACGCCTCCAAGGTCCATACCCCGCTTTCGGAACTTTGCGCCTCCGGCCTGAGGGCCCGACAAACGATTGACGAAGCGGGGCTCCCCATCCTCCGGAAAGCCCGACGGATCTTTTTGTTGAGTGGCCAACGGGGGCGGCCTACGCTGGGGGAATGTCGATCGAGAACGAACGTGACTTGGAAGCCTTGCGTCTGATCGGAGCCATCGTACGGGACGTGCTCGGGCACGTCTCCGGCGGACTCGTGCCGGGCGTCACGACCTCGGAGCTCGATCGCATGGCGGCCGAGGCGCTCCGAGCGCGGGGCGCGAAGTCGGCCCCCCAGCATTGCTACAAGTTCCCCGGCGCGGTCTGCATCAGCGTCAACGAAGAGCTCGCGCACGGGATTCCCGGCGATCGCGTCCTGCGCGAAGGCGACCTCGTCAACATCGACGTGTCGGCGGTCAAGGACGGCTACTTCGCCGATACGGGATCGAGCTTCATCGTCGGCCAAGGTTCGGCCAAGAAGCAGCGTCTCCTCGAAGCCACGCGCCGCGCGCTGGCCGAAGCTTGCGCCGCCGCCCGACACGGAGCGCCGCTCTCCGCGATCGGTCACGCCATCGAGAACGTCGCGCGCGAATCCTCGTTCGCGGTCATCCGCAATCTGGGCAGCCACGGCGTCGGCCGCTCCCTTCACGAAGCGCCGGAATTCATTCCGGGATTCTACGACCCGAACGAGAAACGCGTCTTGAAGAAGGGGATGGTCATCACGATCGAGCCCTTCCTGACGACGGGCCCCACCATGGTGCGCGAAGAGCGCGACGGATGGACGCTCTCGATCCCGCGGCCCCATTTGGGCGCGCAGTTCGAGCATACGATGGTCATCACGGAAGACGCGCCGATCCTCATGACCGCGTAGACCCGCGGGGAGGCGTCAAATTCTTTGGCGCGCGAAAGGGTGCGGGCCGAGCGGCCGCGACCTTAGACTGGAAGCATGTTCACCGTTTTACGTGCGCTCGTCCAAACGGCCTTCTTCCTCGTGCTGCTCACGATCGTCGGGCAGGTCCGCATCGGCGAACACAGCCTCGAGCAGCGCTATCACCGCAGCGTGAATTCGGACAAGTTCCAGAACTTCTTCTGGACGACCGTCCGCCCCGTCACGTGGACGTGGGAAAAGGTCCAAGACCTCACGCGCGAACGGAAAGAATCCCTCGTTCGCTGACGAACGCTGACGAACGCGACCACGAAGACGAGCGTCAGCGGCGGGTGGCTTTCGGGCGGCCCCGGGGGGGGGGGGG
>DDRA01000040.1:9645-12904 GCA_002343545.1 Bacteriovoracaceae bacterium UBA2428
GGCTTCGTGCTGGCCCGCGGCGGGAGTCGCCGTGCCCGAGTTCGTCGGCAGCTGCGGAGGAATCCGCGTATCCGCCAATTGCGAGCAGATTTGGTTCATGACCTCGTCCGATCTTTCCGCGGCGGCGGCGATTCCCAACCCCACGAAGCTCGAAGCGGCCACGAACGCAGCCATGAGCAGTTCACGCATCGAAGAAAGTTTCATAGTCCCCCCCAAAAACGGAAAACTCGAAGATCGAGAATTCCCCCTTCCCGAGGTGATGCAGGGGCCGTGCCGACTTCACCCGCCCTTAATAATTGATCAACTATCTGATTTTAAAAGAAAAAACCCAGGCCCCCGGAAAGGGGCCTGGGTTTCAAATCGTCGAATCTTTAGACAGGCGGCCAAAACGCGGCCAAAGCAAATCGCGTGGCAACCCAAAGGCGCCGGACACCTTTTACTTGCAGAAGCCGGGCGAGCCGCCGTTCGTTAGGCTCTTGAGCACGCTGGCGAAGTCTTTCTTGAGGCTCTGGCCGGACGCGCTGTTGCGCTCGACCACCAAGGTCTTGCCTTGACGGGTCATGCCCGATCCCTTGCGGTTAAGCGACTGCCAGAGGCCCGAGAAACGCGTGACCAAAGCGAAGTCGGCGGGCGACATCTCCTTACGCACGATCTTGTTGCTGCCGAGGGCGGTCGAGATCTTTCCGATCATAAGCACCATCGAGGCCAGCTCGCTGGTGGACGGCTGCCCGCCGTTCTCGAAGGTACAGGTTTCCTGGGCGGCGTTGTTGGCCGTGCACTCGATGCAGAGCGAAGTCCCCGCGAGCTTGCGGACCGTGTTCAGGAGATTGATCGCGTCTTGTTCCGTGGCGGCCCCGATCAAACCGGCCGGGTCACGTTCCACGTCTTCCTCGACGGCGGCGGTTTCGACCGCTTCCGGCCGACTTTGGAAGTAGTACATGGCGCCGAAGGCCACGAAGCAGAATGCGGCCACGAACCAAGGGATGAGTTTCTTCTGAGCGCCCGACATCAAAATCCGCCTTTCGTTTTCCGTCTTAGAACATGTGCGAACCGCTGCGCGATTCCTCGATCGTGAAGCCATCTTTGATGCGACCGTAGTGGCCCGCGCCGCAACCCATCGCCTGTTGAGGCGCGTTCGCCGCAACCTCGCCTTCGCTCGGCTGTTGCACGACGCCGGCCCCCGGGGGGCCCTGCACCGGCTGCAACTGCGCGTTCGCGTAGTTCGCGGTGGGCGCCATCATGCCCGGCGCGACCATCCCCGGCGACATCATCATGTTCGCGAACGCGGAGCTCGAAAGGAGCAGCGAAGCGATCGTGACGAAACGGAATCCACGGAATTTCATCTTAGCCCTCCGGCGTGAGCGTCACGCCCGTCGGTTGAACGATCTGCAGAAGATTTTGGAAGGTCGCGGCCACGCGTTGGGCGCTCTGGACTTCGACTTGCGAAGCGACCGCGCGGCCCTGGGCGTTGAGCACGCCCACGACTTCGCCCTCGGAGCCGTACGCGAAGCGAATGATCGATTCCTTCGCGTTCGTGGGCGTTTCCTTGATCTCGACGGGGCGCCCCATCGCGTCGTAGCGGAAGAAGATCTTGGTCGGCCCGGCCATCGTCGGACGCTTTTCTTGGACGACCGTGATGCGACCCTTCACGTCGTAGGTCAGGTCGAGGCGACGCTTGTCGTTCACGTCGAAGGCCCACGCGAGGTTACCGCGCGGATCGTAGTTGTACTCGACCTTGCGACCGCCACGATCCACGCTCGCGACTTTCTTGTGCTTCGTATCGTAGGTCAGGGCCGTGATCGTGCCGTCCGCCGCCGTCTTGCGACGGAGCAGGCCGTCCTCGAAGTACTCGAACTTGGTCGAGCGCTTGTCGGCCTTGGGCGTCGTCCAGGCGAGGGTCGTCTCGCCGGCCTTCGGCGCGACGGACTTCCACTGGGTGATGACGAGCGGGGTGCCGCAGCATTCCGTGAAGAGCGTTTCCGTCACGACGTCGCGCATCTCGGTGACCGCCTTGTAGTTGTAACGACTGCCGTCGGCGCGCTTGCGGAACTCGTACCAGAAGCGGGCGATTTCCTTGTTCGTCGAACCGGCGGGGACGCGCGTCACCGTCGTGCCGAACTTGTTCTCGGGGTCGAGCGTGTCCGAGAAGTAGTCGTAGGAAGTGCGCGTGCCGTCCTGGTCGCGGAAGCTCGTGACCCAATCGCGGCCCTTGTTGTAGCCCATCTCCTTGAACGAGCCGTTCGCGTAGGAGATCTTGGTCATGTTGTGCTCGTCGTCGTAGGCGTAGACGTACTGGATGCCGTCCGCACCCGCCGCCTTCGTGAGGTTCCCCACGTTCGAGTACTCGTAACGAGCCTTCTTCGGTCCCATCTGGAGGGTTTCGATCCGCGGATGGCGGCCGACGTTCTCCTTCCAGGTCACTTTGATCTGGTTGTTGAGGTTATCCTTGATCATGTCGATGCGATCGCCCTTGTAGACGAGCTCGATCACGTTCTTGTTGCGGTCCGCGATGCGCAGCAGCCGGCCCTTGTCGGAGAAGCTCATGACCTTGGCCGTGGCCGTCTCGAGGACGTAGCCCCCGGTCTTTTCCTTGGTCAGCGTCTGGTTGCCGAAGACCCCGTTCGCCCAAGTGCCGGGCTTGCCCTTGACGGGTTCGAAGCGGACGATGTTGCCGCCGCCGCCTTCCGAGAGCGAAACGACGTCTTTCTCGAAGCTAAGGTAGCTTTCGATCTCGCTCGACCAGCCCACCCCGAAGAAGCCGCGCACGTAGTTCGAGCGGCTGTTGTAGGTGCGCGTGATGTCGATATTGAGCCCGGGCGTCTGCACGAGGAAGTCCGTGTAGGCGATGTAGAAGTTCCCGTTGTTCACATTGACGCCGCCGAAGCTGGCACCCGCCCAAAGCGTGGCCGCACAACCCATGACTCGTCCGAGTCCCTTCAAGGAAAAACGCATAGCGAAAACCTCCGAATGATTCCCCACGGGTATCTTATCGGATGTATCGGCCGGCCCTTCGCCAAAATTTAGGCCGAGCCGGCGAGCGCCCGTCGACACATCGCACTATCCAGAGCTTTCCCTGATCTTTGGGCCGCCCCCTGCTAAGTTCACCGAGGTATGACTCTTTGCGCGCTCTACGTCGCGGCCGCGATCGCGATGTTTTTCTTGTGGTGGCGGCAGCAACGTAGCCGCAACGCGAACGCGGTCGACGCCGCTTGGTCACTGAGTTTCGCCGTGGCGGTGCCCTGGATCGTCCTCGGCCTGG
>DDRA01000040.1:13002-26990 GCA_002343545.1 Bacteriovoracaceae bacterium UBA2428
CCTGGATTCCCGAAGGGCTTGGGTGGCCGCCCTCGTTCCCGTGCTTTGGTCTCTGCGCTTGGGCCTCTATCTTCTCTCGACCCGAGTCCTGAAAGCCAAAGCCGAAGATCGTCGTTACGCTTCCCTCCGCCAACGCGGTTGGGGTAGCCGCCAGTTTTTTGTCTTCTACCAAGTCCAGGCTCTGCTCATTTGGCTTCTCCTGGTCCCGATGGAAGGCGGCCTTAAGGGGGCCACGATCGAGGGCAATCCCTTCTTCGGAGTCGGACTGCTGTGGGGACTGGGCTCGATTCTCGGCGAGGCCCTGGCAGACCGCCAACTCAAAGCCTTTGCTTCGGATCCTTCGAACCGGGGGAAAACGTGCGACCGTGGGCTTTGGCGTTACTCCCGCCATCCCAACTACTTCTTCGAATGGCTTCATTGGTGGACCTACGTGATTTGGGCGGCCGGGGCCCTCGTCGCCGGCGCCGAGAACGCCGCACTGACCTTTGCGCTCACGCTTCTCGGCCCCGTCGTCATGATGGCGTTTCTCTTCAAGGTCACCGGCATTCGCCCGACCGAAGCGCGCTCGCTCGAGAGCCGATCCGACTACGCGGACTACCAACGCCGGACGAGTCTCTTCTTCCCCTGGCCCCCCAAATCAACCAAAAGAGGTCACCGATGAAACGTTTCTTAGTCTGCCTTTCCGCCGCCATGCTAAGTTTGGCTCCCATGAAGTCCACCCCGGCCCTCACCCCGAGAGAATTCTTCGAACGACTCAACAAAGATACGATGGAGCTCGTCGAGGAGTTCTACGCCGAGGACGCCGTCTTCCAGGACCCCGTCGTCTCGCTCAAGGGCCCCGCGGCGATCCGAGCGCACTACGCGTACCAGTACGAGGGAGTGACCTCGATTCGCTGGGACTTCGAACCCGAGATCGTGCAAGGCGATCGCCGCGTTCTCGTTTGGACGATGCATCTTGCCCACCCTCGCCTCAACGGCGGCCGGGAATACGGCGTGCCCGGCAACTCCGTTTTCCGCATGGCCAACGGCAAGGTTGTCTACCAGCGCGACTACTTCGACATGGGAGACTTCGTTTACGAGCGAATTCCGGCCATCGGATCGCTCATCCGCGTCATCAAAGGCCGGATGACGACTCACTAATCGCTAAACGCGGATTTTCACGATCTTCAGAATCACGACGAAGCCGATGGCCTCGAGGATGAGGATCGCGAGCAGGATCACCCAGCCGAGCGGCGTCGTGAAGAGCGGCGTCATACGCACGGGATCGATCAGGTAGAGCATCACGCCCAAGCCCCAGGGCAGCGCGCCCACGATAATGGCCGACATCATGCCCTGCGCGACCATCGCGCCGATCTTGCTCTGCAGCTTCATCCGTTCGCGGATCGTCTGGGCGATCGTGTCGAAAGTCTCCGAGATGTTGCCGCCCGTTTCGCGCAGGATGTTGACGCTCGTCACGAACATACTCACGTCCTCGGAAGGGATGCGGCGGCCGAGGTTCTCGAAGGCCTTTTCGAAAGTCAAACCGATGCGGTTCTCGGTCAGGATGAGACGGAACTCTTGGCTGATCGGGTTCGGCATCTCGTCCACGACGATCTGGAGGGTCTGCGGAACGTTCAGGCCCGACTTCATGCCATTCGACATGAGCGTGAGCGCGTCGACCATCTGGGTCGAGAATTTCTTGATCCGCGCGGGCCGGATCATGAAGCTGTACCAAAGGAAGGGCAGGCGCCACGCGAAGTAAAAGAGCATGATCGACGTCACGATCGAGAGCACGATCGGCGGCAGACGCGCGAGGGTCGGAAGCATGAGAAGGAGAATGCTCAGGATAACGTTGCCGAACATGTGGGCGGCGCGGAGCTTGAGGCCCCGAACCTGCTGCTCGACGGCGGAACCCGGATTCGCCGCGATGAAGTCCTCGACTCCCTTCGAGTTCATGAATTGGAAGAGGAGCATGCCCACGACGAGGAGCGGTCCCATGAGGAAGAGATCCTTCGACACGAGGACCCCGACGAAGTTCACGAGCGCGAAGCCCGAGGAGAGGCGGATCTGCTTGGCCCAAACGGCGTCGGCGTCGCCCTCGATGAAGAGGTCCTCGCTAAGCGCGACGGTGGCCTCGTGGATCTGCTTCATGCCGCGGACCCAGAAAAGGTCGTACCAATAGTCGAAGGTCATGTAGACGCCCAGGAAACCCAGGAATCCGGCTCCGAGGGTAACGCCCAACACGCCGTCCATCGCCGACCTCAAGCCGCCTTAAAGAGACCGCGCGGGAGCTTGATGCCCGTCGCCTCGATCTTGTCGATGAACTTGGGGATGAAGCCCGTCGCGACGTGTTTGCCCTTCACCTTGCGCTTCTCGTCGAGGCCGTCCTGCCGGAAGACGAAGATGTCCTGCATCGTGACGACTTCGCCTTGCATGCCGGAGACCTCGGTCACGTGGGTGACCCGGCGCGAACCGTCCGAAAGGCGCGACTGCTGCACGATGAGGTGGACGGCGTTCGAGATCTGCTCGCGGATCGCCTTCGCGGGCAAGTCCATGCCGGCCATCATGACGAGGGTCTCGAGACGCGCGACGGCGTCGCGCGGGTTGTTCGAGTGGACCGTGGCCATCGAGCCGTCGTGACCCGTGTTCATAGCCTGGAGCATGTCGAGCGCCTCGCCGGCGCGGACTTCCCCGATGACGATGCGGTCGGGGCGCATCCGGAGCGTTTGGCGGACGAGGTCGCGAATCGTCACGGCGCCCGTGCCTTCGATGTTGGCGGGCCGCGTTTCGAGGCGTCCGACGTGTTCCTGCACGAGTTGCAACTCGGCCGCATCTTCGACGGTCAGGATGCGCTCGGTGGCGGGAATGAAGCTCGACAGCACGTTGAGGAGCGTCGTTTTACCCGAACCCGTACCGCCGCTGATCAGGACGTTCAGGCGGGCCTCGATGCAGGCGCGCAGGAAGTCCGACATCTCGGGCGTGAAGGTTCCGAACTTGATGAGATCCTCGGGTCCCAGGCGTTTCTTGGGGAACTTCCGGATCGTGAGCATGGGGCCGTCGAGGGCGAGCGGCGGGATAATTGCGTGCACCCGGCTGCCGTCCACGAGACGCGCGTCGACGTAGGGCGTCTTCTCGTCGATGCGACGGCCGAGGGGGTTCACGATACGCTCGATGACCGACATGAGCTGAACGTTGCTCGAGAAGGTGACGGGCGACTTCTGGATGCGCCCGCCTTTTTCGATGAAGATCAGGTCGGCGCGGTTCACCATGATTTCCTTGACGTCGTCGTCGGCGAGCAGGTCCTCCAGGGGACCGAGCACGAGCGCTTCGTCCAGGATTTCTTTCGTGAGCTTGGCCATCTCCTCGCGGGCTTTCCACGGATGGTCCTCGACGTTCAGGATGTCGGTGACGATCTTGAGGGCCTTCGCGCGGAGCTCGGCGCGTTTCTCGGCGTCGAGGTTGCGGTCGAGTTGTTCGCGCTTGAGGTCCATGCGCTCGACGAGCTGGGCCTGGATACGGATCTTCAGGATGCTCCGCGGGTCGCGCGGCTCCTTGCCCATTTTCGACTGGCCGCCCGGCTCGGGGGCGCCGCCCGCCGCGGCCGGCTTCGCATCGGCGGCCGGCACGGGCCGGGGCGCGCGCTGAACCTGGGCGAGGGTATCGAGCACCCGCTTCTCGAGCAGGACCCGGCTCAAGCCGTAGAGCGCCTTGGTCGCGGGCGATCCCGGCGCCGAGGCCACCATGGGCACGCCCTTGGAGAGCGCCGCCTGCGCGGAAGCCGCGTCCTCGGGGATCACCGCGACGACTTGGCGCTTGAGGTTCTGTTCGATGAACTGCGGCGTATAGGGCGTGCCGCCCGTCGGCATCTTGTTCAGGACGACCTTCACCATGTCCGGCGGCACGAGCAGCGTCTGTAGCCGATCGAGCACGCGGCGGGTCTGGTTGAGGACGAGGATCTCGGGGTTCGTCACGACGAGGATCATCGTCGCGAGATCGATCGCCTTGAGGATGGGCCCCTCGAGACGGCTGCCGCAGTCGATGATCGTCACCGGGTAAGTCCGGCGCACGAGCTTGAGCGCGAGATCCATCTTGTCTTCTTCGACGGAGAGGAGCTTGTCGGGGTTCGCGCTCATTTGGAGAACGTTCAGGACGGGACCGCCCGCCGGACCCGCCGGGACCTGGGTCAGGAAGCTGCGGAGCGCGGCGCTGTCGCGGAGTTTGCCCGCCAGCAAGTCGTCGCCGTAGCCTTTGACCTGCTTCACGCCCAAGATCAGGCTCAGGTCGCCGGAGCCCTGCGGATCCATGTCGATGAGCGCGGGGCCGTTCTTGGCGTCGGCCGCCATCGCGAGCGCGAAGTTGCCCGCGAAGACGGACTTGCCGACGCCGCCCTTCCCGCCCACGACCGCGATGACGTGGCCTTGGGGCGCGGCCGCGGCGGCCGTCGGCGACGGCGATCCGGCGGCGGGGGGCGGAACGGCTCGAAGCGGAGGTTGTTGGCTCATGCCGTTACTTCCTCAGACGGAACTTGCGCTTGAGGCGTTCCGTGCCTTCCGAAGGGGAGCGAATTTTCTCGGGGGTGATGAAAACGATGAACTGCTCCTTGCTGTCCAAGTAGTCGTGCTTCTTGTCGAGCGAGAAGAGCGAGAAAGTGTTCCCGGCCTCGGCGGAAGGCTTGCGGCCGTTCGAGATCTGCTTGCGCTCCGACACGAGCCCGCCGAGCGCGGCGCTTTCGCCGTCGCCCACGACGAGACTCGTCTTGACCTCGTTCGATACGGTGCCCGACTGCTGACCCGCGCCGCCGCCGCTTCCGCGGAGCTCGGCCTGGGTCGCGAGGACGTCGAGGTTGAGCTTGTCGGAACCCGCCACGGATTTCACGCGCAGGGAGACCTGCGTGCGGACTTCCTGGAACTGCAGCTGCTCGTTCCCCTGCGCGTCGCGGAGGGTGTACGGGATCTGGATGACTTCGCTGATCTTGGCTTCGGGCGGCGCGCCGTCGCCCCGCTGCGCGTCCGCGCCGTCGCGCACGAGGAGGTGCGCCGACTTCAGGATGCGGGCGTGGCCGTTCGAGCTCGCGGAATGGAGTTTGGGAAAGAGGCTCGAGAGCGTGGCGGTGAAGCTGCCCACGAAGCGCCCGAGGTCCGTGCTGTAGGCAGCTTCGGCCGAAGCGCCGATGGTCGGCGCCCAGCTGAACTCGAAGTTCTTCATGAACTCGCGGTTGAGCTTCACGAAGTCCACGCGCACGGAGACGATGGGATCCGGCTCGGAAGGCTGCTGGGCGCGGATACGCACCATCTGCACGCAATCCGACCCGATACCTTCCGGAGGCTTGGGCCCCTTGGAGAGGTAGTACTTCTCTTGGAGAAAACTCTTACAGATGACCTCGGCCGCCTGGCGGTCGCCCTGCTTGTCGACGAGGCCTTCCAGGAAGAAGCGGCCGTTCACGACGCGAACCGTGATCTCCTTGGGCCGATCCTTGCCGCCCGCGATGGATTCCTCCATCTTGCGCGCGAGGAGCTTCTGCGAAACCGGCGAGATCTCGGCGAGGCTCAAGACCTTGCCCTGGTAACGCGGAACCGAGAGGACCGTCTCGAGCCGACGGAGCTCGGAGGGCACGAGGATCTTGCCGTCGACGACGACTTGCGTGCCGACGATACGAATCTCGATGCCTTCGATATCGCCGATGAGGCCTTGGAGCTCCTGCATCATCGTGAGGATATCGTCCGTCGTCACGGTGATGCGGTAGACACGCAGAAGCTCGCCGAGGACCGGCGGGGCATCCGCCGCCTGGGCGCGGTTGTCGTACCAAAGGATCTGGGTCGACCCGACCTGGTCGCTCGCCGTGACCCGACAGCCGTTCGAGCTGCCGTCGCGCACCGAGTTCACGATGAGCCCGACCTGGGAAACGCGGATGGGGAGCTGGTCGAGACGCTCCGGGCAAGGCTTGCCGGGCGGGATCGTGTGCACGTCCAGCACCGTCGTCTTGCCCTTGGTCATGAAGATGTCGCGAAAGCCGTGCTTCGGACGCAGAACGGCGTCATCGCGGCGCACGGATTCGATTTCGCGGAAAGTCGTGTTCGGGATCGCGCCGAGCAGATCGGTTTCCTTGCCGTCGAGCAAAGCGGGCTTTTGCGAGGGCGGACGCGACGCCGACGCCGGATCACGCCCGCCGTCCTGCGCCCGCGAAGAGGAAACCACGGCGAACGACAGCCAAAGCGCCGCGCCGAGGAATCCCTTCACGCCCTTGGAAAACAATTCACTTCGGGCCAATGCCGCCTCCCATCGCCGGAACCATCGTTCCGGTCATCGGATTGAAGATCATGCGGGGCGGAGGCGGAGGCGCCGCGACGACGGGAGCCGCCGCCGGGATTCTCATGCGGCGCTCGATCTCGGCCTTCTTCGAGTTCTGACCGAGCACTTCGTCGACGGTCGTCGTGGGCACCGGCTGGACGACGCGGTCGACCGGATTGCGCAAAGTCGAAAAGATGTCGGTGCCCGACGACACGAGGTAGATGAGCGACTGGGCCTCGAGGGGCGTGACCTCGACGGTGATCGTCGCGAAGCCGCGCGAGCCGCGCAGGCTCTTGGCGCGACGGCCGCCGGAGATGGGATCTTCCTCGAAGACCTGCGGAATGTTGTTCTGGATCATCTCTCCGACGGCGATGATCTGCACGTCCTGCAGGATCGTCTTGATCTCGGAGCCGCGCTTGCCGGCCGCGTCTTCGTAGGTCACGTTCGCGATGAGGTCCACGCGGTCGCCCGGACGCACGAGGCGGTTCACGCCCGTCGTGTCCGAGATCGGAATCGCGATCCCGCGCTTGGACACGGCGACTTGGGTCGCGAGACCGGTTTCGCCGCCCTTCAGCAGCACCTTGGAAAGCGGGACTTGCTCGCCCGCCTTGAACGGCGCGGCCGCGATCGTACCTTCGTAGACGTTCGGGTCGAACTGGACGCCCGGTTGCACGAAGCGTTTCGGGACGCGCTTCGTCTCGAGAACTTTGGTCGAGATCTCTTGCATCTCGTTGATGTCTTCGCGCGCGACCACGACGGTCACTTCTTCGCCGAACTCATCGCGGATCTGCTTCTTCTCGGAGTCCACGTAAAGGAAAACGAGAAGCATGGCGAGGCCCGCGAAGACGAGACTGATACCGAAGGCTTTGGACTGGTTCATAAAGTCGGCCTTACGCTCCTCTCATTCCTATCGGCCATCCGGGCGGGACCCTTGAGGCTGCGCGCTAAGGTCCGCAGGCCGCCGCCACGCGCTGTCCCAAAGCGCCGCGGTACACCACGCTCGAGGTCGAGAACGGAACTTTGACGAGGTCCCCCATACCGTAGACCCCCGAAAGGGAGACTTCCGTCGTCGGCTCGTGCGGAACGATGCGAAAGCAAACGTTCTCGTTCGACACGAAGGCGTTCGCGCTGGCCTGGATGCCGGCCACGCTCCGCTCCCCAGACGCCGCGTACTGGACGGGGAGCTCGCCGCCGCTCTGCTCGGTCGGCGTCGTGAGCGTGCCCGAGTTCGCGATCTTCGCGAAGGCAAGGTTGCGCACGACCTCCTGGCGAAGCGTCGCGTGGCGGAGCGTGCGGAAATAGGTCATGGCCGCCGTCGTCACGAGGAGAAAGATCAGGACGGCCGGCAACAGCTCGACAACGGCCTGACCGCGACGGCTCGAAACCGAGCGACGACTCAACATCCGTTGTCCTCCATGTTAGGGGCCAACGAGCGCACGTAGCTTTCGTTGGCCCGCATGGGGCTGCCGCCGAGACCGGAGTTCTCGAAGGTGTAGTAGTTGAAGAAGCTCGTGAAAAAGCGCCGGCACTCCGACTGCGAAACCTCGCGGCCCAAGTAGGCGCGCGAGCGCAGCTTGATCTGGCTGATCTGCGCCAGCTCGTCGCCGAGCGGAAGGTTCGCGATCGGCACGACGTACTCGATGACGATCGCGGGCGCGCTTCCGGCCTGGGTCTCGAGCGTCGCGCCCGGCCCGTAGTCCAGGCTCGCGTCGCCCGGCGGCAGCACGACGTTCGTGACGAGGATAGTACCGGGCTTGCTGAAGACCGGAAAGGTGATCTCGTAGGGGACGTCGGTGACGTTCTGGGGCGTGCGGCCCGGCAGGTAGAGTGAGAGGGTGCCGCGCGCCGAAGCGACTTGGACGGCTTTGTCGCTCGCCGAGGCCTGGTAGGCACGGGCCGACATGAACGCCGCGAAGGACATGTACTGATGGAGACTCATCGCCAAAACGGCGTTGAATGAGATGGCGACCATGAACACGAAAAGAATCGAGACGAAGATGAACTCGACCAAGGTCTGGCCGGAGCGGGACGTCTTGCGCGCGGCCGCGGCGCTATTTGACGATGACTTGCGCGTCGGCATGTGCCCCTCCGTAGCCCGTGTAGTAGCTGTCGAGCAGCGGCGCGGAGCCCTCGCCCAGGCCTTTGGCCTCGAAGGTCGCCATGCTCTCGAAGCGCGTCGTGAGTCGCGGCGCAAGGTTCTGCAGGAAGACGACGCGAAAGACGGAAACGACTCCCATCACGACCGCGAGTAACAGGATGTACTCGGCCATGGCTTGGCCCGAGCGGGATCCGAAGCGACGACGGCGGGGCGCGCGTTCGCGTGGGGCACCTAGGGACCGCATTTTCCGGCCCCTTGCGAGAGACACGGAGAGACGGCGCTCGGCAGCTCGCGCAATCCTTCCGCGAAGAAGTCGTTCAGGAAGAAACGCGTCATCGCGGCCGCCATCGTCGAGATGAGGCCGAGGAGCAGGACGTACTCGAGAAGCGCCTGCCCCCGCTTGCGAGAAGAAGGGCGCGCCGTACGAAACGAGTTCATGACGCCTCCCTTCCGCTTGCCAAGACCGGTCGCGAGCGAATCCCGCGTTCCTTAGTTCTTGCGATCGGTGAGGCTGGACACGTTGCGGTCCGCGCCTTGGAAGAGGCTCTGCGTGACCTTCTTGATGCCGCTGTTCAGTTGGTCACCGAACATCATGATGACGCCGACGACGACGGCGATGATCAGGATGTACTCGACCGAGGTTTGGCCGCGCTTGGAGTTCTTGATTTTGAAAAGCTTCATAAATTCCCCCTTGAAAGGTCTCCGGAGCTTTTCGGAAGCCCACGCAAAAACTTGATTTCTTTCTGTAGACTAACGGGGCCATAATGCGCTGCCTCGCAAAGATTTCGTGAAGGCATCCGACGCGAAAAGGCCATGGATTCTGGCCACTTAAAGACCCGTTCCAAGCCCCCGCGGAGACCCCGTTAGTCGCAGAAACTTTCGTTCGCGGAGACTTCGTAGTTCTGCGTAAAGGACACCGAAAAAGGTTCGTAGCTTTCGCGGTTCTGGATTCTCAACGTCAGGCGGTAGGTCACCGATCCCGCCGCGGCGCCCGCGGCCGTCGGCGCGCGCGCGAGCCAAGCGAGCTCCGAATACGCGTTCGACAGGCTCGGGAACGCCGAGAGGCTCGAGCCGCCGATGTTCTTGTACCAACGCGAGGCCGGATCCGAGATGAGCTCCGTCACCGTGTCGGCCGGATCCATCCAACCCAAGAACTTTTCCTCGCGCGCCGACGAGGTCACGTCCTCGACGACGGCGCCCGTCGAAGGCGCCGTGAGATTGCGGAACCCCGAGATCGCCGTGATCTCGACCGAGATGCCGGCCAGACGCACGCGGTCCCCGAGCGCGCGCAGGTCGCTCACGTTGTCGAAGTTCGGGTAGAGGAAAACGGCTTCGCAACGTCCCAAGACGCCGTTGGAGTTCGCGTAACCCTCGCCGGCGAGCGGGAACCAGCCGCCCGCCGTGTGCGTGCGGAGGTGACCGGTCGCGCCCGTGCTCGTGGTGAAGGCGTTGCCATCGCCGAACTCGCCCCAGGCGTAGGGGCCGGCCGAGAGGCCGTCGTCCTGCACGTAGAGCCCCCGGCCGACGAGGATGCGTTTGATGCCGGTCTTGACCTCCGTCGTGCACCACGCGAAGGCCGGCGCCGAGCAGATGCCGACGAGCGTCTTCGCGTAGTAGTAGAGCGTCTTGGTTTCGCTCATGAGCCGGAACGCCTCGTGCGCGAGAACGTAAACTTCGTCCCACGCTTTGGTCTCGCCCAAGGCGCCCGACCCCAGCTTGAGTGAGCAGTTCGCGCCGCTGCAGTTCTTCTCGACGACCTCGAAACCCGAGAGGTACTTGCGAATGTCGTTCAGCGCGCCGGCGACGACGCGCCCGTCCTGGTGGATATTCCCGTTGCCGCCGCAATCGGCGTCGGTCTCCTGGCAGCTCAGAAGCCCCCCCACCCAAGCCTGGGGAAAGGCGAAGTCGTTGCGGACGGAGCGCGTGTACTGGGCCGGGTCGAAGACGGCCGAAGCCTGCGCGAGCTGCCGGGTATTCGAGTTCAAGTAGCCGTTCGTTCGGTCATCGCGCGCGACGACCGCGGCCGCGAAGTCCGAGAGTCCTTCCTGGAGCGCGTCGAACTGGTAGTTCAAGAGGGTCGGAGCCGCCACGGCTTCCGGCGAAAGGACATGCTGAACGACGTGACCGTACTCGTGGTAGGTCGCGTCGGCCTCGTCGACCGGGTTGAAGGCCGGGCCCGTCTCGTTCTTGTAGAAAGTGATCGTCTTCTTCGAAGGACTGTAGTGCGTCGAGTAGGCGTCGCCCGGCTCGGCGGCGAGGATCTTGACCGAGGCGGGCTGGTAGTCGTCGAGCAGCCCAAGCGCGTGCGTGGCAGCCTTCGCCCCGTGGTGGAGCGCCATGAAGACCTGGAAGGCCGGGTTCGACCACGGAATGCGCGTGCCCGCCCAATCGAAGAAGATCGGGCGGTCCGCGTCGAGCGACAGGAAAGACGTTTCGTAGACGCTCACGAGCGTCGACTGCGGAAGGGACTTCGTGGTGGCGAGCATCGCGAAGTCGAGGTCCGTGCGCGGCACCGATTCGAGGCTCGAGCCGGCGTGCAAGCCCGGATCGCCGCCATCCACGACGGGGCTGCGCGCCCACAAGGCGAGGCTTCGGGAATCGACGCCGCTTTGTTTGCGAACGGCGGCGTCGAGCGTCGTCTTGAGCGAGAGGTCGCCGCAAGCCGACAGCGCGAACGCGAGGAGGCCCGGCGCGAGGCTTTGCGTCAGACGTCGAATGTCGCGCGGACCAAACGGCAAAGGCACTTCCTCCCTTCCGCCGTTTCGGCGCAAGGGAAGCGGAGCCCAAATGAAGATTCCGTGAAGGAAAGGCGGAACGGAGCCTAGCGCGGCGCTTCGATCGCCGTCGACGTGAGACTCGACTCGACGATCGACCGCTCGAGCATGAGCCGGATCCGGTGCAAGCGCCCTTCGTCGGGGAAGCAGTGGATGAGCTCGACGAGCAGCTCGCGCACGGCCCGCAAGTTGCGGTGGCTCTTGGCCAGGCGAGTGACGAGCAACAGGATCTTCATGTAGGGCTCGACGCCCGATTCGAAACGGAGCGGATGCTCGCCCGAGAACCAGCCGAGCGCGTCGGCGTGCGTCCCGAGGATGTCGAGTTCGAGTTGCTTGAAGAGATTCAGGCTACGGCGGCAATAACGGACCGCGAGGTCGAGCTCGCCGTGATTGGCGTGCAAGGTCGCGAGCAAGCGCCACAGCAGGCTCGTGTCGCGGCCGAGCGAGGCGGCGCGCGCGAGACTTTCGAGCGCGAGAAAATCGTCGCCCGTGGCGAAGGCCAACTGCCCGTGCCACTCGAAGAGGCAGGCCTGCTCGGCCAAGGAACGACGGGCCCAGAACGCCTGCAGGTCGCCCTCGCCGAGGATCAGGCTCTCGAGGAACCCGAGGACCGCGCGAGGATTCTCGAAGCACCAGACTTCCATGAGCGCGCAGAAGACGCGAAACTCGTGGATCGGTTTGCGGTAGGGCGCTTCCCAGAGATGGCGCAGGAGCGCCTTGGCTTCCTGCTTCTCGCCATGCCTATAGAGGATGCGAGAAGCTTCGAATCTTTCGGCAAAAGTATCTCGAACCGAGCTCACGTATTTTCAGACTCCCCCGGAGCTGAGGCTACTTCACGATACGCGGAAATGCGATCCCGCGACCGCTTTTCTTCGAGCGTCGTCTTGAGTTCACGCAAGCGAACTTCGCGTTTGCGCGAAGTCAGACGATCGAGCCACGGCGGCAGGCAAATCTCGGGCGTCAGCCGGTGACCCGCGTCACGCAACACGGCGAGCAATTCGACGCGGCTCTCGAGCAGAACCGCGAAGATTTCCCAGCGCTCGTCGTCGGAGAGGTCCGCGTCCTCGGAAACCCAGATGTTCAGAAGGCGTTGGTCGAGCTGCCCGAGCTTCTTGAGGAGGGCTTCCACGGTGATCTTCACGTCTTCTCCTTCTTGGCCGTCTTCCGGATTTCCTGAACCGCCGAGACCCACCCTTCGTAAAGGGTCGTCAGCACCTTAACGACGGAATCGAGCGAGTTCGCATCGTTCTCCATGTTCGCCTTGAACAACTGCGCGATACAGAAGTCGTAAAGCGAGGAAAGCTGCCCCGAAACGTCGGGCGACTTGGAGTGATCGAGCGTGTTCGAAAGCTCCATGAGGATGTCATGGACCTTGCCGATCTGCTTGCCTTTCTCGGCCATGTTCTTTTTCTCGATGGCGAGCTTGGCGAGCTTCGTCGCCTTGATGGCCCCCTCGTAGAGCATGAGAAGAACCTGCTCCGGCGTCGCCGTCTGGATGCTCGTGCTTTTGTAGGACTTCGCTCCGTAACTCATGACCTAACTAACCCCCGGCCCCTTGAGCCACTCCGCCCATGTTCTGCATGTTCTGCAGGGCCGCTTCGACCCGGCCGAACTGCGCCTTGACCTTTTGCATCCGCTCTTCGGCCCGCGCCGTGGCGCGGTCCTTCTCGCCCTGAAGCTTGTTCGCCTGATCCGTCGCCGCCTTCTCTCGCTGGGAGAGCATGCCGTCTCCGCTCCGGACGACGCCGTCCACGAGACGCATCATCTCGCCGGCGAAGCCGCCCAGCCCGCCGGACCCGCCGAACATGTGCGCGACCTCGTCGAAGTTCGACTCGAGCTTGGACTGGAACTTCTTCTCGTCGAAATCGAGCGTGCCGTTGCGGTTAAAGACGATGCCGACGTCGCGGAGGGCCTCGATCTGCGAGGGATTGCGCGAGTGCGCCTGCTGGATCACGCTGCGCATGCGGCTTTCGATGGCCTGCAGGCCGACGTCGCCCTGGAAGAGCTTGGTCTTGTCCTTGCGGGAATCCGCGCCGCGCGAGTGTTGCGATTGGATGTAGCCGAGAACCCCGTTCATCTTCTCGACGAAGTTCTTGACCTTGGCGCCGACCTTCTCGATGTCGGGCTGGACCTCGATCGTGATGCGCTTGCCCGGCTCGGCATTCTTCAGGTCGAAGGTCAGGCCCGGGATGAGATCCTTGACCTTGTTCTCGTCGACCATGACGGGATGGCCGTTGATCCGGAGCGTGGCGCTTTTCCCCTCGCGGAGACGATCGTGGTCGAACTCGAGTTCGCCGTCGAGCATGTTGAAGCTCGGCCACTCGAAGTTGTTCTTCCACCCGGTATGTTCGCTCGTGATGAGCAGCTTCCACGGCTCGTCGGAGTCCGTACCGTCGTTGATGACCTGCGCCGTGACGCCGCTCCGCGAGGCGTTGATCGCGCTCGCGACGCCGTCCAGCGTGTTGTTGTCGGAGTTGATGTAAATCTCGCGGCTCTCGCCCTCGGGCGTCTCGAAGCTGATGTAGCCGATGCCGACGCGCGTCTGATCGCGATCGGGAAATCCGTAGGTCATGATCGAGTTCGTGTTCGCCGTGTTGAGGACTTCGATGTCGTAAGTGCCCGGCGCGGCCTTTTCCTTGTCGACGGACGTCACGTTCACGAGCTCGGGCTGCGACGAAGTCGCCTTGAGGTCGCGAAACTCGGAAGTATTCCGAATCGGGCTGAGCGCGTCCTTGATCTCGGAGAACTTGCCCTTCAGATCGCCGATCGCCTGTTTGCGATCCGTGATCTTCTGGATTTTCTCGTCGAACTCCTCGAGCGGTTTTTGTTCCGCGCGCGCGACCCGTACG
>DDRA01000040.1:27081-36040 GCA_002343545.1 Bacteriovoracaceae bacterium UBA2428
CCGCGCGCGCGACCCGTACGAGCGCCTTCTGAAGATTGGGATTCGTCAGGGACGAATCGAATGCGATGTTTTCGAGATCCATAGCGATCGTACCCCTCCGACATCCATGTTCTCGTTTCGGAGGCGCCCTCTCCAGCCAGTGTTTTGACGTGAAATCCGGGGCGTGTTTAAAGGGGCCCATGTCGAAGGAATTCAACGGATTCTTCAAAGGTGATTGGGCTCTCGTTCTTGGCGCTTCGAGCGGATTCGGCGAAGCCGCCTGCCGGCGCTTGGCGGAGGCCGGTTTCAACATCTTCGGCGTCCATTTGGACCGCAAAGCCGGCATGGCCCACGTCGAAAGCCTTCAGGCCGACCTCAAAGCGATGGGACGCGAGGTCGTCTTCGTGAATGCGAACGCCGCCGACGAGGCCAAGCGCCAAGAAGTTGTCGCCCAGCTCAAGGAGCGGGCGAACGGACGCGTTCGCGTGCTCATGCACTCCCTCGCCTTCGGCGCCCTCAAGCCGCTCGTCGGCGCGACGCCCGAAGATTCCCTGACCAAAGCCCAAGTCGACATGACCCTGGACGTCATGGCGAGTTCGCTCATCTACTGGACCCAGGATCTCGCCCGCGCCGGACTCTTTTGCCGCGGCGCCCGCATTTTCGCGATGACCTCGGCCGGCTCTTCGCGGGTCTGGACGAGCTACGGCGCGGTGAGTGCCGCCAAGGCCGCGCTCGAGAGCTACTGCCGGCAGCT
Source organism: Bacteriovoracaceae bacterium UBA2428 (assembly GCA_002343545.1). Lineage (GTDB taxonomy): Bacteria > Bdellovibrionota > UBA2428 > UBA2428 > UBA2428 > UBA2428. The sequence continues at coordinate 27,815 of DDRA01000040.1, forward strand.
GGCGCTCGAACTCGCGCCCCTCGGCGTCACGGCGAACGCGCTGCTCGCCGGCGTCACCGACACCCCGGCGCTTCGCAAGATCCCGGGCAACGAGAAGATGATCGAAGTCGCCCAGGGCCGTAACCCGATGAAGCGCCTCACGACGCCCGATGACGTCGCCCAGTCGCTCGTGGCGTTCTGTTTGCCGCACTTCGATTTCATGACCGGAAACACGATCCGGATCGACGGCGGCGAAAACGTCGTCGACTAGAACGCGCCAGAAGGCTTGGCCGCGGCGTTCTCGGTCGCTCGAGTATATGAAATACACTTCGCTCCCTGCGGCCTTGCGCCCAAGCCTCCTGGCGCGTTCTGGGGGGCAGATTCTTGTGGCTTTTTTGTTGGTGGCTGGCTGCGCCGCCACTGCGGATGTGAAGAGAGCGAATTATCCTTCGCATTGGTTTGCCGCCGTTGAGGCGGCGGGGGCGCCGGCTTGGGAGATTTTGCCGCAGGCGGCGGGGCCTGGAGAGGTGATTCTCTCGAAGCGAAACGAGTTGGGGTTGCTTTCGAATTTTGCGGCGACGCCCTTTGCGTATCGTGGAAAGCGTTACGCAAGCGTCGAGGGATTTTGGCAGGCGATGCTCTTTCCGGAAGGACCCGAGGATCCGAGCGCGCGGTCCGCGGAAATCGAGTGGAAGTTCACCCGCGAACAGGTCGAAGGAATGACGGCCTTCGCCGCCAAACGCGCGGGGGACGGCGCGCGCGCGAACATGAAGAAGCTCGGGATCGACTGGGTCAGTTTTGAGGGACGACGTTTTCCGTACTGGACCTCGGAAAAAGGCGAGCACTACCGGATTATTCGCGAAGCCATGGCGGCCAAACTCGCGCAGAACGAGAATGTCCGTGAGGTTCTCCGCGCCACGCGGGGATTGCGCCTGCGCCCCGACCATCACCAGGAGCCCGACGCCCCACCCGCCTGGCACTACCACGAGATCTGGATGGAGCTCCGCGAAGAGCTCCCCTAACGGTCTGTCGCCGCGGCGATCCGTACGGCTTCGACGCCCCGGTCCGAGAAGGGCGAGTTAAGGCCCGCGTGATTCTCTTCCGAAGAGAGAGTCATGAAACACGCCAAGACTCTCAGCTTCACCCTTTTTCTCTTCGCGATCCCGCATGCCGCGGTCGCCGCCGGCGCCAAAGCTCCCTGCCAGATCAACGTCTCGTCGAGCGAGATCACCGCGATCATGAACCGCTACGTTCCCTCCGGCTCGAACGGCCGCGGACCGGCCGGCGCGGTCTACCGCATCGGCTCGAACGGCGGCGTCGCGCAAAGCCTGCTGGAGCGCAACGCTTCGGTCGCGCAACCCGTCGCCTCGACCCAGAAGATCATGACCGCCTGGACGGCCTACAAGTTCGGCGGACTCAGCCGCGAGACGGCCTTCACCGACAGCGACCTCTTCTTCGACGAGCAAGGCAACCGGGCCGTGCACCCCGACACGGGACGCACCGTGCTCGTGGGCGAGAAGCTCAACCAGTCCGAGTATCTCTACAGCCTCATCATGAAGTCCTCGAACGGCGCGGCCCAGGCCCTCGGCCGCGGCGCCGCCGGCAGCGTGAACGCCTTCATGACGCGCTTGAACTCGGAGGCGCAGAGCCTGCTCGGCGCCAACGCGCAATCCTACTTCCAGAACCCGAGCGGCCTCACGGACAGCTCCGACACCTATCGCTTCACCGGCACGACCCGTCGCCAGCAGTCCACGGCGTCGGAGCTCGCGCGCATCGCGGGCGCGATCATGAAGAACTCGGGCTTCCGCTCGACGCTCGAAAGCGCGGGCGTCCAGGGCGCCTCGTCCGGTTACCTCTACAAGCTGGGTTACACCCAAGCGGCCGGCAAGACGGTCGTCGCGACCTTCCCGCTCAAGGGGTCCTGCTCGAGCGAGCTCCTGTCCTTCGCGTTTTTCGGGTCTTTGTCGGACGCGCAGTTCAACAACTACGTGAACCTCTACAACGAGCTCCGCAACCTGGTCTGGTCGAAACTTTGATCAGCGCTCCATTGCGTCGAGAATGAGTTTGGAGCGTCGGTCCAGGGCCCGCTCGACGCCGGCGACCCGCTCGTCGAAACGGCCCGGGTAAGCGCGGCCCAATACACGCAGCTTGCGGACGCAGTGAACTCGAACGGCCGTGCTTTGGGTCGCGGCGTCCATGCGGCCGAGCGCGCAGGAAGACAGTTCCTCGACGAGCGCGGCCGCCGAAAGCGGATCGTGGAGAGCTTCGGCGATCATGCCCTCGAGTTCGCGCGCGAAAGTCCCGAGCGACGGCGGCGACGAATGCGGATCGTGGGCGGCTTCGGCGCGCAGGGACGACGCCGGCGGCAGCGCGGATCGTAAGCGGGGCGAGACGGGCTTCCGAACGGCCGAAGAAGGCTCGGGCCGCGGCTTCGCCGTGGGCACGGTCGCGTCCGAGGTCGACGCGACCGACTCGGACTTCTCGACGACGGAGCGTGCTTTCGACTCGACGAGATCCCCCGCCGGCGAACCCGGCCGCAGCGCGAGGATCGCCGACAACGCGATCATCGCGAGGGCGAAAAAGAATCCCACCCGTCTCATCGCTTCACCGGCTCCCGCCAGTAAGCGGTGGGCGGCTTCTCGGCCTTCGATCCCATCATGCTTTCGAGGTTCAACAGACGATCGAACTGGTCGGCGGCCTCGATCTCGGCCTGCGCCTTCGTTTCGGCCGGGCAAGTCGGACAGTCCTTCGCCATCTTGGTAAGGAAGGCCGCCCCGACCGCGTAGGCTCCCCACGCCATGCGATCGCAAGCGTAAAGGCCGCGGTAGGCTTTGGTCGGATGGTCCATCGGGCATCGGACGTGGGCAAAATTGCACTGACGTCCCATCAAGCGCTTGGTTGCCTGCTCGAGCCGAGATTCGAGCGTGTCGAGGGATTCCTCGAGGCGCTTGATCTCGGATTCGACCGCGCGATGGGCGCTTTCGCGCTCCGCCAACGGACGGAGGCTCAGCAAATCTTCGCGCAAGGCTTTGATCTTCGCGGGGAACTCCTCGACGAAACGCCGATCCTCGTCGTCGACGGCGACCGGGCAGTCCGCGTGGCGCGCCTCGTGCAAAAGCGTCTCGAGCCGATCCAAGATCGGCCGGGCGGAGTAGCTTTGACCGAGCGCCATGACGCCCGCGGCGGGCGTTTCGTAAAGTACGGGTTCGCCGCCGAGCCTCAGGAGCGGAAGGTTCTCGATGCTCCGGGGCAGCCAGGCGGGCACGAGCCCGATGGAGCGCCGGAGGTCCGAAAGGATCTCTTCGAGGTCGAGGAGACGCTGATCGTTCGACGCGGCGAAGGCCGTCGGCGACAGGTTGACCGCGATGGTGATCGGGCTTTCGCGGGTTTTCTGATCATGGACGAGGCGCCGAGTCCGCTCCGCGAAGAAGCGTTGCCAGTCGCCGGCGGACGCGAGCTCGCCGAAAAGCCTTCGCACGAAGCGAGGGTCGCCTTTCGCGACCGGGCGCGGAAGATCGCCGAGACGGGCGACGTCGTAACGGAAGAGCGCCGCCTCCGCGGCCGGGACCTCGTCGTCCACGAGAATCGAAGATTTTTCGCCGGCCGCTTCGGCGATCGGGTTCTTGAGGATCAGCTCCCCGTAGTTCACGAGGCCGGCGGAGAAAAACGTGAAACGATCAAAGCGCGCGCCCGCGAAGGCCTCGGGCCCAAGGATAAAGTTGCTCGGATGGGCCACGAAGGAAGCTCTCGCGAGCTGGGCGCCCTCGAAGATCGATCCCGACAAATCGCAGCGACGAAACGTCGCGCCGGTCAGGTCGGCTCCGCGAAACACGGAATTCGCGAGGCGACTGGTCTCCAACACGAGTCCGCGCAGGTTGCGCCCTTCGTGGTTGTAGCCTTCGAGCTTGACGCCCTTCACGCGGCCGCATTCGACGACGCGATTCTCGTTGAAGCCCGTCTCGCCCTTGGCGTTTCGGCAGGCCTGCGTATCGGCGTCGTAGCGGAACTCCAGGTCTTTTTCGTCGACCAGTTCCGCCGGCGCGAGCGGCTTCGGCGCGACCGGAGCGCGGGGCTTCCCGCAAGCTCCCAGGGCGAGCAGGAGCCCGACGAGGAGGAGGCGGCTTCTCGGGACGCCGAATTCTCGCATGCTTAGGGACGGAACTAGCAAAGCGCGATCCAAGCGGGGCGAGGGCTTCCGGCGCCTCGCCCCCGCGCGAAAGTGTCTAAGTTTTAGACGCTCCACGGCTTTCTTCGACCGCGACGATTTGTTTTCGATCCCCTCAGTTTCTCGGGCGGATCCATCGATAAGAGTTCTCAACTTCGGAGGTCCCACCTTGAAAAAGCGTTTCTCCACCAAAGCCTACGTCCTCGCCGGTCTTTCGTTCGGAGGGTGCCTGACTCCCTCGCAGAAGCCCGAAGAGATCTTCGCCGATCGCAAGGAGCTCCCCAAGGCCCTCGATCGCTTCGCGAATCCGCGACCGAGCTCGAGCCAACTGTCACGCGGTTTCGGCGACCCGCGCAGCCGCATCGACGTGGCCATCATCGACAACGGCGTGGACTACCTGCATCCGGACCTCATCAAACAGATCCGCTTCGACCGCGGCGCGAACGGCGGCGGCGGCGCGGGCCTCGACGTGATGGGCGGCGACCGCTGGCCGCACCCGAACGTCATCGACGCCAAGCTCTTCGCTTTCGGCGCGGGCGCGATCAAGGACGGTCTCATCCAGGGCGCACAGGAAGACCCGATCAAGTTCATCGCCGAGATGAACGCGGCCTTCATGAAGCAACTCGAGACCGAGATCCAAGCCGACCCCGTCCTCAAGAAGTCCCTCTTCCGCAAGATCAACGCCGCCAACTACGACATCTTCGCCGCCGGCGAATTCGCGAAGGAATGGTCGCCCCGGCGTTACGAACAGCTCAAGAAACTCGAGCTCCTCATCACCGAAACGACTCCGCCCGAGAAAGACGCGCCCTTCCGTGACCACCTGACCTGGCGCACGATCGTCGAGCTCGGCTGGGCCGACGTCCAGGAAGTCCAGCTCGTCTCGGTCGAACACGCCGATCTCTTCGAAAAGGCCGTGCGCAAAGCCCTCGCCCCGTCCGAACGCAGCCACGGCTTTTCGAAGCACATCGAGAACTACAAGAAGTTCCACAAGGATCGCGACCCCGATTCCGAAGGCGCCATCGCGCCCTACGGGGATATCGGCTCGGGCATGCGCGAGCTGGCCAACCACTTTCCGAAGGCCAATCCCGAGCAGTCGGTCGCGACGCATTTCTGCCAACGATACGACGCGGAGACCTACGCCCTGGTCACGGATCCGAAAGTCCCGCTGACCCGCAAGATCGCGAGCGCCAAGGCTTTCCTGGAACGCCAGATCAAGCTGACCGAAGAAGTCCTCTCCATCCAGGAGAAGATCGAAAAAAGCCCGGAAGAGCTCCATCGCCTCTCGCTCGCCCGCAAAGCCCTTCCCTTCTTCCGCCGCTACTTCGATTCCGTGATGGACCGCAAGGACCAGGCCTTCCTCTTCTGCGACCCCAAACTCGGCCGACGCCAACCCGACGCCCGCATCGCGAAGTTCGCGAAGGATCGCTTCCATCCCTACTTGGCGGCCGGCGCGGACGAAGAGGTCCACGGCACCCACGTCGCGGGCATCGTCGCCCGGCAGAGCCGCAAGACGCAGATCGTTCCGGTGCGGGTGATCACGTCCTCGACCCAAGACGTTCCCGCCAAGAAGGAAGCCCTCCGCAAGGAACTCGAGCGCGACTTCGCCGATTGGCTCGCTTCGCCCGTCGCGCTCAAGGGCGCCGAAGCGCGACTCCGTTCGATCGGGGGCAGCGGGCGGGCCGGCGTCGAAGCGGTCATGCGCCGATACCTCGACGAGTTTTGGGCTTCGGACAGCCTCGACGTGCACTTCTTCGACGAAATCATCCAAGCCATCCGCTACGTGGGCGAGCAGAAGATCAAGCTCGCGAACATGTCGCTCGGCACGAACTTCACCGTGCCCGTCGACTCGGCCACGCGGCCGTCGCCGCGCGACGTCCTCAAGCGCGAAGGAAAGTTCATTCTCTACGAATTCTTCAAGACCCGCATCGCCGAGGCCGTGAACGCGCACGCGCCCGGCACCCTCTTCGTCATCGCCTCGGGCAACGACGGGCAGTGGGTCGACGGTCGTTCGCACAGCGCGCTCCCTTGCGACATCACCTCGAGCTACATGAAGCAGTTCGAAGCCGACCCGAGCCGCCCGACGCTCGCGAACAACGCCGGCTTCCGGAACATCCTCTGCGTGGGATCCATCAACTCGCGCGACGAGCTTTCGAGCTTCATGAACCTGCCCCTCACGAGCACGCCCTTCGTGCTCTCCTACGGCGAATCCGTGCTGGCTCCCGTCAAGGCGACGAGCTGCGACGGCACGACGACCCAGCTCGTGAACGAAAACGGCGTGGGATCCACGTTCCCGATGCCTTTCGTCGACACGGAATCCGGCGACTTCGACGCCTTCGGCAAGAAGTACGGCTTCATCCGGGCCGGCGACAAGGACGAAGATCTCGAGCTCGCCCGCGGCACGGTGGACAGCGAAATCATGTACGCCGGCGTCCTGTTGACGAGTCTCGGGCAAGCCGAGTTCTACCGCCGCTGCTTCGAGACGACGGCTCCGCGAAACCACCTGAGCGGAACCTCGATGGCGACGCCGGCCGTGACGGGTTACTTGGCGCGCAAGATATCGGCCTACCTGCGGGTGCTCAACGTCGAGCAGGACAAGGCCTACGCCGATCCCCGCTTCTCGCCGGCCGCGATCGTCAAGATGTTAGGTGAAAAGAGTCCCGTCTTCGGAGGCGACTCGATCATCAAATCCCTGCCGAAGGTCGTCGACATTCGGACTTGGGGCGGTCGCGTGCCGACCGACAAGCTGAAGGCCGCGGAAGCGACCCCCGTGATCGACATCCGCGCCGCCCAAACTTTCCTGGACGGCGACGGAATCTAGCGAAGCTTACTTCACGCGGATCTTCTGGCCGACCTGGATCTTGGCCACGTTGAGGCCGGGGTTCAGGCGCGTGATGTGGCCCACGGAAACCTGGTACTTGAGCGCGAGACCGAACACGGTGTCGCCCTTCGCCACGGTGTGGAAGGTGACGGTTTCGGCCTTGCGGACCGTGTTCGCTTCCGAAGCGGTCGGAGTCGAAGTCGGCTTGGGCGACGGCTTGGCGGCCGGCTTCGAAGTCGATTTCGGAGCCGCGATCTTCACCGCCTTCAACGCGCCCGCTTCCGCGAGGTTGTCGCGGCGAAGGAGCTTCGTGGATTTTGCCTCCAGGAACGAGGTCGTCCGCACGAGGTGGACGGTCTTGTCGTAGCTACTGCCGATCGCCTCGATCGTCTTGATGCTGCCGGTCTTCGCGTTACGCTCCCAAACGAGCATCGTGTGGCCCTTCCAAACGAGGGCGTCGCCTTTGACGGCCTTCGAATAGTCTTTCGTCGCGGTCCAAGGCAGATCTACGCCCTCGAACTCACCGGCGTACATCGTGCGCGTATCCTGGCGCGGCTGCACCAAGACGCCGCCGATGTCCCACTTGGTCTTGATCGGCAAAGGTTCGTTCGACTTCAGTTCTTTGGGAAAACGCCAAGCTTTGAGCACGAGACCCGAGCAGTCCGGGCCGTTGCCTTTGCCGCGGGTGGCGGCCGTGGAATCCCACGTCGTCCCGCCCCAGACGTAGACTTTGCCGAGCGCCGTCGCCGCGTAGTCCAGGGCGTCTTGGCCCTTGAGTTGCGGCATCGGAACGCGAGGCCCGGCCTGCGCCGAGAGCGCGCCGAAGGCGGCGAGGAGTGCGGCGAGACTGCGACCTTGCATCATACGACCGTTCTTCATGACGTCTCCTTAGGTACCGTTGAAGGGCACTTGGCTCATGTTCACGCTTTCCTTTCGCGCGGAGGCGAAGAAAGCATCACCGGTCTTGGGGTCGATCGTGATCGGATTGTCGATCTCGTGCGTGCCGTCGAGGTCGACCATGAGTTGGCCGGTCTGGACGCCGCTCGCCGAGTAACGTTCGACCACGGCGACTCGGCTGCGGATGGGCGCGCCACCAGCTTCCACCGGCTCGGAACGCAGAATCGTGTCGTACTGGACGTAGGCGCGGTTCTGCGCGTCCGTGTGGATCGCGGCGATGGATTGGTAGTCGTTGTTGAGCGGCAGGCTCTTTTGGACCCGGCCCTTCGCGTCGACGATGGAGAGGGCGCGACGGCCGCTCGCCGAC
>DDRA01000040.1:36115-40129 GCA_002343545.1 Bacteriovoracaceae bacterium UBA2428
GCCGGACGGCCGCTCGCCGACGCGTCGATCCGCACGAAACGGCTCTCGTCGTTTTCGAAGGGAACGCCGGGGAGCTTGCGGATCTGACCGTCGGCTTGCACGCGGTAGCTCTCTTCGGCGCCGACGAGGTTCGCCACGCCCGAGGTGCCGACTTCCAAGCGGTAGGCGTTCACGGCGTAGGTCACGAAGGAATCCTTCGTCTTGATCCGCACGGTCGAGACGGCGTCGCCGCTCTCGGAGAAGCTACGCAGGAGCACTTGCCCCTGCCCGTTCGTCTCGAGGGAATGGAAACGGCCGTCGGCTCCGGCCGTCACGTGACGAAGCGTCGTGTCCTGCGGGAACTCGACGTTGCGGAGCACGCGGCCGTTCGAGTCGCGGAACTGGATGCGGCGGTTAAATCCGTCGGCGACGGCCAGGCGACCGGAGGCCGAGACGGCCATCGCGACGGGACCGCGCGGGTCTTGCTCTTCGCCGCCGACGCCGATCTCCTGGGGGCCCTTGCCGGTGCGGGACTCGAAGACGAGCTTCGGCGCGAGGCCCATGGGGTCGTCCAAGAGCGATATCGAGCTTTGCGCGTCGGAATCGATCGCGGTTTTTGCTTTGCCCGAACCCGACGCGGACGCCGACTTCGTCGCGGAATTTTGATCGTGTCGATTCGAAACGGGCGTCGAAGCTTCGGGCGAGAGGCCCGCCGAAGACTCGACGTCGCGATCCTGGGCCATCCAAATGACCGAGGCGCCGACGAGACCCAAGAAAGCGATACGACGTTTCATCCGGGTTTTTGAATGCGAGTCCCGTGCCACCGTGCGCGAGGCACGGCGAGCGCCCGAGTTCCTCGAATCGCGGAGTTAACGCGGGTGCCGGATCGGCGCGGACGAAAAGCGCCACCACGCTGTTCAGATTTTAGTCGTTAAGTTTCCGAATGGAGTTCTAGCGGCAGTTCGTGGGACCGAGAGGCATACTCTGATCGGCCAGCATCTGGACCTTGATCTTGGATTGGCGTTGCGCACCCAGGAAGTACTGCACTTCGGGTTGGATACCGCCGATATAACCGCTGTCGAAAAGGCCCGCGTTGGGGCCGTATTCGTAGCCACCCACGACCACGACCTGACGATCGCCCAAAGTCAGGAGGAACTTCGTTCCCGGAGGAACCGCCGGGTTCCAACGCATGTTGAACGAGAACATCTCGTTCATAAGATCGGGCGGCTGAGCGTGCTTCCCCTGGCCGCGCGCGCCGCCGCCTTCGGCCGGCGTCCAAACCTTGTGCCACTTCGTCGGGTAAACGAGCGCGCAGTTCACGCCCGCGAAACGCTCCTTCAGGAGCGCGCAGCTCGAATCCAAATGGGATTGCAGGCCGTCGCTTTTGGAGCTCGGCCAACGACCGTTGCGCGAGAGTTCCGATTTCGTGACGAGGTGGCTCTCGACGGGAAACTTGCCGACTTTGCCGGCGGCCGGGATCTCGAAGCAACGTCCGCGCTTGTCGACGATCTTGAGGTCGCGGGGCGTGCAGTCCGGACGACGACGACCGGAGCCCGAAGCGGTCCGCGAAGGTGTCGGCGTTACGGCCGGAGCGGAAGACGCGGATCCGGAGCCTTCAGAACCCGAGCTCGTCGAGGCCGGCGCGTGCGACCCGGGCGCGGGGTCGCTCGCTCCGTGCGACGGAGCGACGGAGTCTTGCCGAGCGACCGAGGCGCTCGCTTCGGACTTGCCGCCCGCGGCGGCCGTGCTTCCGTCCAAAGCTTCGCAGGGCATACGACGCCCGCTCGCCGCGAGCGACTCCACTTGACGGTAAAGCGTCGTCACGATGGAGATGGCGAGCTTTTGCGTCTCCGGCTGGCGGAGATCATGGTTTTGCAGAACGAAAAGGAATTGCGAGAGCGGCGCCTGTAGACGTTGATAACAAGACTTGCCGCATGCCTTCGTCGCGCGCTCGAGATAGTCCCAACCGACCGCGCGAAGGTAGGATTCGTAGGTCAGTCGACCGCTCGCAACCTTGGCGCTCTTGCCGAGGGTATGAATGTCGTTCACGGCTTCGTTGATGGCCGCTTGGAAGAGGTCCTTGCGGCCACGCGCGCCGCAGCCGAGGGCGTTCACGAACTTCGAAGTTCCGCGGTTCACGACTTCGCGCGTGTGGCTCCACGTTTCCTCGGAGACGTAGGGATTGTCGCCCAGCTCCTCGCGTTGAACCTGGGCCTTCTCGTAGAGTTCTTGGGCGTGCCAGTCCGCCGCGCGCGAGCAAAGGGCCGCGCCGAGGGTCACGACGAATCCGAAAGTCTTCCAAGTCTGGCGCATCGCTCTCCCCCTTGGGACCGTAGGAGCAAATCCAAGGCCAGTGTAATGTGTTGAATTTTCAAGGCTCATTCCGGCGCTCCCCGTCTAATCTTTAGACGGTCGTTTGGAAGCGGGCACGTGGGTACCCCCGATCGTTTCCGCGACGTAAGCCCCGTTCGAGCAGGCCTTGAGTTTGCGGTTGAAGTCTTGCGTCGAGTCGCGGCCGATCACGCCTTTGACGATCTCCGCGGCCGCCTTCACGTCCTCGCTCGGATCCGCCGCGTCCACGGTGGTCTCGGTCGGTCGGGTCGAGAGCACGAGCGCCCTGGTCGCCGGCCGTCGGCAAACGGCCTCGCGGAGCGTGGGCTCGAAGACGTTCGTCGAACAGGACAGCAAACCGACCAGCTTTGCCGGATCCTCGCTCTTGCGAAGGGCCTCAAAAAAGCCGGATCCGTTCGCGATGTAGCTTTGGTACTGAACGACGTAGTTGCTCACGTAGGGATCTTCCGTGGTCGGACGCCTGGGCACCGCCTTGGGCGGGTTCGGGTCGGGCCCGTAGACTTTGCGGGAATGCCCCAAGTATAGAAAAACGTCCGCGCTCGCGGAAGCTCGCATGAATTCCAGCGAGGCCTTGCTCGCCGCCCCTTGCCCGCCGAAGATGCCGACGTTCCGTTCGTGATCGGGCGAATTCGCGCTCGTCATGATCGAGACGTAAGAAGAGCGTCCCGACTCGAGGTCCTTGCGGTACACCTTCACCCGGGCGCGAACGCCGTCCGAAAACTTCAGCGGCGAACGCCGAACTTCGTCGTCGCTCAGGGCGCGAAACCCCATCTTCGCGAGCTCGTTCCCGAGGCCCTTCGCGATTTCGGCATCGTGCGCGACCGACGGCTCCCGGGGAGTACCGATGTAATGACTGCCGGGATGATCCGAATAGCCGATCGAAACGCGTATATCCGCGACGCCATCCGCGAAGACGGAATCCCGCATGTCGTTCAGGCAATCCGCCGCGCCCGACGTCGAAAACGCGAGCGCGAAGGTCAAAGCGAAAAGCCGAATCCCCACCCGAACATCTTATCTGACGGGCCGATGGCCTCGCGCCGTCAAAATTTTCCCCCCGAAGGCCTCGATAGCCGCGGGCGCGACCTTTAAAGCTTTCTTATGAGAAACGACGAATTTGCGCGGGATGTCGCCCAGCTCGAAACGCTCCTTCGCGAGCTCGCGCCCCGGGGCGAGTTCTGGCAGGCCATCGAGCTCGAAGGAGGCCAAACGCCCGACGTCGACATCGAAATCGGTTGGGCCGAGCACGGCAAGTACCGGCTTCTCTATTGCCGAGCCCGCTACGACGAAAACGACGAAGCCATCGACGAAGATCGGCGGCCGCTCGTCGACGCCCCCGAAGAGCTTCGCAAAGAGTTGCACGCTTTTCTCCCGCTTTTCATGGAAGAGTTCGTCGCGCACGTGAAAGAGGGTGCGGACGAAGACGAGGACTAGTCCCGTTTTTCCCCTTTCCGTTAGCGGTCGTTACCACAAACACGAAGCGACCGATTTTCAGAGCGAAGGAAGTCGCCTAGACTCCGAATGGCTCCGTTCCGTCTTTGCCGTTTTGAAGGAGGCCCCTTGAAAAAGACTCACGCGAAACTCTTCGCCTTCACCCTCGTCGCCGCCCTCGCGGGCTGCGCTTCGGAATCCTCCAAGAAGGTCGAGGTCCAAAAGACCGCCGCGGCCGGGACGGCCACCGCCTAC
>DDRA01000040.1:40298-50270 GCA_002343545.1 Bacteriovoracaceae bacterium UBA2428
CGGCCGGGACGGCCACCGCCTACCGCGGTCCTCGTCATCCCATCATCGTCGGGAGCTTCGACAACAAGTCGAACTACATGCGCGGACTCTTCACCGACGGCGAAGATCGCCTCGGCAACCAGGCGAAGACGGCCCTCATCGCCCATTTGCAACAGACGCGCCGCTTTTCCGTCATGGATCGCGACAACCTGAAGGCCCTCAGCCAAGAGGCCGGCTACCGCAAGTCCCCGCAAAACATCAAGGGCGCGAAGTACGTCGTCAGCGGCGACGTGACCGAGTTCGGTCGCCGCGACACGGGCGATCGGCAGCTCTTCGGCGTGCTGGGCAGCGGAAAGAAGCAGACGGCCTACTCGAAGGTCACGCTCAACGTGATCGACGTGGACTCCTCGGAAGTCGTTTTTTCGGCGTCGGGCGCCGGCGAATACGCCTTGAGCGACCGCGAAGTCTTGGGCTTCGGCGGAAACTCGGGCTACGACTCGACGTTGAACGGCAAAGTTCTCGATCTCGCCATCCGCGAAGCCGTCGATCGTCTGGCCGAAGGCATGGACAACGACGAATGGAATCCCGCCAAATGATCATCCGCCGTCTCGCGGGCCTCGGCACGCTGCTCTTGCTTTCGGCATGCGCCTCGAAGCCGCTCTACTACTGGGGGAATTACGAATCGGTGCTCTACCGCTCGATGACGGATGCCGGACGCGAATCGCCGAGCCGTCAGATCGAGCGACTGCGCGAAGACGTCGCCGTCGCGGCGAAGCGCGGGCTTGCCCTGCCGCCCGGCTTTCGCGCGCATTTGGGTTATCTCTACTCGGAGGTCGGCAACGGCGAGTTGGCCCGCGCCGAGTTCCTCGCCGAGAAGCAGAGTTTCCCCGAAGCTTCGGCGCTCATGGATCGCTTTCTCGCCAAGGGCACCCCGAAACGGAGTGACCGATGAAAAACTCCTTTGGCGTCGCCCTCGCCCTGCTCTTGGTGGTCGGCTGCGCTTCGAAACCCTACGACTACACGAACTTCCGCAAGTACTCGCCGCGATCGATCCTCGTGTTGCCCCCGCTCAATTCGAGCGGCGACGTGACGGGCTCCTACAGTTGTCTCGCGACGGTGACGCGCCCGATCGCCGAGAAAGGCTTTTACGTTTTTCCCGTCGAGGTCATCGATCGGATGCTCAAGGAAAACGGCTTGCCGACGCCGGGCGAAATGCACCAGGCCTCGCTCAAGAAAATCTCCGAGATTCTTGCCCCCGACGCCGTGCTTTACCTGAACGTCACGGGTTACGGGACCCGCTTCAGCGTCATCACGAGCAACACGCGGGTCACGATCGTCGGTCGACTCGTTCACGCGAAGACCGGCACCCTTCTTTGGGAAGGCCGCGCCACCGCCAACGAGTCGTCCTCGGCGCAGCAGAGCGACGGCGTCCTGGGCATGATCGTGAATGCTGCGGTGGCCCAAGCGGTCAATTCGGCCACGGATCGCGCCCACGACATCTGCCGCTACGTTTCGCACCAGCTTTTCCTGACGCCGGACCATGGGCTTTTGGACGGGCCTTACGCGATCCCGAAAAACCCGTAAGACGCGATCTAAGACCGACAAAGTTCCCGCTCGGGCGAAAATCCGTATTCCCCCTTAAAATGGTCGCTCCAGCCAAGGGGGACCATCTTGAGAACGAAGCCTTTTTCGCGAAACCGTTTTTTGCTCGCCACGACTTTTCTCGCGCTCTCGTCTTGCCGCGTGGCGAACCAGAAGCCCACGGATATCTTTGCCGACCGCACGGATCTTCCCAAGTCCCTCGATACCCTGGCGAACCCCAAACCAACGCACGCGCCGGGCGCAGGGCTTCCGAGCCGCGTCTCGGTCGCCGTCATCGATAACGGAGTGGACTACACGCACCCCGATCTCGTTCGGCAGATTCGCTTCGACGCGGGCATGAAAGGCGCCGGACTCGACGTCATGGGCGACGATCGCTGGCCCCACCCGAACTTGATCGACGCTTCGCTCTTCTCCTTCGGCGCGCGCGGCGTGCAGGACGGATTGATCCGGGGAGCGCCCGAACACCCGCTCAACCTTATCCTCAAGGCCAACGAAGACTTCCTGCGCACCTTCCTGCCGATCCATCGGGCCGATACGCGTCTCGCGAATACCCTCTTCCGCCGTATCAACGAGAGCAACTTTTCGCTCTTCATGGCGACGAACTTCTTGCGTTACTGGGACGCCGACGAATACGCCGACCTCAAGAAGCTCGGACGACTGATCACCGAAGGCAGCCCCCCGAGCCCCGAAGCCTCGCTCGAGACGCAATACAACTGGAGAAGGCTCGCCGAGCTTCCCTGGACCGGGGATCTTTCCTACGAATTCCGCACGGTCGAGGGCGCCGAGTTCTTCGCCGAGAACATCGAGAAAGCCTACAAGGGCTTCGACGCCGCGACGGGCTACTCGGCGAAACTCGAACCGATGCGGGCGTTCTACAAGGCGCGCAACTCTGCGCACGAGAACCGCGACCTGGAAAGTTCGCTGAGTTCCGCCTTCAACGCCGTGACGAATCGCTACCCCCGCTACTCGCCCGAGGTGCAACTTTCCGAAACCCTCTGCGGTATCTACTCCCCGGATCTCTACCGCCGCATCGTCGATCCGCAGACGAACGCCACGGTCAAGTTCGACCTGGTCCGGAAGGGCTTCGACGAACAGATTCGGATCTTCGGCGAGTTTCTCGACGTCTACGAAAAACTCCACGCCGATCAACCCGACGACGTGGCGGGCGTCCGGGACACGCGGATCGCAATGGGATTCCTCCCCAAATACTTCGCGAACGTCGTAAGCCCGGCCGAACGAACCCTCTTTTTCTGCGACTCGAAGGAGCCCCGCCGCCAACCCGATCCGAAGATCGTTCGCTTCGCCAAGGAGCGCGGGCATCCTTTCTTCGACCGCGCCAGCGCGGAAGAGGTGCACGGCACCCACGTCGCGGGCATCATCGCGCGCCAAAGCCCCAAGAACCAGATCGTGCCGATCCGTATCATTACGGCCTCCAGCGAAAGCATCCCGCTGCGCGACAAGCAGGTCCGCGCCGAGCTCGAGAAAGGTTTCTCGGAATGGATCGACGCCTACCCGTCGGCGTTGCTCGCGGCCCAAAAGCGTCTGGGCGTGAGCGGGCGGGGCGCGGTGCTCGCCAAGTTCCGCGAGTACCTGAACGAGTTCTGGGGCCGTCACCGGCTCGACTTCTATTTCTTCAACGAAATGATGGAGTCCATCCGTTACGTCGGCGCCCAACGCATCAAGCTCGCGAACATGTCGCTCGGCACGACCTTCGAGCAAGAAGTCGACTCGCCGAATCCGCCGACCGCGCGCGAACGGCTCAATACGGATGGGACCTTTGTCGTTTACGAATACTTCAAGACCCGCGTCGCGCAGGAAGTCCGCTCGAACGCGCCCCACACCCTCTTCGTCATCGCCTCGGGCAACGACGCCAAGTGGGTGGACGGCCGCACGCGCAGCGCCCTCCCTTGCGACTTGACCTCGAGCTACCTCGCCCAGTTCGAGCAGGACGCGGGCGCGAAGAAAGTCGTTAACAACGACGGCTTCCGCAACGTGCTTTGCGTCGGATCGATGAACTCCCGCGACGAGCTTTCGAGTTTCATGAACCTACCCGTGACCGAGACGCCCTTCGTGCTGTCGTACGGCGAGGCGATCCTCGCGCCCGTCAAGCAGACGAGCTGCGGCTTCGCCGAGACGAGCCTCCAGAAGGAAAACGGCATGGGATCGACCTTCTCGATAGCGACTCCAATCTTCGACTTCGAAGGTTTCGAGAACGGCAAGTACGACGCCTTCCTCAAGAAGAACGGCTTCCTGAGCGGCCGCGAGCGTCCATCGGAACTCAAGAAAACCCGCAGCTGGTTCAACGAAACGTATCTCTCGATGATCCGCGGCGCCCTCCAGTCGACGATGCGCGCCGAGTACTACCGCCGTTGCTTCGAGAACCCGGTTTCACCCAAAGACCACCTGAGCGGGACTTCGATGGCGACGCCGGCCGTCGCGGGCTACATCGGCCGAATCTTGTCCACCTACCTGCGGCTCGCGAAGATCGAGGAGGAGCAGGCCTACGACGATCCACGCTTCTCCCCCGAGAACATCATCAAGCATCTCCAAGACAAGAGTCCGGCCTTCGGCGGCTCCTCCATCATCAAGGATGTGCGTAAGGTCTCGGATATCCGCAGCTGGTCGACGCGCCTGAAGCCGGCGGAGCTCGAGGAGCGCCTCGCCACGCCCGTCATCGACGTACGGGCCGGACGTAGCTTCCAAGGCGACGCGAAGGCCTTCGAGACCTTCATCGACGGCGCCGGGATCTAATCCCGACGAGGCCCCGATCTCGCACGACCGGGGCCTCAAGTCCGCGCGTCAAAGTTCCGATCCTAAAGGGGATGCTTAGGCCATCAGCGGGATCCTTTGTCCTTCGTTTGGCGTGGCTCGTCACGGGCCTATTGCCCTTCGCGCCGAAGGCTTTCGCCTGGCCCCCGACCTTCGGCCTCGAGTTGAATCTGTGGTCCGTCGAGTTGGCCGGGATCTTCGACAAGCGGATGGAAGACGAGAGCATTCCCGAGGCTCGTCGGCAGGTCCCCACGGCGGACGGAGAGTTTCGCGTCGCCAAACAGTTTTCCGATGACCTCTTCGCCTACTGCCAACCCCAGTGCCGCCGGACGGAGCATCCGGGCAAGTTTTCCTTCACGGAATGGAAGTTCGAGTTCGAAGACGGATTCGGCTTCAACATCGCCGTCGATCCGTCGACCGTCGAAATTCAGGTTGGTCCTTGGACCTCCGAGCAATGGAAGGTCCACGAGAAGAGCCTGCAGCGCTTTCTCTACGACTTTCCGGCCCGCAAGAAACTCATCCACAAAGGACTGGACGGCACGGAGTCGAGCGCCCACCTCAACATCGGAGTACGCTCCGCCTTCGAAGACGACGGCCTTTCTTTCGCGCGTTACGTCGCGGACTACTGGCAATACCCCGAGCTGGCCGAAGGACTGCTCGGGAACGATCCCGACAATGCACCGACCCTCGAAAGGCTTAGGCCGGAACAACGCGAGGCGGCTCTGGCCGTATTCGAGGGCGTGAACCGCGAAGCGGGTCTTTCGCCCCAGGAGGTCGCGCAGAGGATCACGCGACAAGTCTATACATGGTCCCCGGGTCACGAAGGCACCGCGCTCAACTACCATAACCAAGCCGTCGGCATGAAGTACGTCACCGATCCCGGAAAACTCGTCGGCGACAATCTTGGCGACGTGCCCACCGAGCTTCGCGCCAACCGCGAACCCGTCACGGCGGCGCACGCCACGCTGCAGGTCGAGCTTCAGCAGAAAAGGCTCGAGTACCTGCGCGCCAAGCAAGGCGAGCCGATTTTCTTCCGACCCGACGTCGTCAGTTTCTCGGACGCCGACAAAGTCGACGCCTTCCTCATGTACCTCGGGGATATGGGCCTCGAGGCGGAGTACAAGACCTACGCGATTCTGCTGCCGAGCGAATTGCGACGGGTCAAGCCGAACCCCTTTTTGATGGGCGCCAAGCTGCCCGCGAAGTTCGAGCCCGACGAAAGGTTCTTACGACGCCTGCACCACTCGAGCTTCGTGAGGGATCGCTTCCAAGACTTCCTGCTGTCGCGAAAAGCCCTGGCGCCCGAGATTTTCGAGAAGACGCTGCAACGCATGCTGCCTTACGTTGAGAGCGAGGAAAACGGCCCGATCCGCGCCCTGCTCGTCTCGATGGGAGCCCAGGTACCCGAGCCCATCCGACCGCCCCCTCCTTCGGCCCCCGTGCTTCAAGCCGCGACCGAAGCCCCCCTTCCGGGGGGACGGCCCTCGCTCCTCCAGCGCTGCAACGCGATCTGGTCACGCCTGCTGGGCCACGCGACCCCGTCGCCCTAGCGCCTTCTACGGCCCTATTCGCCCGTCCGCTCCGGATGCGCGGAATACTCCTGGATCGCCCCGATGATGTGGTAGAGCGAGCTCGCCTTGGCGGGCTGCGGAACGAAGATCCCTTCGTGGCTCCAGGTATCGAACCAGAGCCCCGGCAACGGCGTCTCGAAGTAACGAAGCAGGGTCGCCAGCGCTTGCTCGGCGGCGGCCCGAAAGCGCTCGTCCTTGCGCGTGCGCGCGAGCTGCGCGGCCGCCTTGACCCTTTCGCACTGGGACCAAAAACGAGAACTCGCCGTCTTGACCGTGCCGTCGCTCCAAACTTCGTCGACGACCGCGCCGCGCTCGCTCCGCACTCCGTAGGATTCGGCGCGATCGAAGAGTCCAAGCCGGGCCGTCGAGAGATCCTCGCCCGTCAGCGCTTCGTAACGCCCCATGAGCCAACACCATTCGTAGTGATGCCCGGGCTCGAAGTAGAACTTTCCTTCCCAAAGGATCGGCTTCCATCGCTCCGTGAACTGCTCGGCGAGCATTCCGGTCCCGGCGTCGATGAAGCGATCGAGACAAAGGTCCAACAGCGAGCGCGCGAGGGCGCGCCAGCGCGGGTCGCCGTCGACCTCCATCCAAGCGAGCGCCGCCTCGAGCAGATGCATGTGGGGATTCGACACGTAGACGGCGTGACCCTGACTCAGTTCCGAGTATCCCCCCTCGGGGAGTTTGCGTTCGCGCTCCAGGTACTGGAGCAACGCGAAAGCGCGGGCGCGCAACGGCGCCCGGGGACTGAGGGCGTGGAGCTGCGCGAGCCCAAAAAGCGCGAAAGCCTGCGCGTAAAGATCGGGATTGGCGTCGTGAACGGTACCTTCGGGAGAGACGGAATGCGCGAAGGCTCCCGAGGCGAGCGAACACGGTCCGCGCAAAAACGTCGCGCCGTGCTCGATGGCGTTCGCGGCCGGGCCCGTGCCGCAAACTCCCAAGGCGATGGCGGTGCGAAAGCTGTAGATCTGGCGAGCCTGGACCATCGAGCGCTTCGGGCCTATGAGGGCTTCGCCCTCGGGCGAAAGGTTTTCGAAGAAGCCCCCACCCGACCAGTCGATGCCGCGCTCTAGCCAAAGCGGTAACGCCTTCGTTGAGAGCCAATCCAAGGCCTTCCGTTTGAGCACGGAAGGACTTTAGCCCTTTTGGGCGAACGAGGCTACGGCGACCGAGACCCGCGCCGACTAACTCTCGCTATCCGAACTAACGCGAAAGTGTGTGGGGCCACCGCACGCATACGCCGAGCGGCGATTGGAATCGTCGCGTTCTCCGCTATTCTGTATCCGTGAAAAAGAACAAGCTCGCGGGCTTCTCGCTCGTTCAAGTCATCGTCGCGGCCACCTTGATGGCCGGGCTGGCCTTCAGCCTGAACCAGTTCTTCGTGGGCGCTTTCCGCGCCCAGAAGCACGTTCAGAACACCGTCGAGTTCGATATCCTCGTGACCCAACTCAATTTACTCCTGACGAGTCGAGCGTGCGACGGAGCTTTCCGCGACACGAGCGGCGTTTTGCGCCTGTTCAGTTCGACGCCGCCGGCGCCAGCCCCGGGCACGGGTGAGCTCTTAACTTCGCCCCTGCCCGTCGAGAAAATCACACAGGGAGGGGGATCGCTCCTCGACCGCGCGAGTCCCAATCTCGGCGGCGGCTTGACCCTCGACAAACTCGAGATCACGAGCGTCACGAACGACGGCACCCAAGCCGTCACCGAAGGGACTCCCCCCGTGACGACGACCTATCCGCGCTACCTCATGGTCCTGGCGATCGGCGCAAACAAAGCCGAAGGCAGTCTCGGGAGAAAACGCCTCGACCGGAGTTTTTCGGTCAAAGTGCTCGTGGATCCGCTCAACTCCCACCGCGTCGTGAAGTGCGCGTCGGCCGAGCCGCCCGCGGCCATGGCTTCGCAGCTCAAAGACGTGGGCGAGATCACGAGCGGTGGTACACACACCTTCGATGTCTCCTCGCTCGGCTCGATCAAGATTCTCTTGGCCCGGCACTGCAGCGGAGATTCTATCGCCGGTGCGGCCATGCTCGCCAAGAAAGAAGACGGAACTTGGCACATGATTGTCACGGGGGGAAGCGGGAGCCGCGTCAGCGGCGAAGTCACGTCGACGGGAATCTGCTCCTCGGGCGGCACGATGGCGAGCGTCTTCGAGACCGGCGTCTGCGCGCGTATGGCGAGCGCGACGCAGTTGTTCGTGGCAATCGGCAACTGTTTCTACGGCGAGTACATGACCTTCCGGTGATCGAACGAACTCGGGGCCGAGTCGTTAGCGATGCAAAACGTTCCGGAGATTCTCGAGAAGCCGGTCACGATCGGCCGGCCCGAGCTCCTCTCGACGGGGGTTGTCCTCGCCGAGGGGGGGCATCTTGAGTCTCTTCACTTGTAAGACCGCTTCGCGCAGCCACTCCTGGCCGTCGTCCGTCCGCAACCAGGATGTTTGCACTTCGCTTGCGTGGCAGTGCGCACAATGGACGCGCATCGTTTCGACCGCCCGGGACAGATGGACGCCTCGAGAGCGCCCCGCGGCGTTGCCGAGCGTGCCTTCGTCGGATCTCCGCCGAGCGATCGGCGGTTGGGCGGCCTCAAGTTTTTTGATCGCGCGACCGAGCTCGTTCACCGCGGCCTCGGCGATGGCCGCACCCGCGTCCGACTCGCAAAGTTTCGTAAGATCCCGCGACGACACCTGCTTTCCAAGGAGATCCGCCACCCGCCAGCCCTCCTTCAGGTAGAGGTCGCCGCCCCCGCTGGCGACGACGCCCTCTTCGTCTTCGTAGTCGCTAAAATTCAAACGGGGCTCCGGCACATCGATGCCTTTCGGAAGCCGAGCGGCCGCCTTCTCGAGGATCGGACCCATCATCCGCTGGAGCATGCCCGTCGTCCCGCCGCCCACGTAGTCAAAGGAGGCAGACTCCCGACGCGTCGGTTCTTGCGCGTCGGCCTTGAAGTCGTGGATTCCCAGGATTTGGCCGAGCAAAAGCGGTTGGGCCCGAGGATGGTAGTCTCCGCCCCGGGCCGACTTCACGACATCCGGGACGCCCAGGAGTTCGGCGACCCGTCGCAATCGAACGAGAAGCTCGCTTGGGGGACGACACATGGGGTTGAAAACGAGCGCGCTTGTCACGGCCAGGTCCGCGAAGCGAGGGGACTGCGTCACGCTCTCGCCAAGGATCAATCCGTTCAGCGAGAGCGCCTGCGCCGAGAACTGGGCGTTGGGGCGAGTCCGAACGTCCAGCGTGAAAGGGAATCGCCAAGGGAACAGCTCGTTGTCGGTCGCCCGCATTCTTCGAAGGGCCGGCTCGAAGCGAGGCTCCTTTCGCTCGCGAAAGCTCCGCAGGGCCGCCTTGAGCGCCTCAACTTGGTCGGAGGGAATTTGGTCGTCGTCGTCGCCGACCATGCTCGGCCAGCGGTTGTAGTTCGGAAAAAGAAGGAGGGTCGGGATGCCGTGGCAATCCGTGCAGCGTTTGCCCGCCAACGCCCCCCCGTGCTGGGCCATCGGGTTTTCCTCCACGAGCAGCCCGCCGCCATCGCGCGAGGCGATCCGAAAAGGGCGAAGACCGCGGCCGTTACGGACGAGGATCTCGGCCGAGCGAAAGTGAGGCCCCTCGGGATCCGTCGTTAACCGCAGATAGACGTTTCCGTTTCCGCAAATGAGACCGAAGCGCGGGCCCTGACCGGGAGCGGAAGGACGAATATCCTCGCCCTGCGGACTGCTCGAACGGCGCAGAAAGGTCATCGACTCGCATACATCGGCGCCGTCTTGGCTAGTTGGCAAAAGGCCAATGGCTTCGTCCACATTTTTCGCCGTCTTGCGCAAACACTCCGCGAAGTCTTCGGCCGGATCCGATGCGCAAGTTCCGGCCGAAACCGAGCGTGCGCCCACCCCAAGCAAGAGCGCCCACTCACGCCATCTTCCCATGCGGTCTTATCGGCGGGCATCGCCGAAAGGCTCGAGCGCAAACCGCCAACGCTTTGGCGACGTCTCCGTGCCGTACGAAAAATCAAAAAAGGGGATAGTAAGAGGCGGGGAATGGGTTCTCCCCGGGTCGTAGTG
>DDRA01000177.1:0-6454 GCA_002343545.1 Bacteriovoracaceae bacterium UBA2428
CACTACGACCCGGGGAGAACCCTTCCCAAAAGTTCTCATCGCTCGATTATTGGTATGTTCTTTTTTGACGACGCCACTAAGTCGGCGTGCGCAAGCGAGCTTTCGCGGACGTTGCGCTACTCGGGGCTAAGTTGAGCATCAAGATCCTGACACCAGCTTTCCTAGACTAGATATTGGCTTGTACAGATCCGGTCAGACATCCACAATGAAGACAGGGTCAAGGAGGCCCTTTTGCATGAAGAATATTTTTGCGAAATTCCTAGGGATCTCGGCTTTCGGCATCGTGCTTTCGGCTCCCGTGGCTCACGCGGCGGGGCCGGTCTCGTTCTCGCTCAAGGGCGGCGCGACGATGTCGAGCTCGAGCGCGGCGGGATCGAAAATGGGCATCGGCTTTTTGGGCGGCCTCGGCGTCGACGTCGGCGCGGGACCGATCGGCGTGCAAGTCGACGCATTCTACGCCAAGCGCAAGATCGGCGTGGCCGACTCGACGCAAACCATCGCCGGCCAGGACTTCGCCATCACGAATGCTTCGATATCGATGACCCAGCTCTTCGTCCCGATTCAGCTGCGCTTCGCGCTCATGCCGATGCTGCGTCTCACCGCGGGCGGCTACTTCGCGTCGGGACTCGGTAAGGTCAGCAGCAGCGCCTCGGTCGCCGGGATCAGCCTTCCGGCCGTCGAGCAAGAATACGCCGCCGCCGGAATCGAGAAGACGGATTACGGCTTGATCGGTGGCCTTGGCGTGGCGGCCGGCCCCTTGCTCGTGGGCGGCCACTATTACTACGGCCTCAAGAAGGGCGCCGGTAACGCGAAAGCCTCGGGTTTCGACCTCACGATCGGTTTCGAGTTCTAACGATCTAGAAACCCAGTTGGGTTTTTAGGAACTGCTCGAAGCGCTCCCCCATCAAGCCCGAGGGGGGCGCTTCGAGCCCAAAGCTCTCGATCGGAGGGCATCCCGACTCTTCGGAAGCGCTGCCGGTCTGCACGGGGCCGTCGCCGATCTTCGCCGTGCCGCCGGCGCCGCTCGCGCCGCCGCCGCCCGCATCGGATCCCGGAAGCTTGATACGTCCTTCGCTCTCGAGTTTGCGCGCCGTCGCGACGAGCTTGCGCCGTGCCGTTTCCATCTGCGTCGGGTTCGGCGCCGCTCCCGCGAGGTTTTCTTTCTCTTGCTTGTAGTCGTTGAAGTTTTTCCCGAGACACTTCTCGCAGAGGATGACGAAGGTCGGGTCTTCCCCGAAAAGCGCGAGCGCCACGAACTTGGGCGGGGTTTCCGAGATGATCTCCGCGATCATGTTTTCGGGAAGCTTGCGGATGCCGTCGTAGGCGAAGAGCCTGCCTTCTACTTGCGCCGCGAAGGAAGCGTCCTCGGCACGGATCATGTTGAGCAACTGGGAGCGTTTGGGTTCCGACGATTCCTCGATGAGCTTGACGAGTTCGAGGACGTTCCCGCCCTTCTTGTAGCGATCTAGCATTCCCACGTGTCACCCCCGCGCTTCGAATTCCCTTTGGACCAGAATCAGTCCCGACTTCCTAAGTTCAACCAGACTCTCGACGATGTCGATGTCAAGAAGCGGGCAGTTGTTGAAGACGTCCCGCACGAGATGAAACTCGCTGACCGCCGCCAGAACCAGGAACAGGCGGTGGGTCCATTGGGAGCGTTGCCGAACGGCGTTCGGGTTCCCTTCGAGACGCATCTGCGAGGAGGGCACGAAACTTCGGACGACTTCCCATCGCCGAATCCAATCGGCGTAGGCGCGCGCGAACTCGAGCGCACCGAAATCCATTTCGCGATCCTTGAAACCGTGCTCATCGCGGGGCAAGAAGCGCCACTTGGCTTCCGGCCAAGCCAGGACTCGGAAGAGCGCCTTCTCGCCGCCGACCGCGCCCGTCACGGCATGCACGAGTCGACCTTCCAGGACCGTGAGCACGGCGTGTTTGAGACCGGATTGGACCCGGATCTCTCCCGAAGCCCCCGCCAAGAGAAGCCCCCGTACGAAATCCGCGAGGTTCTGCGCCGGGGCCGAAGCCGCCAACGTCGCGTCCTTCGAAGACATCCCGCTTCGCGCCATGAGCGACGCCAGTTCTTCCACGACCGGAAGCGGGGCGAACTGCAGGATCCAGGCACCGATCGAAATCTGGTCACCGACTTCGATCGGGCGCGAAGCCGGCGGGCCCTGAACCGGCGGGTCCGGCGAAAGGACCGCGCCGGTCCAGGCTCCTTCGCGAAGATTCAGCTCGAGGAACTCGTGTCCCGTGTCGTAAGGAAGGCGAATGGGGGCGCGCGAGCGCCAGCCCCCGATCCTCAACGAAGTTCCTACGTCGACGAGCGAAAAATCCACGGCTCCCGGAAAGCCCTCGGGCGGATTCAGGAGACGAAGGCGTCCCGGCTGCCGGCGGCGTTGGGAAAGCCAACCCGCCAGGGAATCCACCAAAAGGGATTCTTTCTTCGTCTTCTCCGAAGCCGCGGCGATGGCATCGAGCGACAACGCGATCCGTTCGAAGCTGACGCCATCCCAAGTGATGGGGCGAAAGCCCGAAGCCTCCCCGAGCGCGAGAAGCTGCTGGGGCGTAGGCTGCTGAAAGCTCGCCAAGCCCACGTGACCCCGGAAATTTTTCAGGTGCTCGACCGGGACGGGTTGCCCAAGGTCGAACGAAAACCAAACGATCTCGAAGTCGCTCAGGTCTTCGTTGGGATCCGCGAGCCGACCGGGAAAAAGCCGAAAACGGCGCGCCGAGAACTCATGGCGATCCAGGTACCACTGAAGGCCCTGAATCGCCTGAACCGGCGCGAAACAAAGTACGCGAGTGTAGTTAACGAGCTCCAAACGTCTTCGCCCTTCGCAGGGCGGCCGCAGCGTTGATGCGACCACCCGTAACGGTCATCCCTTGCAAGGCCGCCAAGGGGTCCACCGTATCCATGATGATCTGCTTGACCTGAACGGCCGTCAAGTCGGGGCGCTCCGAGAGGATGAGCGCCGCGAGGCCCGCGACGTGGGGGCACGCCATCGAAGTTCCGCTGTTCTTTTGGTACTTGCCGCCCGGCACCGTGCTCAGGATCGCCGATCCCGGCGCGCCGACGTGCACGCTTTCCTTGCCGTAGTTGCTGAAGAACGAGCGTCGGTCGGCGTTCGTCGTCGACGCCACGGTCAGCACGTTCGGCAGACGGTAGGCCGCCGGGTAGACGGGATCCTTGTCGTTGTCCGTACCGTCGTTACCCGCGGCCGCGACGAAAAGAACGTCGGCCTTCGCGGCGCGATCGATCGCTTCTTCGAGGGCCTTGTTCTCGAGATCGTCGTCCGAACGTCCGCCCCACGAGTTGCTCATCACGCGAACGCCGCGCGAAATCGCGTAATCGATCGAGCGGATCGCGTCGCTCGTCGTGCCCTGACCCGCCTTCGTGATGAACTTGATTCCCACGATCGAGACTCGGGGCGAAACGCCCGAAAGGCCGACGCCGTTGAATCCGGTCGCGCCGATCGTGCCCGACGTGTGCGTGCCGTGGCCGTGATCGTCGTAGGGCTTCGGGTCGTTGTTCGCGAAGTCGTAGCCGACGACGTCCTTCAGGACGGGATCGGGCGAAGGATTGATCCACATGTTGTTGACGAGATCGGGGTGCGTGTAATCCACGCCCGTATCGATGTCGGCCACGAGGATCTTGGTCGAACCCATCTGCTGTTTCCACGCGTCGGTGGCCTTGACCATGTCGAGACCCCACGCGTCGCGGTTCATCGGGTCCGCGATGGGCGTGTCGGGCAACGGAGGCGCCGGCACGTAATCCGGATCCGCGGCCAGGCTGTTGCCGCCGCCCGGGAAGGGATTGAAGATCGGACGCAGGAACTCGGGAGCCGACATCATCGAGAAATCCGAACGACGGCCCTCACGAACGGGCAGCACGCTCAGCAAGTAATCGGGTTGGGCCCACTCGACGTCTTTCGAGAGATTGGCTTCGAGGGCCGCTTTGACCGGCGTCATGCCCGCGGCAAAGCGGAAGGCGAGCGTCTGGCGATCGATCCAGCGTGCCTGCGAGATCACGCCGAGCTCGCGACTGCCGATCGAAAGGTTCAGCTGGCTGCCGACCACGTTCGCGCTACGAACGTTCAGCATGCGCGAGCCCTTACGGAACTTCACGAGAATACGGTTCGGAACCGCCGAAGCGGGCGGCGTCGGTGCCGCCTGAGCCGACAACGAGGCAACGGAGGCCAGAACGGCCGAAAAGATAGAACGCATGGTAACCCCTCCCTGTGGAACAGGAAGAATAGGGGCAAAACCCCAAGGATCCAAATCCCCGGGGTCCTAATTCAACTTTACAAAATGCGCCGGGGATTAAGTCGCTTCGGATTCCTGGGTGGAAGGACCGTTCTCGACGCTCCGCCCCTCTCGAATGGCGACGGCGACCGACTTTAAGTCGGGCGATCCGACGACGGCCTGCGCCATTTCGAGGTTCGCGAAAGCGAAGGGCCTCAGAAAGCGGGTCTTCGCGTCGCGGATTCGCTCGAGGGCCTCGTCCAGCTTCTTCATCGGCAACGCGCCCGATTCGAAAGCCTTCACGAGATGCTGCCAGACCTCTTCGATTCGGTTCCACTCGTGGCAAAGCAAGACCTGATCGCAGCCCGCCTCGATCGCGAGGAAAGCCGCGTCGGTCAGGGAATACTTCTTCTGGATCGCGCCCATTTCCAGGTCGTCGCTAAAGATCAGCTTTTGGTAGCGCAGGTTCTTGCGCAACTGGTCTTGGAGGATGCGCCGCGAAAGCGTCGCGGGCCGATCGGGATCGATTTTCGGAAAAAGGATGTGCGCCGTCATGATGCCTTCCACGCGGGCGCGGATCGCCCGCTTGAAAGGAGACCAATCGCGATTCTCGAGCTGCTCGGCGCTGCGGTCGCAGATCGGAAGCTCCGTGTGCGAGTCGATCGACGTCACGCCGTGACCCGGAAAGTGCTTGGCGACGCCGATGACTCCGCCCTTCAGCAGGCCGCGCACGAGCGCCGAACCCATCGTCGCGACGACCTCTTCCTGCGTCGAGAAAGCGCGATCGCCGATGACGGAGTTATCGAGGGATTCCGGGACGTCGACGACCGGCGCGAAGTTCACGTTCACGCCGCAGGCGCGAAGCTCCTTGGCCATGACGAAGCCCGCTTCGAAGGCCGTCTTCGCGGAGTTCAACCTTCCCATCACGGCCTGCGGAGGGAAATCGGTGAAGGGAGCGCCGAAACGACGAACGCGGCCTCCTTCTTGATCGACGCCGATGAAAGCCGGCATGCCTTCGAAAGCATCCGAAGTCAGCGTTTTCTGGATATCGTTCGTGAGCTCGACGAGCTGAGGGACCGACTCGTAGTTGGCTTTGAACAAGATGACTCCGCCGACGCCCACGCGTCCGAGCACGTCGAGCTTGGCCCGATCGAGTCTCGTTCCGGGCACGCCCACGCACAGCAGCTGCCCGACTTTCTTGCCTAAGATCGATTGGTCCACTCACCTCTCCTCAACGAATCCCCTCCAGCTTATCACGAAGATCGTCGCCCACGACGTTCACCGCGAAGACCGTCAGCGTCAGAGAAACGCCGGGCACCAGCAAGGCGTGCGGCGCGGATGTGAGCACGTCGCGCGATTGCATGAGCAGCTGCCCCCACGACGGCGTACCGGGCGGAGATCCCAGCCCCAGGAATCCGAGCGACGCTTCGGCGAGAATCGCCGAACTCAATCCGTAGGTCATCTTCACGAAGAAGGAAGGAAGCATCTGCGGAGCGACGTGCCGCAGGAAGCGTCGCCACGACGGAATCCCGAGCGCGCGCACCGCCTCGACGTACGGTTCTTCGCGCAAACTCAGAACCTGCGCCCGGGCCAGTCGCGCGTAACCGACCCAAGATCCCATCACGAGCGCGATCACGACGTTCTCCGGGCGAGGCCCCAACACGGACGCCAAGGCGATCACGAGAAGCAATCCCGGAAACGCATCCGCGACGTCAACCACGACCAGAAAAAGTCGCTCGATCAGGCCGCCCCGCGAGGCCGCGAAGCCGCCCCAAAGCAGGCCGAGCAAAGACGAAAGCAAAACCGACGCGAATGCGAGCCCCACCGAAAGCCGCATGCCCCAGGCGAGATTCGAGGCCAGGTCGATTCCGTTTTCGCCCGTTCCAAGCCAGTGACCCGCGGCGGAAAAAACGTATTCCTGACCGAGATCTTGCCGAGTCGGGTCGATCAGGGGAAGCAGCGGCACCAAAGCGACGAGCGCCAAGAGGAGGCCGAGCCACGCGTAGCAAAAACGCAGCAACGCCTTCGCACCGTGCTTGGTGGCGCCGAGCATCTTCACGCGCCTTCCTCAGCGCCCAAACGAATTCTCGGATCGAGGCCGGCGTAAGCGAAGTCCAAAAGAACTTGGATGCCGACGTACACGACCGAGATCCAAAGTACGATCCCTTGGATGAGCGGATAGTCCCGCGCTTGGAATGCCGTGTAGAAA
>DDRA01000177.1:6581-18527 GCA_002343545.1 Bacteriovoracaceae bacterium UBA2428
AAAAAGCCTTCCCAAGCCGGGCCAATCGAAGAGAGTTTCCGTCACGACGGCACCCCCGAGAAGTCCGCCGAGCAACCCGCCCCACACGCTCAGCACCGGAAGCACGGAGACTTTCAGGATGTAGCGGGAATAGAGTCGCCACGGACCGATGCCCCGCGAACGCGCCGCGCGAACGTGCATGCTGCCGACCACGTCGACGGCGGAACTCCGAAGCATCCGAGACAGCAAGCCACAGAGGCCGAAGCCAAGGCAGAAAGTCGGCAAGACGAGATGGGCCCACGTGCCGGATCCCGACACGGGAAGGAGCGGAAGATCGATCGCGAAAGCCAACACGACCAAAGGCGCGATCACGAACAACGGCACGCTATGCCCCATCAAGGCCAAGAACATGCCCAAGCGGTCCGGCCAACGCCCGCGGTAAGCCGCGGTGCCAAGTCCGATGGGAACGGAGACGAGCGTCGCGAAGGTCAACGAGGTCAAGGTGAGCAGCAAGGTCGACGGGAAGCGTTCCAAGATGAGATCCAGCACGGGCAATCGATGCGAGATCGATTCGCCCCAGTTCCCCTTGGCGAGTTGAAGGACGTAAGTGAAGTACTGATCGACGAGCGGCCGTTCGAGCCCCAAGGTCTGACGAAGCGCGAGCCGGTCCGACTCCTCGGCGCCTTCGCCCAAGAGAAGCGATACGGGATCCCCTGGAACCAAATGCAGCAAGAAGAAAGTCACGCTGAGAACTCCCCAAAGAACGGGAAGCCCCCAGAGAATGCGGCCGAGCAAGTAGCGTTTCATGCTTCCGGCACGACGAGAACCTCGCCGTCGACCCGTCGCGAGATCGTCGAAGCTTCCTCGCCGTCGGCCAGAACCGAAGCTTCGCGAATCTCGAGCGACGCGTCCAACGAGGCACGCACGCCGACGAGACTTGCGTTGGGACCGACGCGTCCCTTGAGCGACTTCGCGTCCTGGAGCGCGACCACGACCGGGCCCAGGCACTCTCCACCCAGTCCGGCGGACGGATACGCCCAAACCCCCGGAGCGCGTTCCTCGATGCCGGGATGACGACGACGAACGAAGGAAGCCCAGTATCCGTCCGGCTCCTTCGCGAGGCTTTCCAAAAGCCACTTCTGCGCTTCCAGGAAGAACTCGGTCGTGTTCAGATCGAACCAGAATTTTTCGCCGCGGCCGTTCGCGAAGCACGGGTATCCCTCGACCCGCATTCCTCGTTCGATCAAGGGCTCGTAGATGCCGCCGAAAAGATCGGTGTCACGAACGGCGAACTCGGCGGGTCGACGCAAACGCTCGACGGCCTCGGCCTCGAGAAGGTGAAGCCCAAGGAAGTGCGCGGCGCGCGAGGCCGCGGGACGCGACTGTCGCCCCACCCCTTTGTAACCGTAGCGATCCGCCCGCTCGTCGATCCACACGGGACCGTAACGCTCCAAGTGCGCTTCCAAAGTCGAAATAGAGAACAAGGCTCCGCGACCCGGCGAAGCCGGAGCTTCGAGCAAGCTTCGAGGGTCGAGATCCGTCAGCGTATCCCCGTTCAGCACGAGCATCCGGGAGTTCTTCGCCCAATCCGGATTCCGCGAAAGGATATTGAGCAAACCACCGCCGGATCCCAGGATGGCGGGCGACTCCACGGTGCAGCGGATCTCGAGGTTAGAGAAGTACCGCGCTTGCCAATCCTTCAAAGTCGCTTGGACGCGCTCGGAAAGGTGGTGCGCGTTCACGACGACGCGACGAACACCCGCGTCCGACAGTCTTCCGAGCGCCAAGAAGAGGGGTTCGACGCCTCCTACCGGCAGTAACGGTTTGGGGCATCGGTGAGTCGCGGGCCGAAGCCGACTGCCGAAGCCGGCCGCCAGCACTACCCCGAAGACGTCGTTCATCCGACCAGTCTATCAATCCTCGACAAATCAATGGATTGCACGAGAGTCAAAAGTTCCGCGTCGGACGATTTCCAGGTTCCCAGTCGCTTCAACCGCTCAAAAGACGAGATCACGCTGTCGTAGGCCGGACGAACGGCGGGCAAATAGTCGCGTCGACCCTTTCGGTTGTAGAAACTCGCGTAAGAACCGATCGCTTTCAAAAGTCTTTGAATCTTCATCCGCTCGAGTTCTTCCTCGAGCGAAGGCAACGCCGAGCGAAGTTCCGGCTTATCGATCGACCGCAAGCCTTCCTTCCACTTCTTCAGCAAGGTCTCGCGCCAAACTTCGCTCAAGCGAACGTAGGGATCCCAAAGCAGCGAGGCGACGTCGTAGCTCAAAGGCCCCATACGGGCGTCCTGGAAATCGATCACCACCAACCTATCGCCGCGAATCATGAGGTTCCTCGAGTGGTAATCCCGATGGCAAAGGATGCGCGGGCGCTCGGCCAACCAAAGCGAGTTCGGCCGCGCGATCTCGGCGAAGCGCGTTCCTCCGCGTCCCAAGATTCCGGCGAAAAGGTGCTCCTCGGTGAAGCCCATCTCGAATTGCAGCTTTTCTTCGTCGAAGGCCCAACCGAAGTGCGGCGCGACGCAAGAAACGGGTTTTTCCCCGGCCGTAAGGGCCAGGATCCAGTCGATGGCCTTGGCGTAGAGTTTCTCGCTCGGCGCGTTCTGCAGTGGCTCGTCGCCGAGGTCCTCTTGCAGGATCCATCCCGCGGCGGCGTCCCAAGCCCGGATCGCCGGAACGTCGATGCGCCAGCTTTTCAGAATCTCGGCTGCCGCGAGGAACGGGTGACGAGCCGCGTTCGAAGCTTCGAAGGGTTCGGCCACCTGAAGCACGAAAGATTTTCCCGTTCCGTCAACGAGCCGATAGTATTCTCTCGAAGAGGCATCGCCGGCGAGTTTCGAGAGCGTCCAACTTTTCCCCGAGGAAATCTCTTGGCCGAAGCTCGCGCGGAGCGTCGTCTCTTCGACGGAACGACGTATTTCAGACATTTGCGAGTTCCCTCTCGGCATCTATTCTTTTTAAGTCGGTTCGAACGTGGGTTCAGTTTAAGGGAAGAGATCAAGGCTGCAAACCAAGACGCTTCCAAATGTGAGGGAGACTTCTCATGGGTCCTCGGGTTCTCTTTGGATTTAGCCTTTTCGCGATTCTTTCTTCGCCTTGGTTGGAAACGGCCGAGGCGGCCAACCCTTCCGCGTGGAAGCAACCTCGCTGGGGTTTCGAATCGCCGCATCCCCTTTCGAAGTCGCTCGTGTTCGACCAGCCCACGGACGTGAAAGTCGTCCGGCCCGTTCCGGTCGCCATCAAGCAAGTCCTCGATTCGGGCCTGGACGTTTCTTATTCGCACTCCGTGCTCGCGCGCCCGCCGCGACAGCCACGTTGGGCGGCCGCGACCCTCAAGGAATCGCCGTTCCAGTTCGTCGCGCGTCCGAACGAATCCGCTCGCATCGGCGCGCTCGACAACGCGCTTCGCGTGCCGGCGACGCCCGCGCTCCAGGGACCCAAAGCCCCTCGGAGCCCCGCCTCGATCGCCGCTCCCGTCTTGGCCGTGACTCCCGCGGCCCCCGCCGCGGTGGCGCCGACCAAGGCCGAAGCGACGAGCGTCGCCGTCCGGAGCGAGCCGCGTAAAGTCAGCGTTCCGAAGCTCGCGAAGAACGCCATGCGTGTCTTCGTGCTCGACGAAGAAGCCCTCTTGTCGGGTCGTTTCGCGACGGTCGACGGCGCCACCGTGGAGTGGGTCGGCGTCGGCGCGGGACTCAAGACTCCCGTCGAAAGCACGGGCGTCGCCAAAGGACCTTACCCGCTCTCGGTCGCGTCGCGTTTCATCGTCCGCGCCCCCGGCTACCTTCCGGCCGTATCCTACGCGACGGCCGGTACGCTGAGTCCCGTGGTCATGGTGCGAGAGTCCCGCTTGGCTCCC
The DNA here is from genome assembly GCA_002343545.1 of Bacteriovoracaceae bacterium UBA2428. Taxonomy (GTDB): domain Bacteria; phylum Bdellovibrionota; class UBA2428; order UBA2428; family UBA2428; genus UBA2428. Next base: position 10,425 of record DDRA01000177.1, read on the forward strand.
ATCCTCAAAAGCTTGGGCGTGACGCCCGACGCCACCAAACGCATCGTTCTCGGCAAGGTCCTTTCCTCCAAGTACCATCCTCTCGCGGGCGTCGGAGTCGAGGCCAACGTCGTGGAACCCTTCCGCAGTTACTACTCGTTGGGCTCCGTGGGTCTCTTCCATACGGCCCCGCGCGAGACGGGCCCGCAGGGCGACTTCCTCGTGACCGGCCTCGGCGCGGGCCTGCAGTACCTCATGCCGACGAAAAACGCTTCGGCGCAGGAAAGCGAAGCCGCCAAGGAATGGCCCGCTCACCTCGTGGATTTCACCGACCTTCCCGAAGTCGTCACGACGACCATCGTGGAAAGCGCGCCCAAGAAGGCCGAGTCCCAAGTCGTCGACGTGTTTGCGCTCGAGCGTCCCGAGACGAATATCCACGTCACGGTCGGCGGGCAACGCGGAGTCCACTTGCCCGACTCCGAAGGCGAGCTGAAGATCGACGACTTGCATCCGCGCAGCAGCGTCGACTTGATCGACATCCGGGCGCAGGGTTACCTGAGAACTTGGGTCAGCGCGATCCCCGGCAACGACTACTTCCCGACCGCCCTGAACCTCTTCACGCGCGGGCATCTCGAGAAGATCTTCCGCGACAGCATCCACGAAGTTCCGCTCCAGAAGGGAATCGTATTCGGCCACCTGCGCCCCGAAGTGTTCCGCAAGTCCGTCAGCCTCGTGGTTTTCGACGGACGTGGGCACCAGAATCGCGAGGCCAAGGTTTTCTACTTCGACGCGAACAACGTTGCGACGGCGGGCGGAGATCGCACGCATGCGGTTACGCAGAACTTCGCGATCGCCAATCTGAACGCCGGCGAGTGGCACATCGTCGCCGTCGATCCGCAGACCAAGAAGGGTTTGGCGATCCAAGTCGTGCGCACGGATCTCGAGACGATCACGCAAACCCAGTTCTAGCCGTCAACCGAGGCGTGGGGGCCCAAAGCTAAGCTCCGACGTTCAATCCGCGCAGGGCCGACATCGCGGCCACGAAGCCCTTGCGCACAATCTTTTCGGTCTTCGACTTCTGCAGCGAGAAGTGCGGTAGCCGGTACATCTCGAGATCCGACGCGCGTGGATTGATGTAGATGTAGTCAACCTCGGACTTGTAGCTGAGCCGAGACTCGACCTCTTCGATCAGCTGATCGCAAAGGGCGTCCGAAAGCTGGTTCTCCAGGAAGAACTTCCGGATCCGGTCCACGAGCGCACGCTCGCGCTGCCGGGTTCCGCGCGATAACTGAATTTTTTGCTCGATGGCCTGGTAAACCGCCTGCAGGACGACTTCCTCGACGCCCATTTGCGAGAGCGATCCGTGGCGCAACCTCACCGGCTGGTGCGTGTAGCTGCACACGATGAGGTCGCAGCCCGCATCGCGCGCGACGTGCGTGCTGAGGGGTTCGCGGATTTCTCCGTCGAAGTATTCTTTGATTTGGCCGTCCACCTTGAGTTCGTAGGGGTGGAAAACCGGGGGTATCGACATGCTCGCCGCGCAAGCCTCGCCGACGGCAACGTCGTCCCGGTATTCTAGGTAAGGATCCTGGCTAAGCGCCTTATAGCGACCGAAGATCGCTTTCTTGGACTGATTCAATTCCGTCGCGACGATGAAAAGATCCGGCTCGAGATCGGAGAAGGCATCCGACTGGAGAACGTGCGCCTCGAGGTAACGTTTGATCCCCGCCGTCGAGAACGGGCTCTGGAGGGAACGCTCCCGCAGCATCGACCACAGGTAATTCTTGAGATTCCGGATGTCCGTGGCCCGACGGAAGCGAGGCGACAGCATCTCCCAGTATTTCATGCCGGGGATCGCCGTTTCTTCCTTGGAGGACTGGAAGCTCGCCACGAGATCGCGCAGGCGTCCGCCTTGGGCCAAGAAGGTCGTCACGAGCGATCCGGCCGAAGATCCGACGTAGACCTGAAAAGTCTTCGTGATGTCCGTCAAAGGATCGGCGAGACGATTGTCGCGCGTCCCCCCCAGAAAGCGAAAGCCTTTCTGCTCGAGGGCCAACGCGACCCCCACGTGGAACGCCGCCGCTTTGACGGCCCCCCCGCTCAGAACCAGGCCGAGCTTCTTCTTTCGGGAAAAGTCGATCACCCAGGAAGTTTATCGCGTCTTGCCTGGAACGCGAAACCCGATAGAGTCAGAGCTATGGACGGGTGGATCGATCTGGGGGCCTTCGCGGCAAAGTACGGCGTTTCTCAATCGACGCTCCGCCGCCGTATTCGCGCCAAGGCGATCCCTTTCCGCATGCAACGCGGGAAGTACCTTCTCCAAGACAGTTCGGAGACCTTGAACGTCGCCCCTCTCTTCTCGCGACAGCCGGGCGCACGCATCGAAGAAGAAGATTTTGATTTCGAGAGTAACGAGGCGGACATCGCTCTCGAGCCGACTTCGGCTCCGGAGACCGTGGCGCCGATCCGTCAATCCATCCGGTCGGTGACGATCGCGACCCCGGACAAGACGCCGATCGCCCAAGCTGCCCCCGCGACGACTTTCTCGGAACCGCTGAAAGTCTTGGATCCGGTGGAAAGCTTCTTGAACTCGAACGACGTCGTTCCGCTTTTCCTGCGCGAAGACTACGAGCGCCTGCTGGTCGAGAACCGACGTCTCAAAGGGCAGATCGCCGAGCTCGAAACCCTCGTGAAAGCCCTCGAAGCCGAACTCAATCTCTAAAAGCCCTCGCCATGGCAGACGAAAGCGCTCCGGCCCAACAAAAAACTCCCGCCGAAGTCTATCAACAAGGCGTCGCGGCGCTCGCGGGCGGACGACCCGCCGAGGCAATTGCCTCCTTCAAAGCCGTTCGCGACGCCGGCCTTAGCAATGGCGCCCTCGAGCGCGCGCTCGGCCAGGCCTACTCGAAATCCGGCGAACAAGGACTCGCGCTCGAACATCTGGACTACGCGATTCGGCTTGATCGATGGGACCGCGCCGCCCGCCAGGACCATGCTTGGATTCAAGGCCAAGTCGAATCCGGTTTCGGCGCGCGACTCTCGCATCCCGTCGAATGGAGCCAGCGCATTTCCACCTACGTCCGTTGGAACGAGATCCTCTTCGGCGCGAGCCTCTTGTTGCTCGTCGCGGCGGCGATGAGATACTTTCGGCGCGAGCGCAGACGCGGCGCCTACGCGCTGGGATGCTTGGCCTTGCTCGGCTTCGGACTGGCCGGCTTCGTCTACACGGGCCGTTCCGTGACGGTTTTGCGTGGCAAGGCGCCGCTTTATTCGACGCCGCTTTCCTCGAGCGCTTCGCTCATGGAGTTGCCGGGAGGCGCGCGTATTCGCGTTCTCCGCATAAGCGGAGACTTCACCGAGATCGAAAGGCCCTCGTCGTTTCGCGGTTGGATCGAGACGAGCCGACTCGCGCCGAACCCCTTCTAGCGCGTCGAACGCGCGCCGAAGATTCTCGACCCGACCCGAACCCAATCGCTTCCTTCTTCGATGGCGATCTCGAAGTCGTGGCTCATGCCCATGCTGAGCTCGCCGCCGGGCAGGTGGCGATCACGCAGATCGCGCAGAGCCGAAAATTCTTGGCGGAGCCGCCTTTCGCCGACGATCTCCAGATCCGATGGCAGAGTCATCAGACCCTTCAGCGCCGAGGACAATCCGAGCGCTTCGATGCGCTCGAGCAGAAGCGGCAGTTCCGAAGTCGGGCAACCGTTTTTCTGATCTTCGGACGATACGTTGACCTGCACGAAGAAGCCGAACCCCGGCTTGCGACTTCCCTTCGCCATGACCTCGACTTCCTTCGCGCGCGCCACGGTCTGGAGCACGGTGACCAGCTCGAGCACCCCGGGAATCTTTCGGCTTTGCAAGCGCCCTTGGTAGTGCCACTCGACCGAGCTCGGAAAGTGCGCGGCCTTTGCTTCGAGTTCTTCGAAGTAGTTCTCCCCGAAACGCGGCGGAAAGCGCGGAAGCGCGAGGGCCGCTTCGAGCGCGGCGATCGATTGCCCCTTCGACACGGGCAGGATCTTGACCGCATCGACGGGGCGAGCGGATCGTTTGGCCGCACGATCGACCGCCTCGAGAACTTCGTCCCACTTCGCGCGAAGGCCTTCTAGCTCAGACAAACTTCAAGGCTCCCGCCACCCGACGGACTTCCTCGACCGGCAGGCCGACGATATTGGAATAGGAGCCCTTCACGCTTTGCACGAACAGGAGGGCACGGTCCTGGAAGCCGTAGGCGCCGGCTTTATCGAAGGGCTTCTCGATTTCGACGTAGCGTTCGATCTCGGTCGCGGCCAGGGGCCGAAAGCGGACCCGGCTCTTTACGACCGAATCGCGGACCCTAAGCTTGTCGCCGTGCCGGCGGCCGAGTCGAATACCCGTCCAAACTTCATGCTCGACTCCCGACAAGCGGCCCAGCATCTCTTTGGCCTCCGCGGGGGTATCGGGCTTGCCCAGAACATCGTTCCCAAGGACCACGATCGTGTCTCCGACCAGGAGGCCCGAAGCCTTGCCCCCCCCCCCGGAGATCGGGTCAGCCTGGGAAAGGGCGGATCGCCACTTAGCGTCAATACAGGCCTGGAGATAGTCTTTGGGGTGTTCGCCCGACCGCCACCGCGGCTCTTCATCTGAGGCCGAGATTTGGCCTACATTATTGAAAAGTAAGCGAATTAGCTCCTGCCGGCGGGGCGACTTCGAAGCCAGGATGAGGTGCTCATTATACTTGCCCGGCATATGCGAACTGTGGTATTTTCCCCAACGGTTTTAGGTATGCCCTAATTTCCCGAAGAGGCCTTTCACTGTTGCGGGTGAGTCCGTAGGACGGATCCGTCGCAGGGAGGACTTCGGATAACTCGGCTCTCGGTGCTGTGCTACTGGATTTAGCACACCGATCCTGAATTGGGGAATACCCCCAATTTGGCTTTGGTCACCGCGGCCACCAGGACGGAGGCGCGATCTTGGCCATTTTTAAAGTCGGAGACAACGCAGTTTACCCTTCTCACGGCGTTGGCGTCGTACGAGGTATCCAAGAAAAGGATATCGGAGGACGTAAGAAGTACTTCTACATCCTTCAGTTGCTTGAGAACGGCAGCACGATCCTTATCCCCACGGATAAGGTCAAGGACGTCGGCCTGCGGTCGATCATCGCCAAGAAGGACGTCTCGAAGATCTACAAGATCCTCAAGACGAAGGAAGTTTCGGTCGACAACCAGACCTGGAACCGCCGCTATCGCGAGTACATGGAAAAGATCAAAACGGGTTCGGTGTACGAAATCGCCGAAGTCCTTCGCGATCTTTACCGCCTCAAGATGGAGAAGGACCTCTCCTTCGGTGAGCGCAAAATGCTCGACACCGCGAAGAGCCTTCTCGTGAAGGAACTGTCGCTCGCCCAGCAGATCCGCGAAGACATCATCGAGAACGAGCTCCGTCAGATCTTCGAGCTTCCGAACTAGTTCTTAGATCCGAAATCTTATCAAAGCCTCCGGCCGCGTGAGCGACCGGAGGCTTTGTCGTTTCTACCACTCGAGCGCGGCTTCGGTGACTCCACCCTGGCGGTGCACGGCGCTCGCCTCGTAAACGACGCGGCGGGCGCGGTTTTGGTGGCCGAGCGGCCGGTGCGCTTCGATCGCGTGCCACGGATTGAAGACCATCTTCTCGCAAAGATCCGCGTGCTCCGAAGGCACTTGGTTGCGGAAGGTGATGATGCCAACGCGGGTAAAGGGCGTCTTCCACTCTTTCGACGTATCTTCGATCGGAGTCCGCTCCGGTCGCTCGAGGTCTTGGGGTTGAACGACGAGCTCCATGCAGAAGCCCTCTCTCACGATGTGAAGCCCGTTCTCATCCTTGGGAGCGTAGTTCGGGCGATCTTGGACCCGGCAAGCGAGCTCTCGCTCAAAACGTCCGGTGTCCTTGGCCTCTTCCGGAATGTCTTTGCCGCTATTGCAGTCCGAGTGGACCGAGGCCCGGAAGCACTCCATGGGACGCACGCTGTACTTGATGGCCTGATCGGGACCCAGGCGATAAGGAGTGCCTCCCCAGTACTGGATGTCGGCCACACTCTTGATCAGGGGAGTGGTCGTCACGCCGCGCATGATCGCCGAATGGGTGTCGCGGTTGAGCGCCGCGTAGGCGGAAAGCTCCGTGAGACGCTTGAGGCCTTTCGACTTCGCGTTCACCTCGGCGAAATCCATGAAGCGCTTGCCGTCCGAGCCGAAACCCGTCGCGTTGTTGATCATGACGAAGTCCTGGGTCATGGATTCGTCGCTCATGAACTTCGGACCGGGCACGCCGATCACTTTCAGCGCGAGACCGCGAACGTCGGGATTGATGTCGGCTTCGCGCCAACCGGCCCCGTTCGAGAAACGGGCCCACAGCTTCCATCCCTGGGTTTCGTTGCCGAAGATCCCGTGCCGCGTCCAGCTCGGGCGATCGCTATCGAGCGCGAGCGTGCCCTTCAGGCAGCCGTGCGCCTTGGAGTGAAATCCGCGCTGATGCGTATCCTGACCGCGCAAGGTTTTGGTCTGGCGAACGATGATGTCGCGAATCTGCGTCTTCATCGTCTCGAACTGGGCGGCTTCCGCTTCGGCGCTTCCGCCGAGATAGGTCTCCTGGTTGAGACCGGCCGCGGTGCTCGAGGGTTCGCGGGAAAGCACGGCTTCCTGCGAGCTCGAACACGACACGAAAGTCAGCGAAAAAAGGGATCCCAGCCAAAACGGAACTCTCATTGATTCTCCTTCTGAGTTGCCGCTTCAGTATGGAAGCTTCGCGCCGCTTTCGCTTTGAGCTAGGTCAAAGGACGTCGTCAAAAATCCTTCCGCGCGCGTTTGCCCCGCAGGCGGCTGAGCGAAACCGGCGTGATGCCCAGGTAGCTCGCGATGAGAGACTGACTGAGTCGATCGTGAAGACTGGAGTATCGGCTCTGAAAGGCCTCGTAGCGGGTCAAGGCGTCCATGCATAGCAGCTCGTACTCGCGCTTCTGGTACTCGATGTACATCTCTTCGCCGATGACCCGGGCGATGCGCTCCCAACACGCGTGACGGGCGAAGCCACGCTTGAACTCGCGGTACGAAAACGTGAGAACCTCGCAGTCCTCCACCGCTTCGACCGCGCATTGCGACACCTCGCCGCTCAGCGCCGATGAGTAAGAAGCGACGAATTGGCCGGCCGCCCGAAAGGCGCGCGTGTATTCGTTCCCGTCGGCCATCACGTAGTAATTCCGCATGAGCCCCTTCAGGAGGAACGCGATCGCGTCGCCGTCCTGGCCGATCTCGATCCAAACTTTTCCCTTCTCGATCTTCTCCGGACGGAGGGCCGGTCGAAAGAGCTCCCATTCCGCGTCCGGAATAGGGGCGTAGCGCTCAAACATCTTACGGAGGGCCTGAAAGGGATCGTCCATCATTTCTTATCCTAGGTTAACGAACTTTTGGGTGTCCTGGCGTATTATGCAATGCGTTAAATGATTAATAATAAGGAGATTATTATGATTCCCCAGCCGACCAATACCGCCACCCAATCCCGCCTCGAAAGCTCGCTCCGAGGCTTGGTTCCCTTGGCCGCCGGCCTGGACTTCCGCATTCAAACGCTGAGCCCCCGCGAAGTCGTCTGCTCCCTGGAGGCGAACGACCTCGGTCTCAACCAAAACGGGACCCTGCAAGCTGCCACCTTTTACATCCTCGCCGACTACACGAGCGGGTTGGCCGGATACGCGGGCCTCGGCGACTACTCGCTTCTGGGCATGGACGATCCGCAGGACCCCCGCCCCAAGATTCAGGGGTGGCTGAAGGACGGCTACGTCAAGCACATCCGCCCCGCGACGGGCAGCCTGCGCGCCGTCGCCGCGCTGCCCGAAGAGGAGATCGCTCGGATCCGCCAGGATCTCTCGACGAGCGGAAAATGCGTTTACACGGCCGAGATCCAGATCTTCCAAGAGACGACGCTGGTCGCGATCGCCCGACATACCGTGGTGTTCATGGCGACGAGTCACTGAAACAGGATAACTCGACGGACGGGTGAATTCCCGGGGGCTTGATCTAGATCAAGCGAGAGGGAATTCGCCCGATGCTATAAATTCGACGACGAATGGAAGCGAAGATGGGCCCCAACGACTTTCACGCGCGACTCAAAGGCCTCTTC
>DDRA01000177.1:18699-19032 GCA_002343545.1 Bacteriovoracaceae bacterium UBA2428
GAGTTTCTCGCCAATACGGGAGCCCGCCTTCAACTCGCGACCGGCGACTTTCTCACGCGACAAGGCGAGACGGTCAAGCGGGTCGCCTTCCTCGAGTCGGGCTTGCTCCGTAAGGTGCGAAACGGCCCCCGGGGAGACGAGTTCACGTCGCTCTTCGTGACCCAAGGCGGCTTCGCGGTCCCCTACGTCTCCTGGATTCGGGGGAAGAGCGCGAGCGAGAGTCTCCAGGCCTTGGCGCCCTCATCCCTTCTGACTTTCGACGCCGAGAAGGTCCGCAGTTTCCTCGACCGTCACGCGGCCGGGGCCCGGATCGCCCGGCGCATCGCCGAGTCC
>DDRA01000177.1:19154-19564 GCA_002343545.1 Bacteriovoracaceae bacterium UBA2428
TCGCCCGGCGCATCGCCGAGTCCTTGCTCGAGGAGCAGGAAGAGTCCGCTAACGCTCTGCTTTTTCAGAGCGCGGGGGAGCGGCTGAAAGCCCTCCAAACGCGCGAGCCGACGCTTTGGAAGAACATCCCGCGTAAAGTTCTCGCCTCGGCCCTGGGGATCGATCCGAGCTCGCTCTCGCGACTCCTCGCCAAGGGCTAAGAAGGCAACGCAGGCCCGCGCGAAAGCGAGGGCTTTCTGCTAGTTTCGGACCCATGCCGACGACCGGTCTGCCCGAAATCCGCATCCAAAACACGCTCACGGGCCGCAAGGATATCTTTGCGCCCCGCACCCCGGGCAAGGTCAGCTTTTACGCCTGCGGACCCACGGTTTACGGCTACGCCCACGTGGGCAACGGGAAGACGGCCGTCA
>DDRA01000142.1:0-337 GCA_002343545.1 Bacteriovoracaceae bacterium UBA2428
CTTCGTCATGGGCGAGGGCGCCGCGGTGCTCATCCTGGAGTCGCTCGAGAACGCCGAACGGCGTGGCGCCACGATCCTGGGTGAGATCGGCGGTTACGGACTCAACTCCGACGCCTACCACATGACGACTCCGAGCGAGAACGGCGAGGGAGCGGCTCGCTGCATGCGACTCGCGCTCGAGGACGCCGGCCTCGACTCCTCGCAGATTGATCACGTCAACATGCACGGAACTTCGACCTCGGCCGGCGACATCGCCGAGAGCCAGGCGATCGAATCCGTGTTCGGGGCCCACGCGGCTTCGTTAAACTGCGTGTCGACGAAGTCGATGACGGGGCAT
>DDRA01000142.1:466-681 GCA_002343545.1 Bacteriovoracaceae bacterium UBA2428
CGATGACGGGGCATCTGCTCGGCGGGGCGGGCGCGCTCGAAGCGCTCATCACGACGCTCGCCATTCACCATGGCGTGTGTCCTCCGACCATCAACCTTGAGCAGCAGGATCCGGCCTGTCGCTTGAATTACACGCCGCTCAACGCGGTAAAGCGTCCCATCCGGGCGGCGCTTTCGAATAGCTTCGGATTCGGGGGAACGAACGCTTCGCTCCTC
>DDRA01000142.1:822-1589 GCA_002343545.1 Bacteriovoracaceae bacterium UBA2428
TCCTGAAGAAACTGGGTTAGGAGGAGAAGATCCAGATGGAAAAGAAAATCTGGATCGGATCCGACCACGCCGGTTTCGATCTGAAGGAATTTCTCAAGACTTACCTGGAAACCCGTTCCTATGTGATCGAAGACATGGGAACGCATGCGCCGCAGTCTGTCCATTATCCGATCTACGGATTCGCCGTGGCGAAGGCGATCGTCGAGAACACGAACGCCGAACAGCGCCTGCGTCCGTGCGGGATCTTGGTGTGCGGTTCCGGCGTGGGCGTCTCGATCGCGGCGAACCGCGTTCGCGGCATTCGCGCGGTCCTGGCCCTTCGCGAGGACGTGGCGCGCCTCTCACGTGAGCACAATGCTTCGAATGTTTTGTGTCTGGGCGCTCGTCTGCTTGACGGCGAGGAAGCTCGCCGCATCGTGGACGCCTGGCTCGTGAGCGACTTCGAAGGAGGTCGGCACGAGGACAGAGTGAACTTATTGGACGAGATCCCCGATTCGGGGGTCTAGCGCGCTTTCGCCGATGCTCGGCGAAGCGGCTTTGAACACAGAGGGGCCGGCGGCCCCGCGAAAGGAGAGCCCGTGACCCCCCGAGAACTCTTTCATGCCGAACTCAAGGAAAGAGACCCGGAGCTCGTCGCGGCTTTCGACAAAGAACACGGCCGGCAGGCCCATCACCTCGAGATGATCGCCAGCGAGAACTACACGAGCCGCGCCGTTCTCCAGGCCATGGGCTCGATCCTCACGAACAAGTACGCCGAAGGCTACCCG
>DDRA01000142.1:1678-3720 GCA_002343545.1 Bacteriovoracaceae bacterium UBA2428
CAAGTACGCCGAAGGCTACCCGGGAAAGCGTTACTACGGCGGTTGCGAATGGGTCGACGTCGTCGAGAACCTCGCCCGCGAGCGCGCGAAGAAGCTCTTCTCGGTGGACGGCTTCGTTCCCCACGTCAACGTGCAAAGCCATAGCGGCGCGCAGGCCAACCAGGCCGTTTTCCTCGCGCTCCTGAATCCGGGCGACACGATCGTCGCTTGCAGCCTTCCGCACGGCGGACACCTCACGCACGGTAGCCCGGTCAACTTGTCGGGCAAGTGGTTCAAGGTCGTTCCCTACGGCGTACGCGCCGAGGACGAGCGCCTCGACATGGATCAGGTCCGCGAGCTCTGCCTCAAGGAAAAGCCGAAGCTCCTCATCGCCGGCTACTCGAGCTACTCCCGTACGGTCGACTTCAAGGCCTTCCGTGCGATCGCCGATGAGGTCGGGGCGATTTTGATGGTCGACATGGCCCACATCTCGGGCCTCGTCGCGGGCCGTCGTCATCCGAGCCCGTTCCCGCACGCGCACATCGTGACGTCGACGACGCACAAGACCCTGCGCGGGCCGCGTTCGGGTTTCATCATGTGCCACGAAGACTTCGCCAAGAAGATCGATTCGGCCGTCTTTCCGGGATTGCAGGGCGGTCCGCTCATGCACGTCATCGCGGGCAAGGCCGTCATGTTCGGCGAAGCGCTCGATCCTTCCTTCTCGGGTTACGCGCAGAAAGTCATCGAGAACTCGTCGCGTCTGGCTTCGGCCTTGGCCGCGAAGGGCTACCGCATCGTTTCGGGCGGCACCGATAACCACCTCTTCGTCGTGGACCTCACGAACAAGGGGGTGACGGGCCGCGAAGCCGAAGTCGCGCTCGACGCCGCGGGCATCAACGCCAACCGCAACACGATTCCCTTCGATAAGGCCTCGCCGTTCGTGACGAGCGGCGTGCGCCTGGGTACCGCCGCGATCACGACGCGCGGAATGGGCGGCGGCGAGATGGATCGCATCGCCGCGCTGATCGACGAAACGATCACGGTCCGCGCCGACGCCGCCAAGCTCGGCGAGGTCCGCCGCAAGGTCGCCGCGCTTTGCGAAGGCTTCGAAATCTACCCCGAGTCGTACCGATGAACTGTCCTTATTGCAGCTTCGCCGATACGAAGGTTCTCGATTCGCGGCCCGATTCGGAAGGCCGCAGCATCCGCCGCCGTCGCGAGTGCCTCAAGTGCTCGCGTCGTTGGCGCACGCTCGAGCGGGTGGAAGAGCTCAACACGCTCGTCATCAAGCGCAACCTGACCTACGCTCCCTTTGATCGCGCGAAGCTTTTGCACTCGTTGCAGGTGGCCTGCGGCAAGCGCCCGGTGCCGCCCTCGGCCTTCGAGAAGGTCGTGGCCGACATCGAGTGGAAGTTGATCGAGGAAGGCCGCGACACGGTGTCGAGCGCCGAGATCGGGGCCTACATCATGAAAGCCCTGCGCGAGCTCGATGAGATCGCGTACGTGCGCTACGCCTCGGTTTACCGCCGCTTCCGGGATGTGGGTGAGCTCATGGCCGAAATGAATAGCCTCCTGCGCGACGGGGAGACGCCTTCGAACCCATGACCGACGCCGATCTCATGCGGCTCGCGCTGAACGAAGCGCGTGCTTCGACCCGACTCGTTCGTCCCAACCCCCGCGTGGGTTGCGCGATCCTCGCGAAGGACGGGCGCGTCGTTTTGGGGCACCACCAGAAGGCCGGCGCCCCGCACGCCGAAATCGAAGCGATGGAGCTGGCCCGCAAGCAGGGGATCCCGCTTAAGGGCGCGACCGTGGCGGTGACCCTCGAGCCCTGTTGCCACTACGGCCGGACGCCGCCCTGCACGCAGGCCCTCATCGAAGCGGGCGTCGCGCGCGTCCTCGTGGCGCTCGAGGACCCCTTTCCGAAGGTCGCCGGTCGAGGAATCCAGATCCTGCGCCAAGCCGGCATCGAGGTTGTGCTGGGGGTGGGCGCCGACGTCGCGGAAACGATCAACCGTGAGTGGCTCGTGGCCCATCGCCAAGGGCGCCCCTTCGTGACGGGG
>DDRA01000142.1:3878-6800 GCA_002343545.1 Bacteriovoracaceae bacterium UBA2428
CGTGACGGTGAAGATGGCCACGTCGCTCGACGGCTCCTGGGCTTCGGCCCGCGGCGAAAGCCGTTGGATCACCGAGGAAGAGGCCCGCAACCGGGGCGGCGAGCTGCGCGGACGCGTGGACGCGCTCGTGACGAGTTTCCGCACGATCGAAGTCGACGATCCGCTGCTCACCGCGCGCGACGGCGACAAGCTGCGCCCGCACCAGCCCCGCGTCTTCGTGATTTCCCAACGCGCGAAACCCGACCTCTCGGCCTACAAGGTCGCCCGCCACCCGGGCTGGGCCGAAGCCGTGAAGGTCGATCGCCTCGTCGACTTTGCCCGCCATCTCTACGGACTGGATCTGCACGACGTCATGGTCGAGGCCGGCCCGCGTCTCACGACGGCTTGGCTCGACGCGGGGCTCGTGAACGAGGTTTGGCTCTTCGTGAACACCCGTTTTCTGGGGGGCGGTCCGCGCCTCGAGGCCTTGGCTTCGGGCGATCTCAAGGGATTGCCGGGAAAGCTCAGCTACCTCGAGCAGGTCGGGCCCTCGGACCTTTTCTTGAAGCTCCGGCTCTAAAAAGCCCTCCTTGTTATCCCTCACGTGATACGGGCTTGAGTCGGCGCCCGGCCTCGGCGAGGGTGGGGGTATGGCAAGCCCCCAAGATTTCTCGGTTGAACTGGAATTCACCCCGAACCCGAACACGCTCAAGTACCTGACGAACGTCGCGTTCCTTCTGGCGGGTGCGTTTAACTTCTCGGATCTCGAGTCGACCCGCGGCAAATCGCCGCTCGCCGAAAAGCTCTTCGGCTTGCCTGGCATCTCGGGCGTCATGGTCGGCAAGAACTTCGTCACGGTGACACTCGCGAACCAGGACTCGCTCACCGAGCTGAACGAGCAGATCATCACGACGATCCGCAATTTTCTCGCGAGCGGCGAGAAGGCCGTCTCGGCCGAGCTGCTCACGCAGTCCGAGTCGACGAACGTCGAAGGGCGCACGGATATCGAGATCAAGATCATCGAGCTCCTGGACCGCGAGATCCGCCCGGCCGTCGCGATGGACGGCGGCGACATTTCTTTCGAGAAGTACCAAGACGGCATCGTCTTCTTGCACATGAAGGGGTCCTGCGCGGGCTGTCCGTCGTCGACGGCGACGCTCAAGCTCGGCATCGAGAACCGCCTCAAGGACATCATCCCCGAAATCGTCGAGGTCGTGGCCGTCTAGGCCCGCGCGCGGTGTTCACTGGACTCGTCCTCGAATGCGGCGTCTGCGTCTCGGCCACGCTGACCGGCGCGTCGGGCCGCCGCTTGCGATTGCGCGCCACGCACGAGCGTTTTCGCTCGGTCCGTTTGGGCGACTCGATCGCGGTGAATGGCGCCTGCCTGACCGTCGTGGGGATCGAAGCCCACGGATCGGGATTTGACCTGGATTTCGACGTTTCCGAGGAGACTCTGGCCCGGACGAACCTGGCCGAGATCTCGGGGCCCGGCGCCCGGGTCCACCTCGAGGCTTCGCTCCGTCTCGGGGACGAGATGGGCGGTCACGTCGTGACCGGGCACGTGGATGCCCGCGGCCGTATCGGCCAGAGCCGTCCCCAGGGCGATTACGTCCTGTGGGAAGTCGTGCTCGAGGGCGAGGCGCGTCGACGCGTGGCTCCCTATCTCGTCGAGAAGGGGTCCTGGGCGGTCGACGGCGTGAGTCTCACCGTGAACGAAGTCCTGGACGAGCCCGATCGCACGATCGTCCGCATGACCCTCATCCCGCACACCCTCGTCGTGACGCGCTTCGGTGGCCTTGCGCCCGGCGCCCTGGTCAACGTCGAGGCGGATCTCCTTGCCAAGTACGCGACGCGGGCTCTACGTTTCAAGCCGTGAACTCCCCGGATTCCCATTCCGAAGCCTCGCTCGAACGGAGCCTGCAGGCCGTCGAAGTCGCGCTCGATCGTATTCGCTCGGGCCGGATGATCATCCTCGTCGACGACGAAGACCGCGAGAACGAGGGAGACTTCGTCTTCGCGGCGCAGTTCGCGACGCCCGAGCTCGTGAATTTCATGGCGAAGGAAGGCCGGGGGCTCATCTGTCTCGCGATGGACGGACCGATGCTCGATCGTCTGGACCTTCCCATGATGACGGACCGGAACGAGGCTCCCTACCAAACGGCCTTCACCGTTTCGATCGAAGCCAAGCGCGGCGTCACCACGGGTATCTCGGCCCACGATCGCGCGCACACGATCCAAACCGCCATTCGCGACGACGTCTCGCGTGACGACATCGTCGTGCCGGGACACATCTTTCCGCTGCGGGCGAAGCGCGGCGGCGTGCTCGTGCGCGCGGGCCAGACCGAAGGTTCGGTGGATCTCGCGCGGCTCGCCGGGCTCAAGCCCGCCGGCGTCATCTGCGAAGTCCTCAAGGACGACGGGTCGATGGCCCGCCGTCCGGACCTCGAGCTCATCGCGGCGCGCTTCGACATTCCGATCGTTTCGGTCGCTGATCTGATTCTCTATCGTTTGCACCGCGACTCGAGTCTCGTGCGCGAAGCCGCCCGTTCCAAGTTGCCGACTCGCTTTGGTCAGGATTTCGAGATTCGCGTTTTCGAGAACGAGATCGACGGCCGCGAGCACGTCGCCGTGATCGCGGGTAACCCGGCCGATTTCGAGCGCGAACCCGTGCTCGTGCGCGTGCACTCGGAGTGCCTCACGGGCGACGTCTTCGGCAGCCTCCGTTGCGACTGCGGCAGTCAGCTCGATGCGGCGCTCGAGGCCATCGGGCGCGAAGGGCGCGGCGTGCTCGTGTACCTGCGCCAAGAGGGCCGCGGGATCGGCCTGCTCAACAAGATCCGGGCCTACGAGCTTCAGGACGGCGGTCTCGATACGGTCGAGGCCAACGAGAAACTCGGCTTCGCGCCCGATCTCCGCCAGTACGGCGTGGGCGCGCAGATCCTG